>CAZJUE010000309.1:0-3072 GCA_964549025.1 uncultured Anaerolineaceae bacterium | reverse complement strand
TGCGGATGCAGGCAAGATGCTCGCGGCACCCGAATTGGCCTCGCCGGAGTCCGTCGGAACGCAGCTGCTAAACGGGCTGGCGGAGCTTCCGGAGCGCATCGCTCTGGTCTTGGATGACCTGCACTGGGTCCGGTCCCGAGCGGCGCGCGATTTCCTCGCCACCCTGCTGGAACAGCATTCGGAGCAGCTTGCACTGGTGGTTTCTGGGCGCGATCGCCAACTGCTCCCCTGGGCCAAGCTGCGGACCGCCGATCAACTGCTCGAAATCGGCAGCCGCGAGCTGGCATTCAGCGCTGACGAGGCGGCGGCCTTCTTCTCCGAGGTGATGGAGCGTTCGATCACCACTGATCAGCTGAACTGGATCGTCGAGGCCACCGGCGGGTGGCCGATGGGTTTGCAGCTCACCGGCCTGGCCGGTGCGCCCGACCTGGAAAACTGGGAGCGAGCCTTCGCCGCCGGCCAGCAACTGGCGTTCGATTACCTGGCTGCCGAAGTGCTGCAACACCAGCCGCCTGAGCTTCGCGAATTCGTGTTGAGACTCTCGATCCTGGAGCGGTTTTCGCCTGAGCTGTGTCGGGTGGTAACTGGCATTGACCAGCCGCTGGCGATGCTGGAGCAGATCGAACGGGAGAACCTGTTCCTGGTCGCCGAGGACCGCGCCGGCGGCTGGTATCGCTTCCATTCCCAGTTTGCGGAGTTCCTGCGCGGCCAGCTTTCCCATCTGACGCCGGATACGCGATCTGAATTGCACCGGAAGGCCAGTGAATGGTTCTGGGATCGCGGTGACTTCCATCTCGCCGTTCGCCACGCGCTTGAGTCCGCTAATCCGGAGCGCGCCGCACAGATGATCGCGCAGAGGGGGCCGCCAATGCTGGCCAGCGGACAGAAAACCGCGCTAGCCGGGTGGCTCGAGCAGCTGCCGCCGGAAGTGACCGAACGCTGGCCGAACCTTCCAATGCTGCGGGCCTGGACGGCGGCGCTGGCTCATGAGCCGGACCAGGCGGTGGAGGCGTACCTGACTCAGGCGGAGGCACGCGTCGCTGAACTGGCCGCCGGTGGGCCGCCTGAGGGATTCGATCCGGATTTCTTCTCGGGCATGGCGGCCTGTGTTCGGATGCTGCTGGCCGGGCTCAAGAACGATCGGGCCGCCATCCAATACTATGCGATGAAAGCCAAGGAAGATTTCAGCCACCTGCCGGCCCAGCCAGCCGAAGAGCTGATCGAGACCTACCTGGCCACGGCGGAGCGAATGACCGGTGAGGTTCAGGCCTCAATCAAGCCGTTTCGGCGTGCCATTGTATTGAGCCGGGCACGCGATCAATACCTGGTCTACAACACCGCGGTCTACTACCTGGCCGCCAGCCTGAGCGACCTGGGGGAGCTGGACCAGGCGCAGGAGCTGCTGCAAGAGGCGCTCGACTATGCCGATACGCGCTACACCGGCGGACTGCATGGCCGGTTGGTGGCCGCGCTGGGCGGTTTGCAGCGGGAGCGCGGCGAGCTGGAGCAAGCCGTGCGGACGATCGAGGATGGTCTCGCCGCGTTGGGGCGCACCGACTCGGCGGCCTTGCAGGGCGAGGCTCGGTTGGAACTGGCCCGCCTGCATCGCTCGGTTGGGCGGTCACGGCCCGCAATTCAGGCGGCGGCCGAAGCGCGGCGCCTTGCCGCGCGGCTCAACTCCGACGAATTGGGGGCGGAAGCCGAGGCGCTTCTGGTGCGCTTTCGGCTGCCCAATGTATCCCGGGCGGAGATCTCACGGTGGCAACAGGCGGCGGGCATCGAACCCGATCAGGCGCCAGATTACCTGCACGAAATCGAGGTGTTTGTGCTGTCACGGGCGTTGATCGCGCTCGGCCAACCGGCCAAGCCGCTGGAGTTCCTTGAGCGGTGGCGAGCAGTTGCCGCCGAGCAGGGGCGGGTGCGATCGCAGATCGAGTGCCTGGTTCTGCAGGCGATCGCTGCACAAGCGCTTTCGGAGCGCGACCGAGCGCTGGGATTGCTGCGTCAGGCGATCGACCTCGGACAGCCGCGCGGCTACCAGCGGATCTTCCTGGATGAGGGTCGCCCGGTGGTGAGCTTGCTGGAGGCACTCCTGAAGAGCGGGCGACCGGCGCTGGACCGGGTGCAGGAGGGATACGTCAGCAGCCTGTTGGCGGCTACCGACCCCGACCGAGCGATCCCCGAGCACCAGTCGGATGGCGACGGAGCGTTCGCCTTCGTGGAACCGCTCAGTCAGCGTGAGCTGGACGTGCTGGCGTTGCTGGCCGCCGGCGCCACCAACCGCAAAATCGCCCAGGAGCTGAGAATCGCCGACAGCACCGCCAAGTGGCACACCGCCAACATCTACCGCAAACTGGGCGTGCACAACCGCACCCAGGCATCGCGCCGCGCCCATGAGCTCAGCTTGATCCCCAGCTAATCATCGCGGTCGCGCCTGCCGCGGCCGACCCTTCCCGATCCCGCATCCACCCTCATTTCGGAGGGGGACGCGGTGCAGGAGTTCCGCTACACTCTGCGCAAGGTCCTCGGGCGCCGTGCGTCGCTACATCCTCCACCAGTCGCTGCTGAGTGTGCTCAAGCTGTTCCTGTTCGTCAGCTTGATGTTTTTTCTGATTCAAATCGTCATGCCGGGCGACTTCATTTCGCAATTTGCCTTCTTCCTGGATTCCAGCGAACGGGCTGCGCTGAGCGTCCAACTCGGCCTGGATCAGCCGCTGCATGTGCGCTACTGGAATTGGCTCAGCCGGCTGCTGCAGGGAAACCTGGGGACCTCCGGCTACGGGTTCTCGGTGGCGCGCTATATTCGGATCAGCCTGCCGCCCACCATTCTGGTTTTCCTACCCGGCACTTTGATCGCCTTCTGGATCGGCATTAGCCTGGGAAAGCGCACCGTCTGGCGCGGCAAAGGGGTATTGAGCGGGGCCACCACCTTCAGCGGCATCGCGCTGCTGTCGTCCTTTCCTCCGTGGCTGGCCTGGCTGGTGGCTTACTTCTTCGGACGACAGGCGACCGTTTCGCGGGCGCCCGGCGGCTTGAACAGCCTGGCTTACCCCTTTATCGATCGCATGCTGT
>CAZJUE010000308.1:0-3103 GCA_964549025.1 uncultured Anaerolineaceae bacterium | reverse complement strand
TCAGCTCACGGCAGCGCGCAAACGGGGCAGTTGCCGCAGCGCGTTGATGCGTTCGATCTCGTAGCGTTGGCCGGCGTCGAAGACATCGCTCAATCCACGAGCGGGGTCGCCGCTCCCCTCGAGGAAGACGGTTTGGCTGAAGGGCCAGTCGGAGCCGAAGACGATCTGGGAACGCGGTGCGACCGCCAGCACCGATCGCATTGCAGCTTCGGACGCGCTCAGGGCGGTGTCGAAGTAGAACGTGCGGATCAGTTGTTGGACGTCGAGGGCTGAGGGACGCGGAACGCCGGCTGGCCAATGGGTGCCGACGGGTGTTTCGGCAAGGACGCCGATGCGCCATGACAGGAATGGCAGCGTCCCGCCGGCGTGGGAGAGTTGAAACCGGATGCCGGGGTAGCGGCGCAGAGTGCCGCCGGCGAGCATCAGGGTTGCTGCGCGGGTTGTGTCGAAAGTGAACTCCTCGAGGAAGTCCGGAAGTGGGAGTGAGGGTTTGGCGCTGTCGGGGATGGCGGCCGGGTGGACGAACACGAACGCCTTTCGGCGGTTGAGCGCCGCCATGAGCGGCTCGAACCGCGGATCGCCGAGATAGACGCCGTCGTACGCGGACAACAACACCACGCCATCGAGGTGGAGGGTGTCGAGTGCGTATTCGAGTTCGCCGATCGAGGCCGCGACGTCTGGCATGGGCAGCACGGCAAACGCGCCGAAGCGGGTGCGATGGGTTCGGAAGAGTCGGGCGGCGTAGGTGTTGCAGTAGCGGGCAAGATCGCGGGCTTCCTTGCCACGCAGAAAGGACACGCCCGGGTCGGACACCGACAGTGCCTGGGATTGAATGCCCCATCGGTCCATGAAGTCGATCGCTGATTCCGGCGACCATTGTGGGGTGGGGTAGCCGCCGATGGTGAAGTGGCCATGTTCGAGCAGGGCGGCACGGTACTCCGGTGGGAGGAAATGGGCGTGGAGGTCGATCCGGTAGCGCCCCGAAGGAGCAGGTGCAGCCACCGCTGGTGCAGCGCTTGTCGCAACCGCGGCTCCGGCAGCCACCGCGCCGGCACCGATGAGTAGTGATCGACGACTCACGGCGGACGGGGCCTCAATGTTACTGGGCGAGGACGGATTCGGGGTGGTGGTCATCGGCTATGGGCCTTTCGGGAAATGAACTGGTGACTACGTCGAGATCGACGATCTCGGCTGGGCTCGGATATCAGGTGGCCAGGTGTGACTCACCGGTTATCGGTGGCGTCGCTGTCGGGTTGTTGTCGAGGAGCTTTGAACGCGCATCCGATCGCAGCGACGAACAGTACGACCGCAACCGAGATCATCGACGCCGACATACCGTCGATGAATGCGCCGCGAACCGCGGCACCGAGTTGCGCACCTGGTGGACCGCCGAGTTGTTCCGCGGCGGCCAGACCCCCGGCGGCCGAGTCGCGGACTGCATCAGCAGCCTGGGCGGGAAGCGTGGTGAGGTCAGGCAGGTGGTTGCTGTACTGGCTGGAGAACACCGAGCCCATGATCGCGATCCCGACAGCCGAACCGACCTCGCGCGTGGTGTCGTTCATGGCGGACGCGACGCCTTGATGGTCACGTGTGAGGGAACCGACGATGGCGCTGGTACCCGTGGAGCTGGCCACACCGATGCCGAGACCGGCCACGATCAGGCCGCCCAGAAACGGGCCGTACCCGGAGTCCACGTGCAGGCGTGAAATCCAGAGCAGGCCCACCGCAATGAGCGCCAGCCCGGCGGCCATCACATACTTCAGGCCCACCCACGACGCCAGGCGCGGAGTGATTGTGGCAGTCGGCATCACCACTGCTGCCACAGGGATCAACGCGATCGCCGCCAGCAGTGGGCTGTAGTCGAGGATGAGTTGCAGGTACTGCAACCCCACGAAGAAGAACCCGAAGATTGCCATGAACTGGGTCAGCACCACGATCGCGCCCGCTCGGAATCCGGGGAGCCCGAACAACTGGGGGTCGAGCAGAGGGTGTTGGGTGCGCGTTCCTTGGACCGCGTACACAACGAAACCGAGAACGCAGACTCCCGCACAGATGAGGACAGGGAGAGTCGTCCAGCCGCGGTCGTTGCCTTCGATGATCGCGAAGACCAGCGTGCCGATTGCGATAGATGTTGCGAGCGCACCGATCACATCGAATCTCTGCGGGTCGCGATCACGGGTGTTCGGCGCCAGGGCTGCGGCGGCGACCGCGGCCACCACGCCGACGACGGCGCTCGTGATGAAGATCGATTCCCATCCCCAGCTTTCGAGCAGACTTCCGGCGACGAGCATGCCGATGATCGCTCCGGCCGCAGCGAATCCCGACCAGATCGCCACGCCTCTGCTGCGCTGCTCGGGTGGGAAGGTCGCAGTGATCGTCGACAGTGTGCCGGGCATGATCATCGCTGCGCCCACGCCCATCACGACTCGTGCAGCGATCAGGGTGCTCGTTGTATCGGCGTAAGCGGCTGCCAGCGAAGCGCCACCGAAGACGATCGCCCCGACGATGAGCACTGATCGCCTGCCGATACGGTCGCCGACGGCTCCGAGTGGGAGAACCAGGGCCGCGAGCGCAACGGTGTAGCCGTCGGCGATCCAGGTCAGTGCTGTGTTGTCCGCCCCGAGACTGATCGCCAGGTCGGGGAGCGCGAGGTTGAGCGCGGATACCGAGGCGACGACAAGGATGAGCGCCAGGCACATGGCGACGAGCACTCCACGGTGCCCCCACCGGCCCGTCGGCAGATCGGCACCTGGGGAGAAGGACGTCTCAGACATCGGCCGTCGCGTCATCGTCGACCGCAGGAGGCTGCGATTGATCATGGGCAAGCAGATCCAGCGCGATGTCGACGAGCATGTCTTCCTGACCACCGACCATGCCGCGGCGGCCCGCTTCCACCAGCACGCTGCGTGCGTCGATGTCGTAGCGCTCGGCAATGGTCTCGGCGTGGCGCAAGAAGCTGGAATACACCCCCGCGTAGCCCAGGGTCAGGGTTTCGCGATCGACGCGTACGGGACGGTCCTGCAATGGACGGACGATGTCGTCGGCGGCGTCCTCGAGCGCATCGAGATCGCAGGGGTGGTCGATACCGAGACGCGAGGCGGCT
>CAZJUE010000307.1:0-3125 GCA_964549025.1 uncultured Anaerolineaceae bacterium | reverse complement strand
GCTGCGTCTGCCGCCGGTGCTCGACGAACCCGGCCAGCTTGGATTTGGTGCTTTCCGGGTCGGATAGCTCCAGATTGAAACGCGCCCCCAACACCGCCGCCTGACCCGGATGGCGCTTCAGCCAACTGGTGCGGTAGCCGAACTCCAGTCGCTCGGCATCCCATTGCACGCGGGCGCCCGTCTCGCCGGAAGCGGGGCTGGTCCCGCCAGTGCCGGGGCCTTTCCCGCCGGAGGCGGGGCGCACCAGGATCTCGGCGTATTCCAGCGAGCGGGCGGTATCGCCGCCGTGGGCACCGGCGTTGCCGACCACCGCCCCGCCAACGGTGCCCGGGACGGTGCCGGCCCATTCCAGGCCGGCCAGCCCGCGCTCCACCGCCCGCCGGGCGATGGTTCCGATGGAAGCGCCGGATTCGGCGTGCACGCCGGTCTGGTCAAACTCCACCGCCCGCGCCTGATTCAAGACCACTACTCCGCTCACTCCCTGGTCAGCGACCAACACGTTTGAGCCGCCTCCCAAAATCAGATAGTCCAGCTGCAGCTCCCACAGCATGCGGACCGCTCGCTCGAGCTCGTCGGCCGACTCGACGGTCAGCAGGTGCTCGGCCGGGCCGCCGATGCGTGCGGCGGTGTAGCCGGCCAGCGGTACATCGACCTGCAGCGCCCCCGGAAAATCCCGGCGCAGCTGGACGAATGCCGCGTGACCCGAGCTTTGGTCCGCCAACGCTCACAGGCTGCGGACTTTGGCGATCAGGCGTCCGAGCGCTTCCGGCTTGGGCTTGCTGTCGGGATCGATCACCAGCTTCCCGCCAGGCATCTGCCCATGCAGCCGTTTCATCGCAATGCGCATTTTCAGTTCCACCTTGCGATCCTGCTCGAGCGCACGCCGTCCCTCATCGTTAGTCATCCGACTCCCCTTTCGCTTGGGACTCGAGGCTGGCAAGCAGCTCCCGGCCGACGCGGTCCGCGTCGCCGGCGCTGAGCGTCAGTACCACCGAGTCCGCTCCGACTTTCCCCCGCAGCTGTTCCAGCACGCCGTCCAGCGTGGGAACGAACCGCACATCGGGATTGGCCAGCTGCCCCGCCAGCCACTCGCCGGTCACCTCTGGATCCGGCTGCTCGCGGGCAGCGTAGATTTCAGTCACGATCACATGGTCGGCCTGCTCGAAGGCGCTCGCCAACTGGTCGGCGAAGGCCGCCGTGCGGCTGTAGGTGTGCGGCTGGAAGACCGCCCAGATCTCCGATTCCGGGTAGCGTTGGCGGGCCGCCGCCAGGGTGGCTCTCACCTCGCTCGGGTGATGCGCGTAATCGTCGATCACGGTGACGCCGCCGGCCTCGCCCACCAGCTCGAAGCGCCGCCCCACACCGTGGAATTCGGCCAGCGTCGAGCGGGTCGAGCCGAAGCTGACGCCGTAATGGTCGGCCACCGACAGCGCCGCCAGAGCGTTGCGCACGTTGTGCACGCCCGGCAGCCGCAGCCGAATCAATCCCATGGTCTCGCCGCCGTGGATCACCAGAAAATCCGATCCACCGGCGCTGTTAGCGCGCAACTCCTCGGCCCGCCAATCGGCATCCTTGCTCAGGCCGTAGGTCACCACGTTCGCATGTTCGAGCGCCGCCGCCCCCGGGTCGTCGGCGCACACCACCAGCAGCTCACCGACCTGGTCGACGAACTGCTGAAAGGCGGTCCGGAACTCTTCCGCGGTCGGGTAGTGGTCCGGATGGTCGTGCTCGACGTTGGTCACGATGGCGGCACGCGGGTGCAGGCCGAGGAAGGTGCGGTCGTACTCATCGGCCTCGATCACGAAATACGGTCCCTGGCCGTGGCGCGAATTGACGCCCAGGTCGGCCGGGATGCCGCCGACGATAAAGCTGGGCCGCAAGCCGGCTTGCTCGAACAGCCAGGCCAGCATGGCGGTGGTGGTGGTCTTGCCATGGGTGCCAGCCACCGCGATGGTCTGGAAGCCCTCGACCAACTCCCCCAGGAAAGCCGGGCGGCGCATGACCGGGATGGCCTGCGCTTCGGCTGCCAGCAGCTCCGGATTGTCGGCCGGGATGGCGGAGGAAGCGACCACCAAATCGGCGCCGTTTACCGCCTCGGCCTCGTGCCCGATGCTGATCGCCACACCCTCGGCCATCAGCATTTCCGCGAACGGCGTCCTCACCTGATCTGATCCAGTCACGCGTTCACCCCTCTCCAACAAAATCCTTGCGATCGCAGACAGCCCTGCCCCACCAATTCCGACAAAATGCACATGCCGGGTCATACAAACACGACGATGATGAAGACGAACACCACCCCGACCGCGAAGAAAATGTGCGGGATCGGAAGCAGGTCCGGCGGCATGTAGCTGATAAGTCCATTGATCTGTTCTGCCAGTTCTCCTTGCGGGGCCACCACCAGATCGGTGATGTCGTAGCCCGCGCTGTGCAAATAGGCCCAAATCGAGCCGATCACCAGGTAGCCGTTCAGCAATCCCATGAACAGCCCCAGCAGCACCTCTTCAAAACGCTCGCGCACCAGCTTCGGCTGCAGCGCCTGGATCTTCGGAGTCTGATAGCCGAAGAAGGCCAGCAGAGCGAGCAAGCCGCTGCGCACCAGGAAAGCGGTCATCGCCGGCTGCGCTTCCAGCCCGCTGCGGTAACCCTGGATGTAGTTCTCCAGGATGGCGTTGAGAAACAGCCCCAACACCACCGCGCTGGTCACCAGCAGCTCTTTGGCCCAGCCGCGCATGGCGCCGATGATGCCGAATAGCACCACCAGCATGCCGAACAGCACGGTCAGGCTAACCATGTGCCACCAGCCGCTCGAGCTCAGCGGCGATCGCCTGCGCTGCGCCGGGAACCGCCAAGCCGCGCATGGCCTCTCCCATGCGCTCCAGCCGCTCCGGATCGCTCAGCAACCTCCGCACCTCAGGTAGCAGGTCTCGTGCCAAACTCTCGTCTCGCAGCTGAACCGCTGCTCCCCTTTCCACCAGATATCCCGCATTGGCGCGTTGATAGCGCCAGGCATGGGGGTACGGAACCAATACCGCCGGCAAGCCGTACAGCGGGTACTCCCCCAGCGCGGCCGCGCCGGCCCGCGAGACCACCAGATCGGCCGCCGACAACGCCGCACCCATCTCCTC
>CAZJUE010000306.1:0-3177 GCA_964549025.1 uncultured Anaerolineaceae bacterium | reverse complement strand
GAGCCCGGCGCTTGCCGGGCCCTGCAACTCTCTTGCGCTGAATTGCGGCGGCGCCGCCTCAGTCCATGCTGGCGATCGCTTCCACCGGTTGAGGCTCGGGCGGGCGCCGGCGGCGGAAAGGCAGCTGCCAACCGCCCTCACCCCCGACTCGGATTTCGCGCTGCTCGAATCGCCACCAGGCAACGAGCACAAAAATCACTGCGACGCCGAGCAGCAACAGCAGCCAGCCGAGGTTGAGCTCGTCCATCGCCTGACCACCCTGGTAGTAGCTGAGTGGGGATAGCTTGGCCACGGTCTCGATGCTATCGGAGAGCTCGGCAAGGCCGGTGATGAAGAAACCGGCCACCAGCACCACTCCGGCAAGCATTCCCGCCATGCGGCGCGAGGGCAACAGCAGGCTGAGCACCAGCGCCAGAGTCCCGAAAAATAGAACGGCGGCCAAGAGCGAAAGGAACGGTTTGGTGACGGTCCACCAGCCGAGCTCCATCGCGCTCCAGGTGGTGCTGAGCATGATGCCGACCAAGCCCATCAAGCAGATCAGCAAAGTGGTTGTCACGAATCCCAGCAACCGCCCGAAGAACAGCGACCGGCGGCGCACAGGCTGACCAAGGATTAGGTCCATCCGGCCAGCCTCTTCGTCTTCGACCACCAGTCCGCCCCCGGACAGAATGGCATAGACCCCCAGCACCAGTGGCATGAAGGAGAAGAATTCCACTGATAGGAATCCTTCTGGAGTGGTGAAGTCCATAACCCCTCCGAAGAAGGCCAGCAGCTCTTCCGGATAGATTTCCAGCAATTCCTGCCACTGTGCTTGGTCCTCGGCGATGGTGTCGTAAAAGCTGACCATCATCGCCGCCAGCAGAAATAGTGTCAGACCCCAACCAATGATTTGCCCGCGTGAGCGGCTCATTGCATAGCGAAATACCGCACTCATTGCATGCTCTCCATATCGTCGCCCTCGTAGTAAGCCAAGAAAAGCTCTTCCAGCGAGGGGCGTTCGGTGTCGATGTCGATCAGCGGCGCATCTGCCAGCGCGTTGATCAGTGTGCGCATGTTTCCGGTCACCTGCAGCACGATCTCTGAATTGGCGTTGGTGCTGATCAACTCCACGCCGGGCAGTTCAGCAAAGCGCGACGGATCGATCGCCCTGCTGAAACGGATGCGCGCCCGTCGCAGCGCACGGCCGATCAGGTCTTGTGTCTCCGCCACTTCCACCACCACGCCTTGCCGGATGATGCCAACGCGCTGTGCCAAGCGCTCTACCACGCTGATGATGTGCGAAGAGAAGAATACCGTGGCGCCTTCCGACTGAGCTTCACGCACCAAGCGCAGCACCTCTTGCTGCATCAATGGATCCAGCCCGGTGGTCGGCTCGTCCATGATCAACAGTTCTGGGTGGTGCATCAGTGCCGCCACCACGGCCACCTTTTGCTTGTTGCCGTGCGACAAATTCTTGACCTGGCGGTCCAGGTCGAGTTCCAATCGCTCGGCCAACCCGGCAACGTATTGCCGGTCGAAACGCGCACCGCGCAACGCGCTGAAGTAGCGTAGCGCGCTCTCTCCGGTCAGATTGCCCTCAACTTGCGGCTCGCTCGGCAGATAGCCAACCCGCTGGCGAACCGCCATAGGATCGCGCTGTGGATCGATGCCCAGCACCTGCAATTCGCCGCCGTTGGGCCGGATCAGGTCCAGCATACAGCGGATGGTGGTGGTCTTGCCGGCGCCGTTGGGACCCAAGAAGCCGAAGATCTCGCCGCGCCGCACCGATAGGTTCACATCCCGCAGGGCCTCGACCGAGCCGTAGGACTTCTGCAAGCCTTTCGCGTGGATCGCTAAACCATTCTCCATGAGCATGCTCCCTCAATTCGCCTACATGCTGGCGAATAGATATTTAGGTGATACTAAATCTATTTTTAGACGCAAATAAGCATTTTGTCAAGCCGTTTCCGGGAATGTCAGTCCACGATGGCGCCCATCAGCCGGCGCAGCGAGAAATGTTGCCCGGAAAGCAAGTTCTGCGCGCGGAACAGGCGGGAGGCGATCCAGATCGCCAGCGCCAGCGTGAGCCCGACAAACGTTGCTGCCACATACGGCTGCCACACTGGTACCCCGCCCACACCCAGCCGCTGGACCATAACCATGGGCGAGGTGAACGGAATCAAGCTCAGCACCGTCATCAACAGGCTGTGCGGCTGATCGATGGCGAAGATTCCGACTAGATAACCCACCAGCATCGGGGCCATGATCAGCCAGGTTGCTCCGGTCGATTCCTTCAGGTTGGGGACCAAGGCGCCGATGCCGGCTGCCAGGCTGGCGTACAGCCCGAAACCCAGCAGGAAGAACACCACCGCCCAGGGGACCAGATCGCCGGGGACCGAAAAGCCGGGCGGGAAGTACTGCACTGAATCTCCCAACCGCAGCGCGATCGCGGCCGACCCCATCCACATGCCGAAGGCAATCAGCGTGGCGGTCCCCAGCCCGGCGATCTTGCCGGTCATCACCTGCAGCGGGCTCAACGAGGAAGTCAGGATCTCGATCATCCGGTTCTGCTTCTCCAGGCTGATGTTGCGCATCAGCAGTGAAGATCCGTTGGTCAGAGCGATAAAGAGGAAGATCAGCAGCATCATCGGCATCAGGCTGACCAGCTCGTTGGATTCGCAATTGGCGTTGGGGCGGTCGCAAGCGCCGCCCGGTTGCTGTTCTGCCGCGGCCAGATCTATCGACTGGGTGGTGATCGGGTTCCAAATCCGATCTAGAAGCGTGGGATCGCCGCCGACCAGGTTGTAGGTCAACACCCGGCGCATCACCCAGTCCTGCCCCAATGATCCCAATGGGTTGACCGTTGGATGGATGTACTGCAGCTCACCGGTGGCCAGAAATTCGGCTGGAACGACATAATAGGAACCGATTTCACCCGCAGCCAACGCTTCCCGAGCCTGCGACTCGCTGGCAAACTCCTTCAACGCATCCGGCGGCACGTCCTCGGGCAGCTTCTGAATAATCCGGGCCAGGTCAATGTAGCCCTCTGGCTCGATCTCATCGGCAGGGGCTTCCACCGGCTCGTCGACTGCCCGCTCCGAACCGCTCAGCGTGGCGGCGGCCAGGATCCCCACGCCGAGCAGTGGAAGGACGAAGGACAGCACGATGAAGCCCGGCTTCCGCAGCAGCGTTACGAGC
>CAZJUE010000305.1:2585-3217 GCA_964549025.1 uncultured Anaerolineaceae bacterium | reverse complement strand
CAGGCTCGTGAGCCTGATACGGGCACAGCCCCTGATCGGCTCATCCCCCACAGCAACCAGCGCTCAGCCAGAGCAGCCGCATATGCGCGGCCGTCACGTCTTTGGTCGATAGCCTGCCCACGGAGACGGTACGTGCACACGGATCGTTTCTGCTGGCGATTGCCCGGTTTGAGATCGAGACAACCGTGCGGGAGGTGACAGGATGCGCGGGATCATCGCAACTAGCATCCAGTTTCGCTATCTGGTGATTGTCGTCGGCGCGGCGGTTCTGGCATTCGGCATCGCCCAACTGCGCAACATGCCGGTGGACGTACTGCCCGAGTTTGCTCCTCCATACGTGGAAATCCAAACTGAAGCCCTCGGGCTCTCGGCCGAGGAAGTCGAGCAGATGATCACCGTCCCGATGGAGCAGGACCTGCTGGCCGGCGTGGCCTGGCTGGACGTCATTCGCTCCGAGTCCATCCCCGGACTGTCGTCGGTGGTGGTCTACTTCGAGCCGGGGACGGATCTCTACCGCGGTCGGCAACTGGTAGCGGAGCGCATCGCCCAGTCGGCGGTTGGTCTGCCGCATGTGTCCAAGCCGCCGACCATGATCCAGCCCCTGTCATCGACCAGTCGGTTCATGATCGTAG
>CAZJUE010000305.1:0-2575 GCA_964549025.1 uncultured Anaerolineaceae bacterium | reverse complement strand
GTAGGCCTTTCCTCGGAGCAGCTCTCGCTGATCGAGATATCGGTGCTCGCCCGCTGGACGATCGCGCCTCGCCTGATGGGCGTGCCCGGCGTAGCCCATGTGGCCATCTGGGGCAATCGCGACCGACAATTGCAGGTGCAGGTCGATCCAGAGCAGTTGCGAGACGTGGGCGTCACCCTGCAACAGGTCGTCAGAACCAGTGGCAACGCGCTTTGGGTGTCATCGTTGAGCTTTCTGGAAGCCTCCACGCCGGGTAGCGGCGGATTCATCGACACCCCCAACCAGCGGCTGGGCGTCTGGCACGTCCTGCCGATCAGCTCTCCCGAAGAGCTGGCCCAGGTGCCGGTCCAGGGCACCGCGCTGCAACTGGGTGACGTGGCGGAGGTTGTGGAGGATCACCAGCCGCTGATCGGCGACGCGCGCGTCAATGACGAGCCCAGCCTGCTGTTGGTCATCGAGAAACTACCCGGGATCAATGCTCTGGAGGTGACCCGCGGCGTCGAGCAGGCGCTGAACGCGCTCCGGCCGGGCTTTGCCAGCATTGATTTCGACGCCACTCTCTACCGGCCGGCGACCTTCATCGAAACGGCGCTGGCCAATCTCGGCCGAACCACACTGATCGCGGCGGTGCTGGTGGCGCTGGTGCTCGGCGCGCTGTCGTACGGGTTGCGAACGGCTGCCATCAGCCTGGTCGCCATCCCATCCTCTATGGTCGCCGCGCTATACGTGTTGTACCTGCGGGGGACAACCCTCAACATTATGGTCCTGGCGGGGCTGGTCATCGCACTGGGGGCCGTTATCGATGAAGCCACCATCGACGTCACCCACATCGCCCAGCGCTTGCGCCAGAATCGCCAAGCCTCCAGTCCTAGGCCAGCCGGACGCATCATTCTGGAAGCTGCGACCGAGACCCGCGGAGTCATGTTCTTCGGGACGTTGATTACCGTGCTGCTGGTTGTGCCGGTCTTTCTGTTGGCGGGCTCGACCGGCGCGTTGTTCCAAGAGCTGGCCGTCTCTTATGCGCTGGCGGTTCTGGCGGCGATGGTCGTCGCCCTGATCATCACGCCGGCCCTGAGCGTGATCTTGCTATCCAGTGACCGCGTCGAGCGCGGCCCATCCCGGGTGGCAGCCTGGCTGCAGCGTGGCTACCGCGCGGGCTTGTCACGCATCGTCCGGAAGCCGGGAGCAGCGTACGCCATTGCGATGCTCCTGGTAGCGGCTGGCTTGGTTGCACTGCCATTCCTGCGCCCGGATCAACTACTCCCTACCTTGCGGGAGCCCTACCTCACGATCAGACTGCAGTCCGGAGCGGGCACTTCGCTCCAGGCAATGAACCAGCTCGTTTCTCAGGCCAGCACCGATCTGAGCGCGATCTCCGGCGTCCGCAACGTCAGCGCCCACGTGGGCCGAGCCGTTTTTGGGGACCGGGTGGTCAACGTGAACACCGCCGAGTTATGGGTCTACCTCGATCCGCAAGCCGACTACGACGCAACGCTGACCGCGATTGAAGAGAAGGTGAGCAGCTACTCGAGTTTGGACAGCCGCGTCCAAACCTATTTGCAGCAAGTCATCGAACAGTCACAGGCGAGCTCCGGGGAAGGCCTGACGCTGCGCGTCTTGGGCGAGAACCACCAGGTCTTGCGAACGCAGGCCGAACAGTTCCAGCAGGTCTTGGCTGGCATCCCCGGTGTGGTCGATCCGCAGATCGTGCTGCCGGACGATGAACCGACGGTGGAGATCGAGGTCGACTTGGCTTCGGCCCAGCGCTTTGGCGTCAAACCTGGGGATGTGCGCCGGGCTGCGGCCACCCTGATCTCCGGCATTCAGGTCGGCAGCCTCTTCGAGGAGCAGAAGGTCTTCGACGTCGTCGTGTGGAGCACACCGGAGAACCGCGACAGCATCGAGGACATCGGCCAACTGCTGATCGACACGCCCGGCGGTGGCCACGTGCGCCTGGGAGAGGTAGCCGACGTGCGCATCGCCTCCTCTCCGACCGTCATCCGGCGCGAGGGCGTCTCGCCCTACCTAGATGTCATCTTTGATGTGCAGGGGCGGAATGTCGTCGCGGTGACCCAAGATGTGAGCGCGGCAATCAGGAGCTTTCCGTTCCCGCTGGAATACCACGCGGTGGTGTTGGGGGACTACAGCGCACAGCAAGAGGCTCAACAACGCCTGGTCATCTCCGTGGTAGTGGTTTTGTTCGGGATATTTCTGCTGTTGCAGGCGACGTCCCGCAGCTGGCGAATGGCCCTGGTCGCCATCCTGACTTTGCCGATGGCCTTGGCAGGCGGCGTGCTGGCCGGCACCTTGAGTGGCGGCGGCCAATCCTACTTGCTCTCACTGGCTGGTTTGTTCACGATCCTATGTATTGCCCTGCGCTACCAGATCATGTTGGTGAAGCACTACCAGGACCTTGAGCTAGCGGGAGGCGGTGAATTCGGACCGGAGCTGGTCTTGCGAGGATCGGGCGAACGGCTTGCCCCGATCGCGATGACCACCCTGTCGACCGGCCTGGCGCTGCTGCCGTTTGTGCTCTTCGGGAACATCCCGGGTCACGAGGTCGTGCGCGGCATGG
>CAZJUE010000304.1:1134-3230 GCA_964549025.1 uncultured Anaerolineaceae bacterium | reverse complement strand
TCGTCAGTTCACTGACCCGCTGATCGCAAAGGTGGGCTGTGGCGTCGGGGGAAGCCACACTGTCTCAACAAACCTGCAGCGCCCGACTCGTGTGCGATTCGGGTGTTTTTATATGGCCAAAGCCTGTATCCAAGGCATCGTTGAAGACTGCGGTGATGAAGACGAGTGCCTGCGGTCGTGTCTGCAGATGAGGGCTAACTCTGAGCCAGGAGGACCGTACCAGTGGAGACAGCCGACTCTATTGAACTAATCGTCGCACTGATATTCTTGCTCTTCACGGGGATCAGCTGGCTCATCCGCAAACTGAAGGGCTTGGCCAGATCTCCTTCCACCTTCGCCTCGAGGCCGCTTCCACGGTCCACGTCAGCGCCTCCCAGCCGGACTTCGAAACGTCTCATTCCCCTGGTTCCCCTCGCCACGTTTCTTTCTGTCCTCCTCAGTTCGTTCGGTTCCATCATTTGGATCTCTATTCGACCGGATTTTTCTCCCGAGATCGATGAGAAGTTGAGCTATCTCATGGCTTTCTACTTGTGTGTAGGTGGGCCGCTCATCGCAGCCTTTGCCGTGCTGTTCACTTCCGCCCTCAGCAACCTATTCTCCGAGTTCCAGGGCAAACCCCTCACGCGATGGTTGCGCGCCTTGATTGGCGCTGCCCTGGGACTCGTTGTAACGGTCCCCACCTTCCTGCTCATCTCCAGCGAGTGAATATCCTATGCCCAGTTTCCTACGGTACACAACAGCTTCTGTGGCGCCGATCTGTCCTGCTTCGCCATTGGCAAGGGGCATGGAATGCGCAACGTAATGGTGTTTCTACGAGATACCCGGGAGGACGCGGTGACGGAGTACCTGGCGCATGCTTACCCCTTTCAACCAGGACCTCCTTGGATCATGGACGTTGACGGTGATCCCGTGCTCTTGATCGACATCTATCGCAGCCTCGAGGAGCCCTGGAATGACGATGTCAGGAAGGCAATTGTCCGGAGCTTGGGCGGCGCGCCAACAGTCGGTATCGGTGCCGATGTATCCGGGCGGCATCCTGCCGATGAGCAAGCTCGTGCGTTCGCGTGCGGATTGCTCACCGCCTTCGAAGGGGTCGCATTGGACGATTTTAGCGATCACTGCTGGAGTTGCGAACAGATCATGACTGGCCACCGAGTGCATGGTCATCCCTTTTTTGATTACCGAGGCTGGTACGAAGAGCACCGGGATGAGGGTTTCATACGCAAGTAACTGGCAATCCAGGGACGTACTGCGCCTGTCCCAAATGCCGTGCCAAAACGTAGTCCTGCGTTTCTGTGAGGGTGCCCGATCATGGGCTGGAAGCTTCCTGTGAGGGCGATGCCCAAATCTGACGCATCGCTGAATGCTGTGTGGAGGAAATCCAACATGCAACGCCTGCTCATTCACGTTGGGCTGTTCATCTCACTGGCTCTGTCGTCCTGCGCCGGGATCGGCGCCGCCCCCACCGAAACTGCGGTGCCGCCATTGAGGACGCCGTCGCCGCTACCGACGCAGACTCCAACACCAACGCCGGCCCCAACCGAGACGGAACCTCCCCCTACAGCGACTGCAACCTCAACTCCAAGTCCAACGCCCGCGCCGCAGCCACTGCTTCTCCGCCGCTTTTGCGGGCGCGACTACGTCGCCCGAGCTGGCGAGGCAATAGAGCTCTTCTACGGAGGATGGGGGGTATTGGGTTTGGATCTTGCCCAACAATGGGCCACCGCGCTGACCGTCGATCTCACCATCGACGGATCGCCGGTCGAAGGGCAACAACAGCCTCCCGCGCCGGACTTGCCGTTCAATTGCAGCGCTGAACCGGACGACGTCTATTTTCTTTATTACCGAGTAGTGCTTCCGGAGCTTGGGCCGGGAACCCATGATGTCACGGTCGCATTCAATGCCCTGCGCGCCTTGTCTGACGGTTCGATTATCTACGGCCCTGGCCAGATTGCGGTGCAGACCTTCCGGATCACGGTCCAATAGCGCCTCATGGGGGCAGCGGTCCTGGATCGAAGCCATCCAGGCAATTTGCCCAAGTTCCACCCTGCTCGCATTTAGCGTGCGCTGGCCCATTCACCACCTATGCCTACGGC
>CAZJUE010000304.1:0-1124 GCA_964549025.1 uncultured Anaerolineaceae bacterium | reverse complement strand
GAAGGCGAGCTGATATGCTCCGGCGAAAGGTAGTCGGCCGTGCCCACGATCCGCCCGGCCCGCGGATCGTCCGGATCTTCGACCCCCAAAAACCCGGCCAGCCCCAGGTCAGAAACCTTGGTCTGCCCGTCGGGCCAGGGTGCCATCGCCATGATGGACGAGACGATCGCAGAGAGAGATGTGTTCGGCACCATGCCATGGGTACGGCATGGGCCAAAATGCGCTCGTCGCGGCCCCTCTCGTGCGGTATGTTGAGATGAGCACGGAACGCGAAATCCAGCTGCCCCAAGTCGAGGCCGGGGCAACTCGCTGAACACCGACAACCTCGGGATCACGATGAGGGGACCTCACCTGGTGCTATGATGCGAGTATGTCCCAGGGCGGGCAGCGAGAGGGGGCGGGTAGGGCGGCAAAGCCTCCCGTCTTCCCCGTTGCGGACGGGCTAGCGGACGGAAAAGGGTCTCGGACTTGCGTAAGGGTATTCGTTAGCTGAGGTCATGCGCTTCGAAACGAAATTGCTCATCGGCTTCTTGACAGCAGTGGTAATGTCCGCGTGCGGATACCGGATCGTTCCATCCGACCTGGTCCCCGACGGCAGCTGGCTGCGTGGAATGGGTCGCGGGATGCATGGGGGAACTGCATGGGGGGCGGGCTCGTTTGATTCGAATGGTGAACAGATCTACTTCACCGCTGTCAACCAAGATGGGGATCGTCTTGAATACGAAGCTGGGCCTGCTGGCGGCATGATGATGGGAGGATACCTTTCGTGTGCTTCATGCCATGGTCCGGACGGCAGGGGTGGTCGGCACGTAATGCACATGCAGGCCATGGATGCGCCGGACATCCGCTGGTCACAGCTTGCTGGCGAGGCTGAAGAGGGCGGAGAGCACGATGAACATGCGCACGAAGGGGAATACGACATCGAATTGTTTCGTCGTGCTGTAGTGGAGGGGGAGCACCCCAACGGGGAAGCGCTGTCGCTAGATATGCCGCGCTGGAGAATGGCCGATGCTGATCTTGTGGATTTGATGGAATACCTCATGAGCCTCCCCTAGGTCGGCCCAACGCATCGTAAGAAGAACCGAATTGTCAGCAGGCAAGCCATTAGACAGCCATGAATACTG
>CAZJUE010000303.1:0-3246 GCA_964549025.1 uncultured Anaerolineaceae bacterium | reverse complement strand
CAGCGAGGCCGTCGGTCTCGGCTGTCTAGTTTCGCGTATAAGAGTTAATCAGCTTCTGGGAATGATGAACACGACTACCATCGGACAGCAACAAGTCAACCTGACAGGAGGTACGACTATGTCCATGCAAGCGCTCAACCAGCTCGTAGCACGATCGATCACCGATCCCACCGTGGTGCAGTCCTTCCGCGCCGGCCGCATCGGCGAGGTGCTGCACGAACTCGATTTCAGCCCGGATCTGCGCACTCAGCTCGAGGGCATCGAGTCGGATTCATGGGCGGAATTCGCAGTGCTCTCCTACCGGACGGTTAAGGCCGCCGAAACGGTAGAGCCTCGAATCCAGCTGCCTTCGCCTGCCGAAGGGCTGTTCCCGACCGCCAGTGACTCTGACCAAGAGCAGGTTGCATGATTCAAGTCTCACGCGAAGAGCGCCACTGGTTCCTGCGAACCGCGGCCAAAGCCCTGCTCGACTTCAGCGGGGCGACTGAGCCGCCGGTTCCGGTGGAGGAGATCTTGAATCACCCTCCACAGGCCTACCAAGAGGACTTCGGCGTGGTAGACATGTACTCGAACCTGTGGGATGCCACCTTTGCCCGACCACCTGGCCAGCGCGGCAGCATATTCGTACGGGTCGACTTGCCTGAGAAAGCTCGACGACGCGCCCTAGCCCGCGAGACGCTTTCTGCCATGATCACCAGCAAGCACGGTAGGGAATTGGGTCTGCCCGATTTGCTGATGTCAGAGCTCAAAGACTCGGCCGAATATTTCGCTTCGCACCTGCTTGCTCCGGATGTGTTGGTTGACGCATATCGAGCCCAAGGCGGTGACGACCAGGATCAATTTGCGGAGGCATTCCAGCTCCCGGCCGACGTCGCCGCGGCGCGCTGGTAGATCGCTGCATAGGCTGAATACGCCCGCTCGCTCCAGAACGAGTTGAGCACTCGACCTCCTGTCAAACTCCATCGGCCGCCCGCAAAGGGCGGCCGATGCGCGCTCAGTGGCATCGCAATTGCACCCGTGTGTATAATCACGCCGCTCTCCACAGGGAGTCGCAGGGAAGCGACAATTTGCAGCCAGACCTGAAGCGCAGCGAGCCGCAGCTCGTGGCCGGCTCGCGCCGCAGAATCTCCGTACTGCTTGTATCAGCCTTCGGCCTTGCTGGTATCGTGGCATGGTCGAACCTGGGCGCCGGCAATGCAGCCCCCGCAATTGCCGGCCTGGATGATCGGCTGCCTCGGCAAGACGCGCCGGCCGCAATGGCGGCGGCTACCGTGGTGTCCCGTCCGCTTCAGCAGATTGAGGCCCAGGCCTACGTGATCGCAGCTCGACAGAACGGGCGGAGCCACATCTGGGCCCACGTGCTGGGAGATGCCCGTCCATACAAGCTGACCTCAGGCAACTGGGACGATCGCGATCCGATGGTGAGCCCCACGCTGGATTTCTTGGCGTTTTCGTCCAACCGTGATGGCAATTGGGAGCTGTATCTGCTCGATTTGGCCGACGGCTCGGTGCGTCGGCTGACGCAAACCGATGGCTACGAAGGGAATCCAACCTGGTCGCCAGACGGGCGTTGGTTGGCGTTCGAAGCCTACTACGGCGGCGACTTCGACATTTGGATCCTACCGATCGACGGCACCCAGTCGCCGATTCGGCTGACCGATCACCCGGCGACCGACCTTTCGCCCGCCTGGGATCCGGGTGGTCGACGCATCGCGTTTGTGTCTGATCGGGCCGGCGCTACCGATATCTTCATTGCCGATCTGGATCAGCCAAATGACCGATTCCGAAATCTGACCCAAACCGCCGAGGTAGCCGAAGCCGATCCGGCCTTCAGCCCCGATGGCTCGGAGCTGGCTTACGGCGTTACGATCGATGGAGTTCGTGGGGTGCAGCGGCTGCGGGTCGACGATCAAGAGAGCCGGCCAATTTGGGTTGGCCAGGGGGGACAGCCGGCCTGGTCCGCCGGGGGAGAAGCTATTTCCGCGATCTACCAGACGCCCTACGACGATCATGTGGTGGAGTATCCACTTGATGACACAGTCTCGCCGGCCCCCGGAACACTGGTCGGCAGGATCTCGGAATTGCATTGGTCGCCGCTGGCGGTAAGTCTCCAGCCTGCTGCGGCCGAAGAGCCCGAAACGCCGTTGTACGAAACGCAGCTGGACCAGCCACGGCTCGAGGGTGAGCGCCTGGCGTTGGTGCCGTTGCGCGGCATCCGCCCCGAGGGCTTGATGCTTTCGGATTTGGCTGACGAGGCGTTTTTGGCGCTCCGGGATCGAATTGCCCGAGCGACCGGATGGGATGTGATGGGCAACCTGCAGCATGCCTTTGTGGGAATTAACGATCCGTTGCCGCCAGGCTACGCCTACAACGACTGGCTGTACACCGGACGGGCCTTCGCTGTGAGCTCTGCCGCGGTGCAAGCGGGATGGATCGAAACGGTACGCGAGGATTTTGGGCAGCAAACCTACTGGCGGGTGTATGTCCGTGCGCTAGCCCAGGACGGGGCGCAGGGTGAGCCGCTGCGCAGCCGGCCGTGGGACTTCTCCGCTCGTTTTGAAGGCGATCCCGAATCCTATGACGCGGGCGGCGCGCCCAAGCAGACCGTTCCTGATGGCTACTACGTCGACTTCACCGCGCTGGCTGCCGACTATGGATTCGAGCGACTGCCGGCGCTGGCCAACTGGCGCAGCTTCTACCCCGGGGCCCGATTCGACGAGTTTGCGCTGCGAGAGGGATTGGACTGGGTATCTGCCATGCTCCAGCTGTACCCGCAATCGGCAGTTGCGACTCCAACTCCCTACCAGACACCTACACCCACCCCCACCAACACGCCGCGACCTACGCCAACTCCATGGTGGTGGCGCTGGCGGACGCCAACTCCCACGCTCGAAGCCACCGCAACCGCAACACCGTGAGCCTCCGACGCGCGGCGTTGATTCCCTTTCTGCTGCTCGCCAGCTGCGGCGGTGAGGCGCAACCTACTCCGGTTGTTGTGGCGCCCGACAGTGCAGTGCCGCCTGCGACAGTCGACCGCCCCGCCGATGAAACGCCGATCGCCGCCGAGCCCACGCCTCAGCCAACCCTGGCGGAGTTCGCATTGCCGGAGGCCGGGCCGAATCCGGTTTCCGCCTGGAGGCCGCCGCCTTATGAGGTGCCGCTGGCATTGCGACCAGAGGACCACTTCTACTTCGAGCGGCCAATTCCATCCGGTGATGTCAACTGGCCCAACCCGCGCTATCGATA
>CAZJUE010000302.1:0-3247 GCA_964549025.1 uncultured Anaerolineaceae bacterium | reverse complement strand
ATGCGCTCCAGCGCCGAAGAGCTGTTCATCGAATCATCCGATGGCTTCTACGAGAGCGTGCCGATGCGCGATCTGATGAACGACCGCACCATCCTGGCCTACGCTATGAACGGCATGCCGCTGCCGCACGACCACGGCTACCCGCTGCGCATCATCATCCCCCACCACTACGGCATGAAGCAGCCCAAGTGGATCGTCAATATGGAAGTGATCGACTACGAGGGCCAGGGCTACTGGGTCGAGCGCGGCTGGAGCGCCGAAGCCTTCGTGCGCACCACCTCGGTAATCGACACGGTGGCTCGCGAGGCCTACGACGAGGCCAGCGGCACCATCCCGATCGGCGGCATCGGCTACGCCGGCGCCAACAGCATCAGCCGGGTAGAAGTGCAGGTGGATGAAGGACCATGGCAGGAGGCGCAGCTGCGCGCGCCGGCGCGTGGCCCCTTCACCTGGGTGCAGTGGCGCTACGATTGGCCGCGCGAAACCGGGCGCCATGCCTTTCGCGTGCGGGCCTTCGACGGCAACGGCGACCTGCAGATCACCCAGCAGGCCGGCGTGCGCCCCGACGGCGCCACCGGGATTCACGAGGTCAGCGAGACCGTGTAGCTGGAACCCTTCCCCGCGAATTACAAGGGCGGCCACTTGGCCGCCCTTTTCCTTTGCTGGTCAACTCGCCTGCGAGCTATTTGGCCCAGACGACCACCTGCCACAGCAGCGTCCTCTCGTAGGACACCGTGCGCCAGCCGGAATCCTCGAGGATGCGGCGCACCTTGCGATCCGGGTGAATGAAGGTGCGGAACGGATTGCGACTCAGATACCAAACCAGGTTTGCGGCCTTTGCGAACAGCCAGGTATGCAGGCCGACCCGCGGGTACACCAGCGCCACCAGGCGGTTTGCCCGCCTGGCGGCGGCGCCCAGCAGTCCCGGCAGGTCGTGGTAACAACAGATCACCCGGTCCAGCGTCACCACGTCGTGCGGCTGAATCTGGTCGGCCATGTCCACAAAGTTAGCGTGGTGAACGGTGATCCGTTCAGACAGCTCCCGCCGCTCCGCCTCGAGCTGGCTGGTGCGGGCAAAGGCGGTGGAAGCCTCCACTGCTGTTGCCGAGTCAGCCCCAGCTTCGAGCAGCGCGTGTTGGATCGCGCCCACCCCGCCTCCGATGTCCAGCAGCGTCACCCCTTCCACCCCCTGCTGGCGCACCGCCTCGATCAGCATCTGGGTGGTCTGGTTGGGCCCGTCTTCCTGGTACCCGCGCAGTTCGCGCGCCGCCTGCTCCTCGGCGAAGATCCGTTCGACGCCTTGGCACTGGCAACAATCCATATTGGGGGAATTATAGGCGCTGGTACCGCGGTGAATCGCCCCAATCTGCAGCGTACGTGCTAGACTGTGCGCGCTGTGGAGCTCGAGAGCGCTCTGTTGATCATTCCCCCCAAGCCGGTGCAGGCTTTTGCCTACCCGTTACGGGAGGAGTTTGATACGGAGTCGTTCGCCAAGGTTCCGGCCCACTTCACTTTCTTCTACCCCTTCCTGCCAGCCGACGAGTCGGAGGCTGCTGCCGAGCTGTTGGCACCGGTCTGTGCCAGACATGAAGCTTTCGACGTCACGCTGGACCACTACGGCGCTTTTGAGGACGCTGTCTTCCTGGAGCCGGCCGATCCACAACCGATGATCGAGCTGTACAACGCGGTGGCGGAAATTTACCCACAGTTCGCCCGGCCAGACTACCACCCACACCTGACGCTGGCGCGCACCACCGATCACGACTCGGTCTCCTTGCCTGACCCGCCCTCCTTCACCTTTACCGTCGATAAGCTGCAGATTTACGTCGGATCGCCGGAGGACGACAGCGCCCCGTATATCCCACGGGTCAGCATCGCATTGGGATAGCCGCGCCAGATACCGCTCCCAAGCTACAGTCGAAGCCAAGGATGGACGTCCTCGCCGAATTCGCCAAGGCCTACCTGATCCCCGGCTCGGTATCGTTTTTGATCCTCGGGCTGCTGATCGGCACCCTGCTGCTTTACGTCAGCAAGCACACCCGGCGCTACGGCAGCGGGTTGCTGGGGTTCCTGGCGGTGGTCTATTTGATCCTGAGCATCCCTGCGGTCGCCCGCAGCTACGAGCGACTGCTTTCGGATGACTCACAACCGATCGAGCGTGTCGCCGACGCGCAGGGAGCCGAGGCAATTGTGATCCTGGGCGGCGGCAGTGTCACCTACCGAGCGCCCGGCGGGGAGATCAACGAGCTTAGCGACGCCAGCAGTCTGCGGGTGCTGGAAGGCGCCCGCCTCTATCGCTTGCTCGGTGAGCTGCCGGTGATCGTCTCCGGCGGCGCGGCGGAGCTGATCGGCGTACCGACGCCCGAAACAATTCCGATGGTGCAGGAGCTGGTCGACGCCGGCGTGCCGGAAGAGCAGATCGTGCTCGAATCCCGCTCTGACAGCACGCTCGGGCAGGCGGAAGAGCTCAAGCGGCTGTTGAATGCGCGGGGCATCGAGCGTTTCGTGCTGGTGACTTCGCCGATCCACATGCGCCGCTCCCTGTCGGTCTTTCGGGCGCAAGGCCTGGCACCGGTGCCTTCGCCGGCCCGCCAGCACAGTTCCGGCCACGTGGTCGACCGCGGCGGCGTTTTCCCCCACCCCGACGCCCTGGCCGCCAGCCAATCCGCGCTGCGCGAGGCTTTAGCGACTGCCTACTACTGGTCGCGGGGCTGGATCAATTTCTCATCTGCGCAAGTCTCGATTCGGCCGCTCGCTTCGCCGTAGCGCGCTGACCGCGCCTGCATCGCTCAGCAATTATTCGCCATTGGCCGCTGCCACACCAGTCCGGGCAGCTCGCAATTGCCACGCCTCCTTCCGCTGGCCGGTGCTTAGGGCTTAGAAGAGAACGAGGATCGGGTGAGCAGTTGGCCAAGCGCCATAAGGGCAGCGGCTACTGCGTAATAGGGCCCCACCTCAGAGTCGAAGAGGATCAGGAGCCCATATGTCACCACCAGGATCCAGATGCTGTACCAGGCCCAGCTGGCGCCCTGCCGATACGGGAAGTACAGAACCAGTGAAGAATAGAGCGTGAGGGCGGCCCAGCCAAGGAACAACGTCTCTTCGCCGGGCAAAGCGAAAATTAAAACGACGTGATTGACCACCGACAGCGCGGAGATCGCGAAGACCATCCACCAGCCGACGCGGAACGCGGTCGATCGAGCAGGCATTGACATTTCCGACATGGATTGGCTCCTTACTCTTGAGG
>CAZJUE010000301.1:0-3250 GCA_964549025.1 uncultured Anaerolineaceae bacterium | reverse complement strand
TGGTCTTGGTCATGATGTGATCGGTGGGCGCGTTGGGGTACCGCAAGGCGATCAGTCGGGCCAGCGCGCGGGCCAGTTCACGCCGGCTGGGCAGCAGAATGGCGAAGTGGTACAGACCGGCGGTGCCGGGATGCCGACGTGCGCCGGGCAGCTCGGTCAGGCGCAGCAGGTCATCGCCGCCAGCCCCCAGCCCAGCGCGCTCGCCATCGCGCCAGTGTTCCTGCAGTCCGATGACTTGCTGGTAGAAGCCGAGCTGCCGATCTAGATCGGCGACGGTGAGGTGGACGTGGCCGGGTCGGGTGTCCGGGTGGATTCGGAATCCATCGCCGTTGACGGCTGGATTGAAGTCAGACATCTGTATACTTGAGTGCGTCAGTTTACCGTAACTGGACTTGGAGCAGCAGATGAGCGTTGAAACCGTACCCTTCCTGGCCGAGCGGGCAGAGGGCTATCGCCAGCGTTTCGTGGCCATGCAGCTGGCTGAGTGGGAGGCCTACGTCAGCGGCACCGACGAACGGCTGCAGCACCAGGCCGACACTCACCAGGAGTTTGTGGAGTACCTATCGGATCCACTGGCCTTCCAGGAGCTGAAGCACCTCGAGCAGGACCCACCGGGCGACCCACTGAGCCGACGCCAGCTGCGGGTCTTGCTGAACAAATCGGAGCGCTACCAGATGGATCCCGATTCGATCGCCCAAATCACGCAACTGAGGCAGGAGCTCAATCAGACCTTTCTCACCTTCCGTGCAGAACTTGATGGCCGGCGGGTGCCCGACAACCAGATCAAGCAAGTGCTGCGCACTGAGCGAGATTCAGAGCTGCGGCAACAGGCCTGGCAGGCAAGCAAGCAGATTGGGGCGCTGGTGGCGGACCGCATCCGGCAGATGGTCACAATCCGCAATCAAGCCGCTCAACGGCTCGGCTATTCGGACTACCGCAGCATGTCGCTGGCGCTGGACGAGATCGACGAGCAGGAGCTGCAGCAGGTGATCGACCGGCTTTACCAGGTCACCCAGCCGGCGTATCAAGCGGCCAAGTCTGAGCTGGACAACCGGCTTGCGGATCGCTTCGAGATCGAGGTCGATCAACTGCGGCCCTGGCATTACTCCGACCCTTTCTTCCAGGAGGCGCCGCAGTTGAGCGAGTATGAGCTCGATCGTTTCTTCGAAGCGGCCGACCCGCTGGACTATTCGGCGCGGACGTTCGACCCCTTGGGGATGGAGATTCGCGACATCCTGGAGCGCAGCGATCTCTATGAGCGGGAGGGCAAGTATCAGCATGCAGCTTGCTTTGGGATCGATCGGAAAGGTGACGTTCGGGTGATCGCCAATCTACGAGGAGACTACGAATCGGCTACCACCATGCTGCATGAGCTCGGCCACGCGGTGTTTTCGAAATTCGTCAACCCGGAACTGCCCTGGCTGCTGCGCAGCTACAACCACTTGGTGACAACCGAGGCCATGGCGATTTTGTGCGGGCGATTCACCAGCAGCCGCAGCTGGTTGACCGATGTGTTGGGCATCGCCGGGCAAACGGTGGACGAGATGCTCGACGAGGTGCGCAACCATCAGCGATTGGAACGGCTGATCCTTGCTCGCTGGATGAGCGTTGTTGTTGAATTCGAGCGCGAGCTCTACCGCGATCCGGACCAGGATCTGGATTCGCTGTGGTGGGAATTAGTGGAGAAGTATCAGCAGTTGCGACGGCCGGAGGGCCGGCAGGCGCCCGATTGGGCGGCCAAAATCCATATCTCGCTCTATCCGGTCTACTATCAGAACTACATGCTCGGCGAGCTGATGTCCTTTCAATGGGAAGCCCAGCTAATCGAGCGCTATGGATCGATCGTTGGCAACCGCGCCGCTGGTCGCTGGCTGCTGGAGCAGGTGGTCGAGCGGGGCGATCAGGAAGACTGGAACTCGGCGCTCGAACGGGCTACCGGCGAGAGGCTCGACCCGCGGCACTTCGCGGAGCAGATCGGCTCGAACGAAGTTCACTCAACTTAATGGATACCGGGCCCTGCAGGCAGGGCCCGGCGATCGGAACAGGTTGGGTACCGACCGGCTAGGCCGGCTGTTCCTCCATCGAAAGCTTGACCATCAGCCGGAAGATATCCGACTCGGTGATGATCCCAACCAGCTTGCCGTCGGAAAGCACCGGCAATCCGGCGATCTTCTTGTCGAGCATTAATTGGGCAGCCTCGCCGACGGTGGTTTCCGGTTCCACGGTGATGACGTTGCGGGTCATCACCTGGTCGATGGTCAGCTTGCTGAGCAGGTAGTTGAGCTCCCAGATGCTCAGCGAAGTTGCCTCCGACGCTTCCGCTCCTCGGATGTCGCCGCGAGTAACGATCCCGACCAGCCGATCACCGTCCATCACAGGCAACCTCCGAATCTTATACTCGCTCATGATTCGGTGAGCCTCAGGCAGCGGGGTGTCGATCTGGATGGATACCGGATCGCGGGTCATCCAGTCCTGAACCTTCTCTTGCATGCGCATAGCCATACTCCTGTATCAGCGCCATTCGCGAATTCGGCTCGCTCGGCGCCCACAAATTGTAATCTTCGACGTTTCTCCTAGCTTATCATTCCAGTTCGGCCAGCAGCAATTGTGCCTGGTCGGCAAAGGCCTGATCGCCGATCTGCTGATATAGAGCGATCGCTTTGCGGCAAGCCGCGACTGCCGGTTCGACTTCCGCCAGATCGCGGTAGGTCAGCGCCATGAGGATCTGCTGCTCGGCAGCGATTTCCGGATCCAGCTCCGTGTCAATCTTGCCCAGCGCAAGCTCACCGTAACGGCGGGCGGCTTCGAGGTCGCCTTGCTCGCCATACAGCGCTCCGAGCCGGCCGAGGATGGTGGCGGCCGAGCGCAGATCGCGGTGCTTCTCAGCCAGTTCGAGCGCCGTTTTGTAGGTCGATTCGGCCTCTTGGTAGCGCCGCAGCTGGTAATACACCCGCCCCAGCTGGATCTGTAGCAGAATTTCACGGGCCCGAGGGCCGCGGCGGCGCACGTACTCAATTGACTCGAGGATCAGGGCCAGAGCCTGCTCGTATCGTCCTAGACCGAGCATCGCCGAGATCACGTTACCGCGCTGGATCGAAGCTTCCACGTGGTCCCCGGCGCGCTCCGCGTGTGCTTGGGCCAGGCGACTGTGCTGCAGCAGACGGTCCATTTCGCCCATGGCCAGATCGACGGGAACCATTACTTTAAGCACCTCGCTCTGCAATTCTTGATGATCGCCTGCCTGTGCCTC
>CAZJUE010000300.1:0-3258 GCA_964549025.1 uncultured Anaerolineaceae bacterium | reverse complement strand
GGGTCAGCGCCCCATCCGGCGCGGCGCCCAGCGCCTCGAATTCGGCCAACGCGCGTCGGAACTGCTCGGCCGCGGTCTGGCCGTCGCCCTGGGCCTGCGCCAGCCGGCCGAGCTCCAGCCGCGTGCGCCCAATCTGCCAGCGGGCCGGCAGCTTTTCGAACTTCTCAAGCGCGCTCTCGTGGCGGGCCTGCGCCAGCGGATACTCGCCGCGCAGGCGGTGCGCCACCCCGGCGGCTCGATCGGCGATCGCGAGCACCAGCGGGTCCTGCGTCCGCGCCAGGCACTTCTCCGCTCTGGCGGTATAGCGCTCGAGCGCCTCCTGATCTTCCTCTCGAGCGGCCGCGTCGATCAAGAGCGCGTACAAATCGTGATCCGCAACCCACTCACTCAAATGCTCCAGCGCCGCTTCCATGTGTTGTGTGACCTGGGCGAACTCGCCCTCCGCCATTAACGGCTGGCACAGTCAGTAGTGGTTGCTGCGGCCCCAACGGTCGGGCGGGCCGGTTGATTCGGACATAATCGAAAAGGATTCGTCGCGCAGCTCGGCGGCCATTTCTGCCTCGCCCCGCAGCCCATGCACCGCGGCGCTCAATGAAATCATGAAGCACATCGCGCCGACCCGTTCGTAGAAGTTGGCGTAGCTCGGCTCCAGCGCGCGCCATTTGTCTTCGATCTCGAGCACCTTGTCCCAACGATCGAGCCGAAACCAGTTGAAGGCCTGATTACGCAGTGCACTGATTTCGAGACCAATATCGCGGATCTGCCGGCTGAGCGACTCAAGCCGCTCGCCGAAGGCGAGCGCTTGCTGGTATTCGCCCAGCAGTCGGTGAGCGGAAGCGACATCCAGCAGGATACGGCCCTGCTCGCGCAGGTCTGAAAATCCCGACTGTTCGCTCAACTGCAGCCGGCGCTGCGCCACCTGCAGATACTCCTGGAACTTCCCCCGGCCGGCATTCACGAGGCCCAGTGCATCGAGCGCGGCGGATTGGATCGGCAGGTCGTCGAGATGCTCGGCGCCCTCAACCGCGGCCAGCGCGTATCGCTCAGCCGATTCCCAGTCGTCAGCTGTCCGATTGCCCAGGTCGCCGATTGCCAGCGCAATTCGTAGACGAACGATCTCCGGATGAGGCGGCCGGTCCGCCGCCAGTCGCAGCGCTTCGGCGGTGCTGGACGCCGCTTGCGATTGGTACTTCTGACGATCGGCAAACAAGCGCATGCGGTTGATGGTCTGCACGATTTTGCGGTGCAGCCGAATGCCGTGCTCCGGCTCGGCCTCATGAAACGCCTTCCAGTACTCCAACGCCTCCCGATAGGACTGCAGAGCCTGCTCCGGTTCTCCGAGCAGGCCATCCAGGTCGGCCAACTGCTCGACGAGGGCAAAACGCAGCTCGGGCGGTTCATCGGGCTCCAGCAAGGTGAGCGCCCGGATCAAGTGCGCCCGAGCGGCATCGTAGGCATGCACTTTCTGAGAACGGGAGGCCGCGCGGGTGGAGTAATCGATCGCCTTCGATCGATCGCCGGCCTCGGCGAAGTGGTGTGCCAGCCCTTCGAAATCGTCCGGGTGGAGCGCCGCGATGGCCTCCGCCACCTTTCGATGCATCTGCCGAAGCCGCAGCGAGCTGAGCTCCTCATAAAGCGAGCTGGGGATCAGTGCGTGGGTAAAGCCGAAGGTGAGATCCGGTCCGCTGCGCCTGGGCTCGATCAACTGCGCCCGCTCGGCAACCTCGAGCGCCTCAACCAGCGCGGCACCGTCCATGTCGGAGGCAAGCTCAAGCACCTCGTAGTCGAAATCGCGCCCGAAGACCGCCGCCAGGTGCAGCGCGTCCCGGGTTGGCGCCGGCAACGCGTTCACCCGGGCATCGACCGCCAGCCGGATGCTCTGGGGGATGTCCAGCTCTTCCATGCTCGGCCGATGCCAGCGGCCGGAATCGAAGTACAGCTTTCCACTGTCGACCAGGGCCTTGCAGACCTCTTCGACGAAGAACGGATTGCCTTCGGTCTCACGGAAGATGCCCTCTGCGAACTCCGGGGTGATCTCCTCGGCAAGCATGGAGGCCAGCAGCTTTTTGGTCGCACCCCGGTCGAGGCGGGAAAGTTTGATCCGGTCGGCCAAGCGCTCGCGGTTCAGGTCGTGCAGCAGCTCGACCATCGGGCCGGAGCCCAGCAATTCGACTTCACGATAGGTGCCCAGGACCAGGACGGGGAGCTGAGTCAGACGACGGGCCAGATGGCGCAGAACCGACAGGCTTAAGCTATCCGCCCACTGCAAGTCTTCGAAGATCAGCAGCAGCGGCGCATGCTGCGCCAGTTCCGCGCACCAGGCCACCAGGCTCTCGAAGACCCGCTGCTTCTCGCCCTGCGGGTCCAGCGGTTGCGCGGCACGAAGCTCGGGGTGGCGGGCGCGGAGATAGGGCGCGACTGTTGCCAGATCGGTCAGCACCGATTCGGAGAGCGCCAGCTGCTCCCCATCCTCCAGCGATTCGCGGATCATCTGGGCGACCGGACCGTAAGGCGTGCCCTCGGTCTGGAAAGCCTGACCGGTCAGCGTGCGGGCTCCGGAAACCCGGGCCAGGATCGCCAGCTCACGCACCAGGCGCGACTTGCCGACGCCGGGCTCACCGGTGATCAGCAGCACCTGGCCTTCCCCACCGCTGGCCCGCCTCCAGGCACTACGCGCCTGAGCCAGCTCGCGCTCGCGGCCGACCAACCGACCGCGCACGAAACGATCCAGCAGCGAGAGCTCGGTGCCGACGGCGGCCTGGGCGTCGCCAGTCTCCAGGCTGGTCAGCGCACGCTCGACCGCGCCGGCGGAGTCCGGGCGGTCCGCGGCTTGCTTGCTCAGCAGCTGAAGGACCAGCGCATCCAGCCCGGGTGGGACGTCCTCGCGGCGAGCGCGCGGCGGCACCACCGAGGCGTGCAGATGTTGCGAGATCACCGCCAGCGGATCCTCGTCGGAGAAGGGCAGCTCGCCGGTGATCAGTTCGTAGAGCATCACCCCCAGCGAATAGAGGTCGGCGCGGCCGTCGACCTCGCTGCCCAGGGCAACCTCCGGGGCGACATAGAACACCGTGCCGACGATCGTGCCTTCCTGGCTCAAGCGCGAGGCCATGGAGCGCGCCAGCCCGAAGTCCATCATCTTGGCCTGGCCGGTCGGCTCGATCAGCACGTTCTCGGGCTTGAGGTCGCGGTGCACGATGCCGTGCGCGTGGGCGTGCTCGAGCGCGGCGCAGATCTGGCGGGCGACGGCCAGAATATGAT
>CAZJUE010000299.1:0-3263 GCA_964549025.1 uncultured Anaerolineaceae bacterium | reverse complement strand
CTATCGCCCGTACTTCTTCGATGAATCGCAGGTTCGGGACGCGTTCACTGAGCTCCGGATTGAGCTCCCTCAGCTCGCGCGCCAGAAAGGTCGGCTTGTCCTCGCCAGCGGCCAGGTAGTAGTCAGCGGGTGCGACAACCCCAACGCTGACTGCGCGGTCGTCGAGCGGAATGAACCAAGCCCAATGGTACTTGGATCGATAGAAAATGAATGTATCGTCGTGGCGGTCGCCTTCTTCACGGTACGCATCAATCACCTGCGAAAAGATAGCGATCTGTCGATCGTAATTCCCTCGGTGTTTCTTCCCTGTCACCCCCTGATTCGCCAAGAAGGTTCCCTGCCCGGAAGCATCCAACACAACGGACGAGACAAGCGAGAGGGTGCTCCCGCCCGCACGCTGGACGGTGACACCGGTGACGGTTCCATCGGAGCTTACATTCGGCGCCAACGCTTTTCCGGCGACGACCTCAGCACCTCGGGCTCTCGCTTCGTTCAGCATCATCTGATCGAACTCGCTCCGCTTCACCTGCCAGGTAAAGGCAGGAGCTAATTTTCCTGCCGCGTCTCGACCCATCACTGGAACATACCAACTGTTCTTGCCCTCAGCCCCGTATACCGTCACTCCTCGCTTCAGCGGGTAGCCTCGATCCAGCATCAACTGCTCCAGCCCAAGGGCACGCGCACTGGATCCGCACTCGCCGGTCATCGATTCGCCGATGTGATACCTGGGGAACTTCTCTTTCTCCACAATCACAGATGAAATCCCGCGCTTTGCTAGAAACATTGCGCTTGCGGTTCCGGCGGGCCCACCTCCAATAATCGCCACATCAGTCTTCATTTGTTGTTACCTTTCTTCACCCTATCCTGCGACTCAGACTAGGCGGTCGACACGCTCGCCAACTCGGGTCGATTCACCTTGCCAGTGGACGTTTTTGGAAGCTCATCAAGCAGCTCGAAACTCTCCGGAACCATATAGTGCGGCACGGATTCGAGCATATGTTGCTTGAGCGCCGAGGGATCGAGATTCGCCTCAGGACGCCGAACCACATACGCTCGAATTCGGTTCCCCAGGAGTTCATCCGGCACCGCTATGACCGCGGCCTCCTGCACATCTTCGTGTCTATAGAGCGCCGTCTCGATCTCGCCCAACTCGATCCGATACCCACGGCTCTTGATCATATGATCCCGCCGCCCTTCATAGACCCAATTCACGCCGTCAGGCGAGAGGGACACAATGTCGCCCGTCCGATACGCGATCTCGGCGAAGTTATCTTGGATCGGATTCTGTCTGAACACACCTGCCGTCTTAGCTTCGTCGCCCCAGTAGCCGAGGGCGACGCAAGGCCCCCTGACCCAGACTTCGCCGCCGCGGCCTGGCTCCTGAACGAGTTCGCCCTCATCGTCGAGCACAAAGACCTCCATGTTCTCGCAAGCTTGCCCAATCGGTACAGGATTGATTCGATCTTCGCCAAGATCCTCGTTCCGCACCTTGTAGTAGGTACAGACATTCGTCTCCGTGGGTCCATATAGGTTGTAGTAATCAGGACTTGGCACCGCCTTCACCAACTTCCTTAGATATTTCAGGGGGAACACTTCGCCTGCGAACAGGATGAGCCGCAGTTGGGAAAGGTCGTGCCTGTCCAGGCTGCCGTAGTTCACCATCATCGATAGGACGGACGGAACGAGATAGGTCACGGTAATTCGTTCATCTTGCATCAACTTCACCAGGCGAACGGGATAGACCGGCAGCTCTTCGGGCACCAGAACAATCGTGCCGCCGGCACTCACGGTGGCGTAGATGTCGAACGTCGATAAGTCGAAGTGAAGCGGTGCGTGACTAGTCACGCGGTCGACATCCGATAGCTCAAACTTCTGGCAGGCCCAGTCGATAAACGTCAGTATCGTCCGATGAGTGATCATGACGCCCTTAGGGTCACCGGTGGAACCAGAGGTGTACAGTATGTACGCCAGATCCGATTCGACGGCAGCCACGCCATGCACCGGCCCTGGATCCTCCGCAGACATTCGCTCGAAGGGTACTGTTTGGTACAGGCTCGCTAGGTCATTTGGTCCGCAGAATGGCTCGATGATGACCAGGGTCTTTAGGCCAATCGACGGTGAGAAAGCGGCAACCGTCTCCTCCATGCAGCCAGGAGAAGTGATTAGGACCCGGATTCCGCAGTTGTCTATGATGAATTCAACTCGCTTGGAAGGAGAATTTGGATCCAACGGCACGTAGCATGCGCCGGCCTTCATAACACCGAATACCGCGATGACCGACTCGATTGACTTGTGTAGGAGGATGCCGACTCGATCCCCGCGCCGTACTCCTAGACGGAGCAAAGTTCGGGCCAGTTGATTCGACCGGCGTTCGAGCTCAGCGTACGAAACCCCTTCATCGGCAAACCTCACGGCTTCGTGTTTAGGGAACTGCTGTGCCGTCTCCTCAAGGAGCTGATGTAGTAAGAAGGCCATGGATGAATCCTTAAGTTCTTGACCGAGGGTCAGAGGCCAAGAAGACGGGCGATTACGACCCTTTGGATATCGGACGTCCCAGAATACAACGTGCCACCCACCGAGTCACGAAGGTCCCGTTCGATCTCGAATTCGGTGGTGTAGCCGTAGCCACCGTGGATGCGCACGGCATCGAGGCTCGACTGTACGAAACACTCACTCAAATAGAGTTTGGCTATGGCCGCCTCCATTGTGGCAACCATTCCTTCGCTTTTCTTCCACGCCACAAAGTAGAGCAGCAGGCGGGAGGTCTCCAGCCGCATCTTCATGTCGACGATGCGATTCGCCACCGACTGGAATTTGCCTATTGGTTGCCCAAACTGTCGACGCTCGCGAGCGTACTTGACGCTCCTCTCTAACAGACGCTCCATGGAGCCGAGCTGGCTAGCCAGGATGCAGCTCCTCTCCCACTCCATGGAACTTCCGAAGATGCGCGATCCAGCGCCTTCCGGACCAAGCCGATTGTCGGCAGAAACGAAACAATCACCGAGCACCAACTCGCTCATCGGCGATGTTCTGAGGCCCATTTTGTCGATGGACTTGCTGATGCTGACACCCTCAGAGTCGAGTTCGACGATGAACGCCGTAAGGCCAGCCATTCCCTTGCTGCGGTCGGTGGTGGCAAAGACCAGCGCCAGGTCGGCTACGGGACCGTTTGTGACGAACGTCTTCGTTCCATTCAACAGATAGCCACCGTCGTACTGCTTGGCCAGCGTCTCATCGTCTTTCTTCTCGCCCTTGTTAAAGCG
>CAZJUE010000298.1:0-3265 GCA_964549025.1 uncultured Anaerolineaceae bacterium | reverse complement strand
AGCGGGCCCAGTAGGTGAACGAGCTAACGCCCTCTAGCAGCGGTACGTCGCACGCCGCTCCAGAGCATGCAAAGATCTCCCCATTGCGGGTGCCTTCGATGGTTAGGATGGATTCGCCGCCGAGCGGCTCGTTGCCCGAAAGCGAGAGCTCTCCACCGCCGCGGCACCAGCCGCCCGACCCCGATTGCGCGCAGGAAACCGATCCGCTGATCGTCGCCGGCGGTAGTTCGGAGGTTTTCTCTACCGCGCGACAACCCTCTTCACCCTCATTGCAGCCCTGGATCTTGTCGTCCAGCGAGATGTCGCAGCCGAGACCGGGACAGCTGCCCGGCCAGCCGACGCAATACGACGGATTGAACAGGCCAGCGACATCGCCTTCGGAGGGACAACTCCCATCTGGCGGCTCGTACAGCTTGAGCGAGCATGCGAAGTAGCCCGGGCCGTCCGGATCGTAGACCGCCTGGTAATTGCAGGCCAGCCGCTCCCATTTGAACGTCGAGACTGTTCGGTGGGGCCCGATGTGGTCGGCCAAAACCGGCAGGGCGATCAAGGCAGCAAGCAAAGCGAGAATGCTGGAGAGGAACGCTCGCCGCGGGAGCAGGATGACGCGCGGGTTCACACCGTCTTGCATTGACACCCCCTTCGGTGGACCCCCTCCCAGGACGAGAGTACTGGAGTACTACTATCCTAATTGAAGTTTGCCAGGGAATCAACGCAATCTACTTGCAAGGCAGATTCGCGCGGCTCCCGCTTAGGCCAGTCCGATGAGCTCGACCACCTCCACCGGCTCGCTCTTCCCCTTGGCCTGAATCGGCTCGGCTGGGCGCAGCACCACCGACGAGCCCAACTGCTTCTTCGCCTGGGTGCTGATCAGAATTTGATCCGGCTCGGCATTCTCCTGGATGCGCTTGGCGGTGTTGACGCTGTCGCCGATGGCCGTGTAATCCAGCCGCTTCTGCGAACCGACCAACCCGAGCACGCCCTCGCCCACATGGATGCCAACCCCGAATGACAGGTGAAACTTCGGATCCAGCTCCTTGCGGACCTGCATCACCGCATCGCGGAATCCAAGCGCGGCCCGGGCAGCGCGTAAGGTGTGATCTTTCTGCGGCACCGGCGCGTTGAACCAGGCCATGATGGCATCGCCCTGGAACTTGTCGATGGTGCCTTCCTCGGCCAGCACCGCCTCGATGGCAACGTCCAGGTAGCGGTTGAGCAGCGAGACCAGCGTTTCGGGATCGACGTCCTCGCTGAACGAAGTGAAGCCACGGATGTCGGCAAACAGGGTGGTGATCACCTGCAGCCGTCCGCCCAGCTTGAGCTTATCCGGGTCGAGCTGGTTGATCACCGCCGGGGCAACCATGCGTTCAAACAGCCGGCCGCGGGCCTCCAGCCGGCGCTTTTCGGTGAGGTCATCCACCACGATGGCCACCCCGCGGGTGTGGTTCTCAGCGGTCTTGAGTGGCGACAGGTTGAGGTTGAGCGCCACCAGGCCGCGCCCTTCGAGTTCTGGTGTGACCTCCAGGCCCACGATCCGTTCATCGTCCTGCTTGACCGCCGTCATCTGCTCGGGAAGTTCCTCCGAGAGCTTGGGCAGCAGTTGCGCGAGGTCGCTGCCTCTCAACTGGTCGGCGGTCGTCGCCAGGATGTTTTCCGCCGCCCGGTTGACCAGCGTGATCACGTCCTGGATATCGGAAGTGATCACCCCGCTGGCAATTGAGGCGAACACGTCTTCCATCAGGTTCTTGAGCTCGGTGACCTCGGCCAGCGTGGCCTGCACCGCGCCGAACAACCGGGCGTTTTCCAGCGCCACCGCGGCCTGGTTGCCGAATCCGGAAATCAGGTCCCGATCGCGCTCGTCAAACAGCGCTTCCCGGACCTTGTTGTCGGCGTAGATCACGCCGGTCAACTCCCCCTTGACCTTCAACGGCACCGCCAGGATCGACCGCAGATTGTAGGCCACGACGCTCTGCTGCCCGCCGAAGCGCGGATCTTCCAGCGCGTTGGTGGTCAACACTGGTTCACCCTGCTCCATCACCCGGTCGATCACCGTCCGGCTGACCTGCTCATCGCCCTCGCCGATCGACTCCTGCTCCCAGTTGCGGGCAATCTTGAATTCGAGCTCGCCCTCATCATTGTTGAGCATCAGGAAGGCGCGCTCGGCACCGGTGATGCGAATGATGGTGTCGATTACCTCGTTGAGCACGGTGGTGAGATCCAGCGAGGAGTTGACCACCTGACCGATCTCGGCCAACGCCATCAGGTTGCGGCGCTCGTGCTCGTTCTTGCGTACGTTCTCGGTGAGCTCCTCCAGCTTGCCGCTCATTTGCCGCAAGCCGGCCAGCACATCCGAAGGGATCTCACCGCCGGCTTTGATCAGACTGCGGTTGAGCAAGTCGAGCTGCACCCGCATCTCCTCGGCCAGCAGGCTCATGCGGGTAAGGAACTGGGTGGTGGATGCTTGCCTGGTCGACTCAGCCATTGGGGACCTCATTATATATTCGGCGGGAACCGCGGTGGCCGGCGCGCCGCGTCGCTTGCCCAGCACAATCTTTGTTATCATGCACCGACTCTCCCAATGGACATGCTGCCCGCCTCCCTGCGCGGCCGCCGGCTGTATGCCGTGCTGGTTGGAATTACGCTGCTGACGCTTCCGTGCTACTGCGCCGGTCTGATCGCGCTGCGCAACGCGCCAGTCCGCCTGACCCCCACAGTGACCGACACTCCAACGCTGACCCCGACCCCCACTAGCACGCCCACCTTCGTGGTGACCGACACACCCACCCCCACCGCCAGTGCGACACCGACGCAAACCAACACCCCGTTTGTGCCGCCGAGCGAGACGCCGACTTCCACCCCGACTCCGACCGCAACCGCCACCTCGACGCCAACCGCAACTCAGACCCCGCCGCCGACCGCGACCGCCACACCTACTCAAACTCCAGCGCCCAGTGCGACGCCAACCGCCACCCACACATCGACGCTTACGCCCGAGCCAAGCGACACGCCCGAAGAGTGAGGAACGAGTGAACCAGAGAGGCAGCACGTTGCGACACACCCGGGAAATGAGGTGGGCGGACCGAAGCTATGCCACGTGGCGAGGAAGCGCAGCAATGGTGATCCGTGACTGACGAGCTGACCGGCTTTCTTAAGGAGCTAATTCAACTCCCAGGGCTATCTGCCCATGAGGGCCCGGTCCGCCAGCGCGTCCGCGCCGAGTGGGCCGATCTGGTCGACGAATTGAGCGAGAGCCGAATTGGGAGCC
>CAZJUE010000297.1:0-3268 GCA_964549025.1 uncultured Anaerolineaceae bacterium | reverse complement strand
CGATGCCAGGAGTGAGCCCTTCCCGCTGGGCCACCACCGTCGATCATTTGGCTGGATGCGATCGCGTCCGTGGATGGACTGGTTGACCCGTCAAGTGGCGGTGGTCTCCACCGCGGTGAGTACATGACCCCGGCAGTAGATCTCACCGATCTCATCAAGCAACTTATCGGCGCGGCCGATCGGGGTTGAGCCTCCGGTGGGAGGCGCCTCACCGATAATGGCTATGAATTCGCCGGTCTCGATCTCCCTTCCACATTCCGCACAGGTCAATTTCGGGATCTGGCCCATTGGATGTGCTCCTTTGCCTGGGTGTCAATTCCCTACGTTGCAATTGTGCCCATGGACCGTCGCCGCGTTGTATCAGAGCTGGAGCTGATCTTGCAGGATTCTTACCGAAAGGCTGGTTTTGCCCTGCTTACCGGTGTGATGCTGCTCCTGGCCGCCTGCGGGGGAGTTTCAGCGCCGACGCCGTTTCCCACCCCGGTTATTCTCACCACGCGAAGGCCGTCCGCAGTTCCGTCCGCGCAGCCCAGCCGATCGCCCACCCCCGGCCCGACGGGGAAGCCCACTCCCGGCCAGACGGGGACCCCCGACCCCTACGTCAACCTGACCATTGAAGGACTCAGCGCCCGGCAGTACGGAGGTGGCCAGATCGAATTCGAGCCGTCCGAGCCGGGCAATTCCTTCGATCGCTTCGTCTTTCACTATCCCAGTGACGGGTTGACGATCTACGGATTCATGAACGTACCGCGCCGTGAGGGCCCACTGCCGGTGGTGCTGGTGCTACACGGGTATCTGGAACCGGAGGAATACGAGATCTACCCGTACACCGCCCGCTACGCCGACTCGCTGGCGGCCGCTGGATTTGTGGTGCTACATCCCAATTTCCGCAATTACCCGCCCTCCGATTCGGGCTCAAGCCTGTTTCGAGTAGGCTATGCGGTCGACGTGCTCAATCTGATCGCACTGGTGCAGGCGCAAGCCGGCAGTCCGGGCCCGCTGGCCACGGCCGACGGCAAGGCGATCGGGCTGTTTGGCCACAGCATGGGCGGCGGGATCGCGCTTCGGGTGCTGACGGTCGGTGCGCCGGTTAGTGCGGCGGTGCTCTACAGCTCGATGAACGCCGACGAGCAGGTCAACTTCGAGAGCATTTACCGGTGGTCGGAAGGCCGGCGCGGGCTGGAGGAGCTCCAAATCCCTGCCGAGCAGCTGTTGCGAATCTCACCCGTGTATTACCTGGACCGGATCCAGGTTCCGGTCAGCATCCACCACGGCCAAGATGATGAGTTGGTGCCGCCAGAGTGGTCGGATGAACTGTGCCAGCGACTGCGGTTCTTGGGGAAGACTGTTGATTGCTACAGTTACCCGGACGAGCTGCACACCTTCATTGGCTATGGGGGGATCGAGCTGATCGACCGCTCCGTAGCGTTCTTCGAGCAGTACCTGGGTGGTCCCTGATCGAACGGCCTTGTAAGGCGGGAACTGTCCAGCGCGGCCAGCGCCGCCTGCCGTCAAGCCTCGGCGGTGCGCGAAAACTCCGGCCAGCGGGAAGCCAGCCGATAGACCTCATTGACGTCACGGCTGGTCACTAATCCCACGAATTCGCCCGATTCGATCACCGGCAGGGCGTCCACGCGCTGTGAGGTGAGCCGGGACTGGGCTACGTACAAACTGTCGGATGGGGAGACCGGTTCCACGTCGGTGCGCATGAAGTCGGTGACCAGTTCATCCGGGCCGACTCGATTCAGCGCCTCCACCAGTTGGGTGTGAGTCAGTACGCCCACCAGCCTCCCATCTTCACAGATCGGGAAATCCGACTGAAAGCTGTTGAGCGTGATCTCGATCGCCTCTCGCAGAGTAGATCGCGGGGTCAGGCGCTCGACCTGGCGAGAATAGGCCTGGCTGACGGTCAGCCCGCGCAGGATGCTGCGCACCTGCACCATGCGGCCTTCCTGTCCGGCGCCGGTGTAGATGAAGATGGCGACCAGGATCCACAGGATCCCGCCCCCCAGGAACCCCCACAGCCCCATCAGCCAGGCCAGGCCTTGTCCGATGGTCACCGCCAGCGCGGTGGCGCGCGGGTAGGTCATGCGGGTGGCCAGCAGCGCTCGCAACACCCGCCCTCCGTCCATTGGGAACGCCGGTAGCAGGTTGAACAGGCCCAGCGTGAGGTTGACGTTGATCAGCGCGGCGAAGGCGACCTCGAGATTGGTCTGGCCGAGCTGCGGCAGGATCAACTGCCCGAAGGCAATGTCCGGGCTCAATCTACCGACCCAGGCGATCAGTCCAAGCCCAGCGGCCAGCGCGAAATTGACCAGCGGGCCGGCAATAGCGATCACGAATTCCTGGCTGGGTTTCTCGGGAATGCGGCCCAGTTGGGCCACTCCGCCAATGGGCAGCAGCACGATCTGCCGCACGCTGACGCCGTAGGATTGGGCGGCGACGCTGTGGCCGAGCTCGTGCAGCACCACGATGGCAAACAAAACCAAGGTGGCCAGTACGCCGAACAGCGCGCCGGAGAGGCCCCTGCCGCCCTGACCGAACTGGATGGCCACCCAGACCAGGATCAAGGGGAAGGTGATGTGCATCCGGATCTGGATGCCGCGCACCCGAAAGAGCGGGATGCCGCTATCCATCAGCCGGACCTGGAGGATCGATGGAGGAAGACGGCCCGTCCGGTTGCTCGGCGGTGGGAGGCGGGCTGTCGGGTTGGTCGGTTGGCGTTGGGTGCTGCTCTTCCAGCTCGCGCAGGCTGCGCCGCAGCTCGCCGGCACGCAGCCGGCCGCGCACGCTACCCGGGACCATCAGCATCACCCCGATCAGAATTCCAAGGATCAGGGTGACCATCAGCACCAGGGCCGAGGAGCCGTCCACGCTCCAGGCCAGGAATTTAACGGTGGTGGGTTGGTTGTTCTGCACCGCAAAAATGGTCACCAGCAGCGATAAGAACAGCGCTACCAAGATCAAGAACCGCATGGCAATCTCACAACTTCACTCAGATGCGACCATCCTAGGCGCTGGTCCGGGCGAAGTCAATAGCAGGCGCCACTAGGTGCCGGCCAGCAAAACACCCAGCAGAACGGCGAGTCCGGCAGAGGTCAGTGTACCCACTAGGAAGTATTCGGCGAAGGCCTTGTCCTTGAATTCGGGGAAGCGGGCCGCGGCCTTGGCGGCAATCACGAAACCCACCGCCGGCAGGGCCCCAGCCAACACCAGGATGAAGGTAATGAATCGCTCGAGCAGCCCGATTAGCTCGCCCGCTCCGATC
>CAZJUE010000296.1:0-3275 GCA_964549025.1 uncultured Anaerolineaceae bacterium | reverse complement strand
ACGATGATCTATCCAAGCATGCCTGGGCTTACCGTCAGGTGTCGCTGCTGCTGCGACGGCCGCCAGGCCGGGAAGCTTATCCCGGGGACGTTTTCTACCTGCACAGCCGGCTGCTGGAGCGGGCGGTGCGTCTGGCTGATCAGTACACCATCGTGCCCGCCGACTTCGAAGGCTTGGCCACCGGCGACGAGGGGCAGGTATTTGATGGGCCGTTGGCGTTGCACAATGCCGAAGCAGCGCTGGCGGAGCTGGCGGACTCCGAGGCCCACAAGGTGGTCAAGGTCGCCGAATCAGGTGGTTCATTGACCGCGCTGCCGATCATTGAAACCCTTTTGGGCGACATGTCGGCGTACATTCCAACTAACGTGATCTCGATCACCGACGGGCAGATCTACCTGGAGGGCGATTTATTCAACGCCGGGATCCGCCCTGGAATCAATGTCGGCGCCTCCGTATCACGGGTCGGTGGCGACGCGCAGGTCAAGGCGATGAAGCAGGTTGCCGGCCGATTGCGACTGGACATGGCTGCCTATCGTGAGGTGGCTGCCTTTGCCCAATTCGGGTCTGACCTGGACAAAGCGACTCAGTCGCAGCTGAGTCGCGGTCAGCGCCTGCAGGAGATCCTCAAGCAGCCGCAGTACGCACCGCTCGAGCTGGCAGAAGAAGTGCTGGCGCTGTTTGCGGGGACGCGCGGCTACGCCGACGCAGTCCCGGTGGATCAAATTCAGAGCTGGGAGGCGGCATTGCTCCGCCACGTGGAGTCCGCGAATCCCGAACTGCTGGAACAGATCGAGACTGAGCAGGCCATCTCTCCGGAGATGGAGTCTAAACTGGGCGAAATCCTGGAGAGTTTCAACCGTGGCTGGAGGGCATAGCCACCGATGTTTCCCGCTGTCAAAGCGTACCCCGGGCTAGTGGAGCAAGCCTAGCGAGCCGATGGCGACCGCCCGCGAAGTCCGGCTGCGCATCCGCAGCGTCAAGAACATCTCCCAGGTTACGCGCGCATTGCAGACCATCAGCGCCAGTCGAGTGAGGAAGGCGCAGGAGGCCGTGCTGCGCACCCGGAGCTATGCATCCAAAGCCTGGCAGCTGCTGCAGCACCTGTCGTACGTGCCGGAAGGCGGATATCTGCATCCGCTGCTGGAAGACCGGCTGAAGATCGAGAACGAGCTGGTGGTGTTGATCACCAGCGATCGCGGGCTGGCAGGCGCCTACAATAGCAACGTTATCCGCCTGGCGTTGGAGAGCTTTCGCGATCGTCCCCACCCGGTGCGCTACGTGGCGGTCGGTCGAAAGGGTCGCGACCTGCTGTATCGGCTGGGCAGGAATGTCGTGGCCGAATTCACCGATCTGCCGGCCGAGCCGGACTTTGAGGACGTCCGGCCGATCGGCAGCCTGGTCTTCGACGAATACCGCGCCCGAACCGCCGACGCAGTGCACTTGATCTACACCGACTTCATCAACTTGCTGCGGCAGGTGCCGACTGCCCGGCAGCTGCTGCCCTTGGAAATCGACGAACCAGACCTCCGGGTCCAAGCCTTTGAGGACCTACCCGGCAGCCCGCCGGCCAGCTATATCTATGAGCCGAGCCAGGAGGTACTGATTGACTTCATCGTGGCGCGTTTCACACAGCTGCAGCTGTATCAGGCAACCCTCGAATCCCAGGCCAGCGAGCACGCGGCCCGCATGGTCGCCATGCAGAATGCCACCGAGAACGCCATTGACCTGGCGGCGGCGCTAACGCTTGAGTACAACAAGGCCCGCCAGCTGGCGATCACCAGTGACATGCTGGACATCGCCGGCGGTGCCGAGGCGCTCGCGCAGGAACAGGGCGCAGACTAGGAGGAGCGAATGGACACGATTGGAAAGATCGTGGAGATCCAGGGTGCGGTGGTGGATTGTGGATTTCCCATTGGAGAGCTTCCCGAGGTGTATGACGCGCTCTCGGTTGCGCGCAATGGGGAGGAACCGCTGATCCTGGAAGTCCAGCGTCACTTGGGAGGGCACGTGGTGCGAACCGTCGCTATGGACGCCACCGACGGACTGAAGCGTGGACTGCCGGTAACCGCCACTGGAGCCCCGATCCAGGTGCCGGTCGGCGAGCCGACCCTGGGACGAGTGTTCAACGTGCTGGGCCGCCCGGTCGACGGGAAAGGCCCGGTCGAAGCCGGAGTGCGCTATCCGATCCACCGTCCGGCGCCGGCCTTTGAAGATCAATCCCGCAAGGTAGAGGTGTTCGAAACTGGCCTCAAAGTCATCGATCTGATTGCCCCCTTTACCAAAGGTGGGAAGACCGGGATCTTTGGCGGCGCCGGCGTCGGGAAAACGATCATCATTCAGGAGCTGATCCGCTCGATCGCCACCGTACACCAGGGGAATTCGGTCTTCGCAGGGATCGGTGAGCGCACCCGCGAGGGTACCCAGATGTACCGCGAGATGATCGAGTCGGGGGTGTTGAAGGATACCGTGCTGGTCTACGGCCAGATGAATGAGCCGCCCGGCGTCCGACTCCGCGTCGGACTGGCGGCGCTGACTATGGCTGAGTTCTTCCGCGATCAAGGTCGGGACGTTCTGCTCTTTATTGACAATATCTTCCGCTTCAGCATGTCCGGCTCGGAAGTGTCGGCATTGCTCGGCCGCATGCCATCGGCGGTGGGCTATCAGCCGACCCTTGCCACCGAAATGGGCGAGCTGCAAGAGCGGATTACCTCCACCCGTACCGGCTCGATTACTTCCATGCAGGCAGTGTACGTGCCGGCAGACGACTACTCCGATCCGGCGCCGGTGGCCACCTTCACCCACCTGGACGCCACGATTGCGCTTGAGCGGTCGATTTCAGACAAGGGGCTGTATCCAGCGGTCGACCCGCTGACCTCCACCTCACGTATCCTCGATCCGCAGATCGTGGGCGAGGAGCACTATCAGGTGGCGCGCGATGTACAGCAGGTTCTGCAGCGCTATAAAGACCTGCAGGACATCATCGCCATCCTGGGCATTGAAGAGCTGAGCGAAGACGACAAGGTGATCGTCGCCCGGGCCCGAAAGATTGAGCGCTTCTTCTCACAACCGATGTTTGTCGCCGAACAGTTCACCGGCCAGGAAGGTCGCTACGTGAGATTGCGCGAGACGGTGCGGGGCTTCCAGGAGATCCTGGATGGCCAGCACGACGAGCTGCCCGAGCAGGCCTTTTACATGGTCGGCGCCATCGACGAGGCGGTAGACAAGGCCAAGGAAATGGCCGATCAGGATTAGGCGACCCAGCTGACTGCAAAGCC
>CAZJUE010000295.1:0-3278 GCA_964549025.1 uncultured Anaerolineaceae bacterium | reverse complement strand
CAGACGCTCCAGACATCAAAAAGCAGTATGAGATCCTTCTGGACGAATTGAGGAGTGATTTCCTGCGCGCTCAACCGGAAGTGACCGTAGCCGGGGCGGTGAGCAGCGTGCAGGCATGTATGGAATGCCTGGAACGCGACGAGCCGGATGTGGTGGTGATGGATCTGCAGATGGGTGGCGCGGTGCGCTTCGACGCCATCCGCCGCATCCACCGGCGCTATTTGCGGACAGGAATCATCGTGCTCTCGATCCCTGACGGAGGGGCCTTCATCACACAAGCGCTGCAATACGGGGCGGATGGCTTCGTTCCCCTATCCGAGCTCCACAGCGATCTGATCCGCGCCATCCTGACCGTCCACAGCAAACAAGCCTACGTGCCCCCATCGGCGACCGAAGCTCTGATCCATTCGATCCGTGCCGCACACACTGCGCGGAACGTGCTCAGCGAACTCTCTCCGCGAGAACGCGAGGTGATGCAGTGGGTGGCGCGCGGTTACAGCAGCCGGGAGATCGGAGAGATGCTCTCAATCAGCAATAAAACCGTCGACACCTACCGCTTCCGCCTGATGCGCAAGTTGGAGTTGGAGCATCGTGCAGAATTGGTCGATCTGGCCCATCAGGCGGGCATGCTGGGAACCGGCACCGCATTTAGCTGACCATCACCAGCGAGGATCAATATGCCGATTTACGAGTACTACTGCCCAGATTGCCAACTAACCTTCGACCTTCAGCGACCGATGGCTGACCGGGAATCCCCGGCAGCCTGCCCGCGCTGCCGAACGATGCGGACCAACCGGGTGATGTCAACATTCATGCTGCCAGCCGATCTGACCGGCGCCAGCGGGCGAGCCGGTTGTGGGAGCTGTACCCCCTCACCCAGTGGCTGTGCGGCCTGCGGGATCAGGCGCTGATGGCCACCACTTCCAGCAGGCAAAGCCAACTGGTCGCCGAAATCAATACTGCCGACCAGCCGACCAACCGGGCCTCCGCACGCCAGCGGCAACAGCGTAGGGTCCGCCTGGTAACGGCGGGCGCCTTTGTGGTGATGTTGGCCGCCTGGTTCTACGGCTATGCGCAGTCGGGCGCCGACCTGCTGTCTCACGTTCCCAACGTGCTGCCGGGGGCAAAGCGGGTCGAGCTGCAAGGCAAGCTTTACATCGGCTACGCAGCAAACGGAAGCCCTGACCAAGTGGTCGGCTACGCCGGGAGCAGCGAATCCATTGGCTATGCCGGACCGATCGAGTTGTTGGTCGGCGTCGACCTGAACGGAACGATTGTCGGAGTGGAGGTGGTAAAGCACCGGGAGACCCCCAGTTTCTTCCGCCAGCTCAAGGAGCAGACCTTCTTCGAGCAGTTGCTGGGACTGGGATACCGAGATGCGATCCGAATCGGGACTGACCTGGACGGGGTTGGCGGCGCCACCATCAGCGCTGAGGCGGTTGCCGCCGCGGTTCGCGATCAGGCTCGATCGCTAGCCGCCGGTCCGATCGGCGCCGAACTACCGCCCTCGAGCGAGCCAATCAAATTTGGCGCCCCGGAAGTGTTGCTGATCGGGCTGTATGTGGCCGGCTACTTCGGGCACCGCTCGCGCAACCGTGGCGCCAAGGTCTGGATCCGACGGATCTCGCTGATCGCCGGCGCAGTCGGCCTCGGGTTCATCTTCAACAAACCGCTGACCCTCGCCAATGTGATCTCCTTGATCTCCGGCTACTGGCCGGATTGGCACTCCAACCTGTACTGGTTCTTGCTGCTCGGCGGCATCCTGTTCGTGACCAGCGCCCAGGGCAAGAACCCCTACTGCACTTGGTTTTGCCCGTTCGGCGCCATCCAGGAAGCGCTGGGACGCATCGGCGGCGCCAAGCTGTACCGGCCGCGCGCGCTGCATACCCGACTGCAATGGCTGCAGCGCGGGCTGGCGTTCGGAGCCATGACGCTGGGGCTGGCGCTGCGGCAGCCGGGGGCGGTGAGCTACGAACCGTTTGGGACCCTGTTTGACTTTACCGGCAGCACGCCACAATGGATCCTGCTGGCGCTGGTGGCGCTGGCCTCGCTCCTGATCACTCGGCCTTTCTGCAACTACCTGTGTCCGCTGATGCCGATCGTCGACTACATCGGTGAGCTGCGCCGGTGGGCCACCAACATCCTCAACAAGGTACGCCGATGAAAACCAAGCGAATTGCGCTGCTGATCTACATCGGGGTGTGTTCCGTTCTGGTCACGGCGACCGTGCTGATCGGACTGCAGGAAAACCGGCAGGTTACCGGCTCCGCAGCGCCGGAGCGCTACTCCTACAGCATTGGCGTCACACCGACGCCGATGCCGACTGTCGACCTATCGGAAGTCCCAGACGCGCCACTACGGCCGGCGCAGTACGACGAAGGTGCACCGCCGCCCACACCGTCAGGCGAGGATGAAGTCGACACGTGAACTCAAGCTCGAAGCCGGCAGGCGACCGAAGATCGCCCGCCGCCGGGAAAGACGGGAAGCGAAGACCCAACGCCATGGACCATCCCCAATCCACCTTGACCAGACGCAACTTCATCCGCATCACCGCGGCTGCCACCGGCGGCGCGGCCCTGTGGTCGCGCTACCGTCGACGGCCTCAGCCGGTGCAGGAGACCCGGCTCCTGATGGGAACGGTCGCCAACCTGACGGTCATCACCGGCGATCCATCCGCCGGACGAGCGGCGATTGCGGCGGCCTTCGACCGCATGCTGCGGCTGGAATCGATCTTGAGCCGCTTCCGGGCTGAAAGCCAGCTCTCACATTTGAATCGGGAAGGTCAGCTCCCGGACGCGGACCCGGCGCTATCGACCGTTCTCCTGCGGGCGGTGGAATATGGCGAGCTCACCGGCGGCGCGTTCGACGTCACGGTCGAGCCAGTGCTGGCCCGCTATCGCCAGGCGGTCGCCCAACGGCAGCCTTTGACCACCATCGACATATCGCCACAGTTGGAGCGGGTGGACTACCGAAGGCTGGTTGTGGAAGGAAAACGCATCGCACTCGGCCTGCCGGGAATGGCGGTGACGCTGGACGGGATCGCCAAAGGGTACGTCATCGATCAGGGCGCGCGCACGCTCGCAGAGCGAGGCTTCGATCAGCTGCTGGTGGAGGTGGGAGGCGATCTGATGGCCGGGCCTCACCCCGAGGGCGCCTGGCGTATCGGGGTGCGTGCACCAAGATCGACGATGGGCCGACTGGTCACGGCCACCGAGTTGGCCGACGCGGCGATGGCGACCTCGGGCGACTATCTCAGCGCGTTCACCCAGGACCTGCAG
>CAZJUE010000294.1:0-3283 GCA_964549025.1 uncultured Anaerolineaceae bacterium | reverse complement strand
AGGGCGCTCCGACACGCAACGTGCCGACCTCGAGGGCCGAGCGCGAGATGCGGAAGGCGTTGCCAATCTTCTTGGCTTTGAGCTCACCGGCCTCGATCGCGGCTACCACGTCCTCTTCCGCCACCCGCAGGTAGCTGGCTGCCTCGCTGGGAGTCATGATGTCCGGCCCGCTGCCGGAACCTCCGCCACTGCCGCCCTCGGTTGCACCACCATCGCCCTTGGTGCCTTCGCGCACCGCATCGCTGATCGCAGATCCAATCCCCATGCCGGCGCCAATCCCAGCGGTCAGTCCGGCGCCGCCGGAGGGGTTCTGAGCGGCCTCACGCATGGCGTCTGCCGCCTGCAACCGGGTGTAGGTCTCCATGTCCAGCATGCCCATGGCCCGCAGCTCTTCGGCCGACTTATCCGACGGTTTCAGGCTCTCGATATAAAAGGCTTTCAACGTCAACCCGAGCGCCTTGAAGTCGTCCTGAGCTTTGGCCCGCACGCCGGCGCCCAACTCCTCGACCAGCCCGATCAATTCGGGAACGCTGCTGGCTTCGGTGGTCTCGCCCAGCAAGTCCTGCAGCTTGGACAGCAACATGGAGCGCAGCCGGCTCTGGATGTCGTGGGTGCTGTAGGCGCCCATCGCGCCGACCAGTTGGGTCACGAACTGCTGCGCATCGGAGATTTGAACGCCGTAGGTGCCGAAGCCCTGCAGCAGGGCGATGCCTAACCCGACCCCCGGGTTCTGCACCAGGATCGGCTGAGGCGTACCCCACTTCTGGTCTGCGAATTCTCGCATCGATACGAAATACACCTCCGCCGGGAACGGGCTCTGATCATTGAACGCCTTACCGATCAGGTCGACCAGCAGCGGAATGTTAGCGGTGGTGATGGTATGCCGGCCGGGACCGAAGGTATCCAACGCTTTGCCATCGCGGAAGAACACCGCCGCCTGCGCTTCACGCACGATGACCTGACTGCCAATGCGGAAGTCCCCAGATCCACTCTCCGGCAGGCGATGCACAAATTCATTGCGCATTTCATTGGGGTACTCAACGATATCGAAAACTCTGGCCATCTTTTCCTCTTCTCTTTCGCTGCGAAACGCCGGCTAGCCGTTGGTGCTGAGCACGACCTCGTCCCGCCGATCGTAAACCGTTGTCACTTCAGTCGCAATACTCACCAAGGTGCCAATCGCTGCCTCGAAATCGTCCGAACCGATGGTCGCTTCCAGCCCATCGACCGCGCTTCGGACCCGATCGGCCTGCTCGAGCAGCGACAAGTCGTATTGATAGAGCTTGTCGAGCTCATCCTGATTGATGCGCACCGCGTCGAAGAATCCGGCGTAGCCGCGCGGTGCACCCTTGATGCGGTCGATGAACCCACGCAACTTAACCGCCGCCCGTTCCAGATCGTCCACATACTCGAGTTGTTTGGCGGAGACCAGGCTGGTCTGGATACCCGAAATCCGCTGCCACTGCTCTTCGTAGCGCTGTGAAAGGGTATCCCGCAGGATCTTGTCCGCATCGCGCCGCCGTTCACGATCGTAATAGCCAAAGAATCCCGCTACGAAGTTCTGAATCTTTCCCAGCAGGTCTTTGTCTTCGGTGACCTTGTCCATCGGATCTGTCATTTTCTGCTCCTACACCGTGGAACAAACTGATCGGATTATAGCGCGCAGCTCAACCGCCCCAACACCGAGTGGCTGACGCAGCGCTGACATCCCCCCTGAGTATAATTCGCCCGCTATGGCGCTGAACGGTCAGCGGATCGATTCGACACGCTACAGCCTGATTCCCCGTACCCTGAGCTTCCCGATTCGAAGCGGTCAGGTGCTTCTGATCAAACTCGGGCCCGAGGCCGCTGGCTGGTCTGGCCAGTACAACGGCTTGGGAGGTCACCTCGAACCCGGCGAAGATCCACACTCTGCCGCAGTGCGGGAGCTGCGCGAAGAAAGCGGCATCAGCCTGCTAAAACAAAGGCTATGCGCAGTGGTCACCATTGACACCGGCCAGAGCCCAGGAATTGGATTGTATGTGTACGTAGGCGAGGTCAGCGGCGAGCTGCTGCTCAGCGATCAAGCGCTCGAATGGGTGCCGCTTGACCGATTGGCTGACTACCCACTGGTCGAAGACCTGCCAACGCTTCTTCCGGCGGCGATCGAGGCTTTTTCAAGCGGGCAAGTTCTCTCAGCCGCCTACCGCTACAGTTCCTCCGGCGAGCTGCAGATTTCCATCTCCTGATGTCACGCAATTCGACTCGACCAACTTTGCCGGTCCACGCCTGGATCGGAGCAGCGATCCTGGTGACCGGACAGGCGCTGCTGCTGGTCGGGGTGAGCTGGATGGCGACCTGGCTGACGCCGGTGATGTGGACCGGCTTGATCCTGCTGTTGGACGGCTTGGTGCATCGACTGCGCGGCCGGTCTTGGTTGACCAGCCGGGTACGCGAGTTTCCGCTGCTGTTGCTGGTTTCGGTCGGGGTGTGGCTGCTGTTCGAAGCTTACAACCTGCACCTGCGCAATTGGCAATACACCGGCTTGCCGGAGAGCTCGCTGGTGCGCGACGTCGGCTACTTCTGGTCGTTTGCCACCATCATGCCCGGGGTGTTCCAGGTCAGTGAACTGGTCCAGGCGCTGCTGGAACGGTGGCGGCGCGCGGACCCGACCGCATCCGGAGCCCGCCTCGGTCCGGCCTGGGCCTGGTCGTTGGCCGGCCTGGCGATGGTATCGATCCCGCTGGTACTGCCCGCCGATACGGCGGCCTACCTGTTTGGCGCGGTATGGATCGGCTTCTTCCTGCTGCTTGATCCGCTGAATGCCAGCGGCGGATCACCGTCGATGCGACAGCAATGGATGGCCGGGGTCCGCAGACCTGCGCTCTCGTTGTTGGTGGGCGGATTGCTGTGCGGTTTCCTCTGGGAAGCTTGGAATCAGCAAGCGGCGGCCGCCGGTGGCGCCTATTGGATCTACACCTTCCCCTCTGGGCTGCGGCCCTTCGAGTTGCGCTACGGCCAGATGCCGGTGCTGGGTCTGTTGGGGTTTCCACCCTTCGCTCTGGAGCTGTTTGCCTTCTACCAGCTGCTCAGGCAGATGCTGGGCGGCGATCGGGTCTTCGGGCGAGTAGCCGGATAACCAGACTCGAACGCGCCGGTCGGGCGCCCATGCCGCCCCGCGGTGCGGCGAGCGGGACGGGCAAACCGAAATCCGCCTGCAAAGCGGGATCAGCTGCCCGGCCGGGTGTAAAAGGATAGCAGCGTGGTGCCGTAAGTCCGCTGGTCGATCAGCTCGAGCGCCTGA
>CAZJUE010000293.1:2882-3286 GCA_964549025.1 uncultured Anaerolineaceae bacterium | reverse complement strand
CGATTTATCTCAATGCCCTAACCGGCAAGGGTGTTCACCTGGTCACCGTCAACGACTACCTGGCGCGGCGCGATGCCCGCTGGATGGGCCCGATCTTCGGTTTCTTGGGGCTGAGCGTCGGCGTGCTGCAAGAAGCTTCACGCACCGAGCACGGCAAGAAGGCGTTCCTGTACGATCCGGCTCAGGAGGCCAGCCAGGAGGACGTGCATCAGCTGGCGCTGGTCGATCGGCGCGAGGCCTACGCGGCCGACGTCACCTACGGCACCAACAACGAATTCGGCTTTGACTACCTGCGCGACAACATGGCCCAGACGCTGGAGGCCCGTTCGCAGCGCGGCCACCACTACGCCATCTTGGACGAGGTCGACAACATCCTCATCGACGAAGCCCGCACGCCTTTGATT
>CAZJUE010000293.1:0-2872 GCA_964549025.1 uncultured Anaerolineaceae bacterium | reverse complement strand
GCAGATGGCGCGGGTGGTCAAGCAGCTGTCACCGGAAGATTTCGAGATCAGCGAGCGCGACCGCACCATTTCGCTGACCGAGCTCGGTGAAGACCACGCCGAACAGCTGATTGGGCAGCCATTGCGCGATCCGGACCGGCCAGAAGACATCACGCCGGAGCAGGCCCGTCTGCTGGGCTACCTGGAGCAGAGCCTGCGGGCTGAGTACCTCTTCAAGCGCAACAAAGACTACGTGGTACAGGGCGGCAAGGTGATCATTGTGGATGAATTCACCGGACGCATGATGGCCGGACGGCGCTGGTCGGATGGTTTGCACCAGGCGGTCGAGGCCAAGGAAGGGGTGAAGATCCGCGAGGAAAACGTCACCTACGCCACCATCACGCTGCAGAACTATTTCCGCATGTACGAAAAGCTGGCCGGCATGACCGGCACCGCGCTGACCGAGGCGGAAGAGTTCAACAAGATCTACAGCGTGGATGTGCTGCCGCTGCCGACCAACCTGGAATACATCGCCATGCAACCGGAAACCGACCTGGTGGAGGTCGAGTACCGGGAGAACGGACACAAGTTCGAATACTACGCTCGCCCCGACGATCCGGACCAAGCGCCGGCGTTCTGGCGACGCAAGGACTATCAGGACGAGGTGTACCGCACCGAGGAAGCCAAGCTGCGAGCGGTCACCATGGAAATCCTGCGTCGCCACGTCATCGGGCAGCCATTGCTGGTCGGTACCACCTCGGTCGAGCTCTCGGAGAAGCTCTCGGAGCGGCTGAAATCCGCCCAGCTACAGCGCTTGGCCATGATTCAGATCCTGCGTGATGCCTACATGGAGGCCCACGAAATTCCAGATGACGGCCGGCGGGTCGAGGAGCTGCAGCAGCTTTATGGACCGCTGGAGTCGTTGAGCAACGCGCTGGTCCGCCCCTTCGCCCGCGAGCTCGATCGCCCGATGAATCCGGTCAAATCCGAGAACCTGGCTCGCCTGGCGCAGATCCTGGCGCTGGACGAACCGCACCACGAGCGACTGGAACAGGCTCTGCAGGGCGGGATTCAGCACAACGTGCTGAATGCCAAGAAACACACGGAGGAGTCGCAGATTATCGCCAGCGCCGGCGCTTTCGGCGCGGTGACTATTGCTACCAACATGGCCGGCCGCGGGGTCGACATCAAGCTTGGCGGCGAACTCTCCGAAGACGTCCTGGCCACCGTCAACCGGGTGCTGCGGCGCGGTGATGACGATCCGGACACGATGAACCTGGAATCCCGGCTGGAAGCGCTCGAGCAAGTGGACGAAGAAGCGATCGGAATCTACGAGGATCAGATCGCCAAGTTTCGGCGGTTCATGGAAGAGGAGAAGCTGGTGCGCCAGGTCGGTGGTCTGCACGTGCTTGGATCCGAGCGCCACGATGCCCGGCGGATCGACAACCAGCTGCGCGGTCGCGCCGCCCGCCAGGGCGATCCCGGCTCGTCGCAGTTTTTCCTTTCGCTCGAGGACGAGCTAATGCGGCTGTTTGGCGGGCAGCAGGTGTCCGGCTTGATGGAGCGCCTGAACATCGACGACGCCATGCCGATCGCCCACGGAATTGTCAACCGCACCATCGAACAGTCGCAAAACCGGGTGGAAGGCGCCAACTTCGACCGGCGTAAGCACCTGCTCGAATACGACGACGTGCTCAACCAGCAGCGCGAGATTTTCTACAGCCAGCGCAATCGGGTGTTCGTCAAGGAAGGCCTGAGCGAGGACATCGACCAGATGGTGCGGGTGGAAGTCGAGCAGCACGCCGCAAGCGCGCTCCAGGACCCGGAGGGACCCTGGCGGTTGCTGGCTTGGCTGGAAGAGATCCAGCCGACCCTGGGACTCGAGAGCGGGCGCCCATACCCCTCGTTCATGCTGAAGCTGCTGCTCGATTGGCTGGAGGACCGAACCCAGGCCGGCCAGGTCAAAGCCGCCATGCTGGAACTCGTCGACGCATCGCTGGAGGCCCAATCTGCGTACACGCGCAGCGCGGTCGAATTGCAGCTAGAGCGCACGCTGACGACGCTGGACGATCAGGTCAAACAGCGGATCGATTTGGCGGATATGGCGATCGAAGCCGCCCTAATGGAGGCGGAGCAGACGGAGAGCGATCCCGACCCCAACGCGGTGTTGACCGCGGTCGAGAGCGCGGCCGGGATGCGCCTGCAGGCCGATGGCCAGGTGCGTGAGCAGATCCGGCAGGACCCGGATGGTTTTCGCCAGGCAGTGCCGGACCTGATTGAAGCCAGCCTTGGCGTCCGGGTCTGGAACGGCCTGACGCAGTCGCTCGCCAGGCGGGTGGGGGAACAGCTTGCGCTGGAGGTCGAGACGCCGATCGATTGGGATCAAGCGGAAGCGGTGTTGTTCGAGCAGCTGGCTACGACCGAGCAGCAGCGGCGAGAGCGCGTCCGCGCGGAGGTCGAGCGCGAGCTGGACCAGCTGCTGCCGGATGGCGGCGAGGTCGACTCGAACGCCAAGCTGCGCAGCTTGATCCAGGTCAGCTACGCCAGACAGCGCATGTTCGACTCGCGAACCCACCAGGCCCGCGAAGTGCTGGTGCCGCGGCTTTCGTACGCGCACTATGCTGCCGGGCTTCTGACCGACCACAAGCGGCCCGAGCAGCTCACTGGTCGGATTCTTTCGCATCTCGAGAACGCCACGCGGGCGATCCAGCGCGCGCTGGGTGAGGCCGAACTGCACAAAACCGGAATCGACGGTCTGAGCGAAAAGCTGAAGGCCGAGCTGCGAGCTAGCCTGGGCAGCGAAGCTTACGGTGAGGCGCTGAGCGCCCGCCGGTTGCCGGATGACGTGCGCCGCCAGGTTGAGATGATCATCGGCGCCGCGACGCTAGGTGAG
>CAZJUE010000292.1:0-3302 GCA_964549025.1 uncultured Anaerolineaceae bacterium | reverse complement strand
ACCGCTTCTCCCAACAATTGGGTGTAGTAGTGAAAGCCGACGGCGGCGACGTGCCCGTGCTGGCGACGCCCCAGCACGTCTCCGGCGCCGCGCATTTCCAGGTCACGTAACGCGATGCTGTAGCCAGCGCCCAACTGCGAGTTCTCGCTGATGATTTCCAGCCGCTTGAGCGCCTGCTCGGTGGAGCGCTGGCGCGAGCGGTGGAAGAAATACGCATAGGCGCGAACCGAGCCGCGGCCCACGCGACCGCGCAATTGGTACAGCTGGGCCAGCCCGAACTGGTCGGCCCGGTCGACGATTAGCGTGTTTGCATTCGGAATATCCAGGCCAGATTCGATGATCGAGGTACTGACCAGCACGTCGATCTCGCCAGCATTGAAGGCCGCCATGATTTCGGCCAATTGGCGCTCAGGCATCTGCCCGTGAGCCACCTCTACGCTCACCTCCGGGACCAGCCGACTCAACCGCTCGGCGATGCTGTTGATCGAGCGCACTCGATTGTGGACAAAGAACACTTGGCCGCCCCGATCGAGCTCGCGCAAGATCGCCGAGCGGACCATAGCTGGATCGTACGGGCCGGAGTGGGTCACCACCGGCAGCCGGTCCTCCGGCGCGGTGTCGATGGTCGAGATGTCGCGCACGCCGGTCAAAGCCATGTAGAGCGTACGCGGGATCGGGGTGGCGGTCAGAGTGAGTACGTCGACCTCGGTGCGCATCGACTTCAGGTACTCCTTGTGGGTGACCCCGAAGCGCTGCTCTTCGTCAATGATCAGCAGCCCGAGCTGCTTGAAATGCACGTCCTGCTGGAGCATGCGATGGGTGCCGATCACGATATCGACCTTGCCGTCGGCCAGCCGCTCCAGCACCTGGCGCGTCTCAGCTGAGCTGCGAAAGCGGGAAAGCATTTCGACCTCGACCGGATAGGCGGCCAGCCGCTCGCGAAAGGTGCCGAAATGCTGCTGGGCAAGCACGGTGGTCGGCACCAGCATTCCTACCTGCTTGCCGTCCATGACCGCCTTGAAGGCTGCCCGCAGGGCGACCTCGGTCTTGCCATAGCCTACGTCGCCGCAGATCAAGCGATCCATTGGTCGCGGGGCTTCCATATCGGCCTTGACCGCTTCCAGCGCCCGCACCTGGTCTTCGGTCTCGGCATAGGGGAACGAAGCCTCCAGCTCGCCTTGCCATACGGTGTCGGGAGAGAAGGCATGGCCGGATACGGTCGATCGCTTGGCGTACAGGTCAAGCAATTCGCGGGCTAGCTGCTCGACTGCCTCGCTGGTCTTCTGGCGAACTCGCTCCCACTCCTGCGAGCCCAGCCGCGACAGTTTTGGCGCGGCGCCGTCCGCCCCAACATAGCGGGTGACCCGGTCGGCCTGGTGGATGGGTACGTACACCTGATCGCCGGCGTCGTAGGCGATCAGCAAGTACTCGCGTTCCAGCCCGTCCAGCGTGCGGGCGACCAAGCCTTCGAAGCGTCCGATCCCGAAATCGACGTGCACAACCATGTCGCCAGCGCTCAGGTCGGAGTAGGCCGATTCGGGAGCTGGCTGCCGCCGCAGCGGGCGCCGGCGCACGCTCGGCCGTGCCCAGCCGAAAACCTCGGCGTCGGTCAGCAAATGGGTGGACGGCCGATCCATCGTCCATCCTTCGGTTAGGGCGCCCTGCAGGAAATAGAGCTCGCCCGGGATTGGTTCGGTTGGCAGGCTGCTGACCACCGGTCGCAATGACTCTTGCGCGCTCCACAGCTCGGCCAACCGCGCTGCTTGCCGGCTGACGATCACGCAGGTCTCGTGGGCGCGCCGGCGCTGGGCCAGGAAGTCGAGCAGTGGCTCCAGCTGTCCACCGAACCGCGGTCCCGTATTGAAGTGCTCACCCAGCGAGCTATCTGTGCCTCGACTGGACAAACTGAGATCGATCGGACCCAGTCGATCGACTGCGTCGGCGAGTTCCTCGATCGTCAGATAGGGCCGCGGTGCGTGCTCCGAGAGCTCACCGGCCTCGATCTGTTCCTGCCTGGTCTGCAGCGCCTGCTGCTCGAGCTCGGCTACTACTCTTTCGACCGCGTTCCAGTCATCCACTGCCACCAGTGCATCGCCTGGCAGATAGTCCAACAGCGAGTGGATCTGGGACGTGATCTGCGGCAAGTAGAACTCCAAGGGCGGATCTTCGGTTTCACCGTCAGCGGCGTGTTCGGGCATCAGATCCGGCACGCCTTCGCGGGCGGGGGCGGTGCGCAGCGCGGTCACGCCTTCATGCGAACGCTGCGATGCAGCATCGAACAGCCGGATCGATTCCACCTGATTGCCGAACAGCTCAACTCGCAGGGGGCTGTCATACGCCGGCGGCCAGAGGTCGAGAATTCCGCCCCGGCGGCTGAAGGTACCCGGAGCCGTCACGATCGAGCTGGTCTGGTACCCGGCTGACAACAGGTAGCCGATGAACTCATTGAGTTCGAACTGCTCGCCGACCACCACATTGCGACTGAGTCGACGCAGCTGGTCTGGGTGCAGCGTGCGCACCATCAATGCCCGCGCCGAAGCTACCACCAGTAGAGGCTCGCCTCGCTGCAGCCGCGCAAGCGTTTCCACCCGGCGCCGGCGGGTGTTCTCCGCCCACGGCTGGGCCTCGTAGAACAGCGGATCGGCCTCGGGGAAGGCCACCGACTTCAGCTCGGGGGCCCAATGCTTCAGCTCCTGGGCGAAAGAAAGCGCCCGGTCGGCGCGGGGCGCGATCAGCAGCGCAGGCAGCTGACGATCGATCGCTAGCGCGGCGACCACCGGCAGGCGGGCCGCACTAAGGAGCGGGGCATGCCGACGCTGCTGGCCGGCGGTGGCCTGTAGCAGTTCACCGTACTCCGGCAGCTCGCGGATCGCGCTGAGCAGACTGGCGAGATTCATGCTATGTGTTGCACTCGTTCATCGCGATCTCAAGGCCGTCCCGCAGCAAGCGCCGGACGCAGCTCACGCCGCCGTCGAGAGCCTCCGCCAGCCCGTCGCTCTCAGACGGCTTGAAGTCCGACAGCACGTAGCGAGCAGCATCGATGCCGGGAGACGGACGCCCGACTCCAATGCGCAAGCGCGGGAAGCCTGATTCGCCCAGGTGGTTGATCACTGAGCGCATGCCGCGGTGGCCGGATGATCCGCCGAACGGCCGCATGCGCAGCGTACCGAGCGGCAGGTCCATGTCATCAAATACCACCAGCAGGCCGTCGAGATCGACCTGGTAGGCACGAACCAGCGATGCCACCGAGCGGCCCGATTCGTTGACGTAGGTCTGCGGCTTGGCCAGGATCAGACGCGGCG
>CAZJUE010000291.1:0-3312 GCA_964549025.1 uncultured Anaerolineaceae bacterium | reverse complement strand
GAGCAGCACCTGTTCGGGATCGCCCAGATCCACGTACCAGTCAAAATCCACGCCAACCACGCGGACGAGATCGCCTTCAGCTCTGCGAACGCCCGCCTCGAAAAGCGCCTCAAAGCCTGCAGGACCGGCAACCGGAAAGACCGTGTCTGCCCCTTGATCGTACATATCGATGGCGATGGCTCGGGCGGATTCCGGATCGAACGGTGGCCATGTAAACTGGTAGGGAAGGACCTCTACATCGGCCCCAGTCTGTGAATTGAACCATTCAACGCCCTGCCTGAAGCCATCCATGTACTGGATCACAGCCGGGACGATCTCCCAACCGCCAAATGTGCCAACAACATCCGTCTCACTGATCCCAGCCGCGAGGTAGCCGGCCAGGAAGGCAGCCTGGTCAACCTCGAGTTCCACATAGGCGATATTGGGCTGCTCGTGGGGAAGGCCGCTATCCAGGATCACAAATTGCTGAGCGGGGAAGTCACCGGCCACGCTGTCAATGGGATTTGCCAACATGAACCCCACTCCCATAATGAGATCACAATTTCCAGACTCAGCAAGCGCTCGAACATTCGGCTCAAGAACGTCAGGGTCATCCGTATGCAGTGTCACTAATTCGACCTGAAGGCTGCGCGCTGCCCGCTCAACTCCTTCAGCGGCCATCCGGTTGGCGACGGTATCACCTCCTGGTTCGTAGGCAACGCATACCCTATCGGTTTCGTACCAATCAATGACCACTTCGAGGTTGTCGATGGCCCAGGATTCGTCGGATCCGCCCTGCCAACCATCGCCACTTGCGAACCACTCGATCGTCAACGAGTCAGCGGTGTGGGGAATGTTGTCAAAGGCTGGGACGTACCCCATGTCATAGGCCGAATCGTCATCGTCCGGGTTGAATCCAAGTGGCAAGTAGTCGGCTAACCAGGCACCGGGAGGTGGATCGAAGATCGGCCCATTGAATCCAAAGGCTTCTGAAAAGACGACATCACCATCAACGGTCACCGTAAGGATGTCCGGATGACAGTCTTCACATCCGCCCGGCCCTCCCGATTCACTGCCGTCCCAGGAATCGATGATCGCGAGCAGGAAATTGATCTCGATGCTCGTATGACTCGGGAGCCCGGTCAAGGTGAGGGTCGTTGGCATGCCCGGAGTCCCGAGCGGCTCTCCGCCGGTGTCATTCCTCAGGAATTCGCCGCTGAAGATGTTGCCCCCGCCTCCGAGCCCTTCATAACCCTGAACGGATTCCGTCGTCGCGATACCACCCATCGCTGCTATTGCGCCGTGGCTGACCCTAGGCACTTCATCGAAGTCGTTGTAGTAGATGGTCTTGCCATCTGCTACGGAGGGCGCAGCCGCGAGCAGCATCAGCGCGGCAACGCAGACACTCCACTTACGGAATCGTTTCATCGTTTTCTCTCCTAATTGTTTGCTGTTCGGCAATCGGTCAAATTCATTCCGGAGGATCCACCTCCAGATGTGCCCATGAACTGGTGCGGCATATTGAGACGCGATACAAGCTCTCCGAAGTGATTATTCGAGTCAGTCTTTGCTCTCTCGGGGGATTCCAGTTTGCCCAGTCGACACCAGATCCTGGGCGGGGTATCAGAAGGTTACGTGCTTGGCATTGGGTTGGCATTCAGCCGCTGGGGCGGAGGTGAGAAATGAGATTGGACAGCAATCTGATCCGATCCTCCGCGCCGAATCGAAACCCTGCGGCTGAGCGTAGGAGCGTTCACGCTCGGAACCTAGTGATATTGCTCCCAATCCATGGAAACGTAGATCTCGACCAGGTCTCAAAGGTAGCGCGGAGGTAGGGAGGAGATATCCGTACGCGGTGAAGGCCAAGAGGTTGCCGGTCTGCTGCGGCGCCCGCTGGCAAGCGGGAGATTATATTGCACAAGGGCACAAGACGAATTGGGTCGGACGCAAGGCAGCCAGCCTGTGCACAGGCGTATGAGTGGCTATCGGATCGTGCTGCTGCGGCCTGTACCGCACAGCCGGTCACAGTCCTGGGCAAATAACCAATCCCATCGAATCCCTTAAGCGGCGTGCCTGGGCAGCCGTAGGCCCCCGCGCGCCCCAGATGTGGTGAAATTGGAGCGATTTGGTTTGAAGAGGAGCGGATCGAAATGAAATATCGCCGGGTGGGCAGCTCGGGGATCAAGGTCAGCGAGCTTTCGTTCGGTTCATGGGTGACCTTCGGCCGGCAGGTGGATGAGGACATGGCCGCGCGGCTGATGGGCGCGGCCTATGACGCGGGAGTCAACTTCTTCGACAACGCCGAGGTCTACAGCTACGGCGAATCCGAGCGCATCATGGGCGCCGCGCTGCGGAAACTCGGATGGCCGCGCGACAGCTACCTGGTGTCGAGCAAGGTTCGTTGGGGATCGGTGCCCGATCCCAGGCCAACACAACTGGGGTTGTCTCGCAAGCACATCCTGGAGGCCTGCGACCAGGCGCTGGAGCGGCTCGGATTGGATGCGCTGGACTTTTACCTGTGTCACCGGCCGGACGATGAAGTTCCGGTCGGCGAGATCGTGCGGGCCATGAGCGATCTGGTTCAAATGGGCAAGGTGCACTACTGGGGGACTTCCGAGTGGCCGGCTGCGCTGCTGCTGGAGGCGCACGAATTTGCGAAGGCGAACTACCTGGTTCCTCCCACTGCTGAACAAACGCAATACAACCTGTTCGATCGAGAGCGGGTCGAAACTGAGTATTCGGAGCTCTACGGCAGCGTCGGGCTCGGGATCATGGCGTACTCGCCGCTCGCTTCGGGGCTGCTGACGGGGAAGTACTCAGCCGGGATCCCGGAGGGCTCGCGAGCCAGTCTGGCCGACTACGGGTGGCTCAAGCAGGAAATCCTCAGCGATGAGGGACGTGCGCAGGCGGCAATCACCGAGCGGCTGGCTGAAGTCGCCGAGAAACTGGACTGCACACTCCCACAACTGGCGATCGCATGGTGCCTGAGCAACCCCAAGGTGAGCACCGTCGTCCTGGGAGCCTCCAACGAGGCCCAGCTTCGAGAGAACTTGGCTGCCGCCGATGTGGTCGACTGGCTGAGCGAGGAGGTCCGGGGTGAGATTGATTCGGTGCTAGGTGAAATGCCTGGCTAGGGAGCCTGTCCACTGAGCCAACCAACTCTCCCAAGCTCAGCCAGGGATGGCGGCCTACCCCCCGCCCGTAGCTCCTCAAGGCTCGGGCAGGCGTCCCCGAAATCGTACTTCTGGCCCTCCAGAGATGTGAAGCCTCGAGTCAGTGAAGCACGGGCAATCTCAATCAGCTCATCCGTGTCAAGTGTGACGATGTAGAGGT
>CAZJUE010000290.1:0-3317 GCA_964549025.1 uncultured Anaerolineaceae bacterium | reverse complement strand
TACTTACCGCCTACGTTAAACGCGAATCGGAACCGCACTTACGCGCAATGCTCAAGCAGGCAGCCAGCTAGCCGCCGGCCGAACGCTGGCAGTCGCCGCTCAAGTACAGATCCAAGCTGTAGCCGCCGGCGGCCGCCTCAGCATCGAATTCAAACTTCAGCTCTTTCGACTCCCCGCCACCGAAACCAGGTGTTCCGTTCAAACTCGAGATGTCGCTCGGGGGGGCGTCGTCGGTTCCGTTCCATATCGACCCATTGGCGAGGCGGATGCGAACTAGAGCTTGGTTGCCGGCCGGCCAGCTCAGCACGATCCGCTGGATCGTGAAGCCGACCGGGCTTCCATTGCTGACCTGCCACCAGGCCGAATCGCCGCCGGTGTTGAAGCCTCCAATGGAGACACTGGAACAGGGAACCGGGGTCGGACTCGCAGGAGTCGTCGGGCTGGGCGTCCAGGTACTGGATGGGGTGGGGCTCGGCGTAGAGGTTCGAGTGGGCGTCGCGGTCGGAGAGTTCGTGGGGGCGTCGGTAGCGGTTGCCGTTGGCCCCGGCGCCGGGCTAGAACTGGTAGACGTTGCCAGGGGAGCGGTTGGGCTGCTGCCGGGAGATGAGGTGGTGGTCGGAGAGGGAGCGCTCACCGAGGAACTGGGACTGGGACTCACGGTCGGCGTGCCGGGATCCAATGCGGCCAGCATGGCTGCCTGTGCGGGTTGAGTGCCCTCCGCCTCGTCCACGCTGCGTTCGGCCGCCAGGGTCATGATTATGGCGGTGCCGATCTCCGCTTCGGACATCGACTGCCCGACGGCACTCGCCAATTCGGTTGACATGGAATCGATGGTGGATGCCTGCCGGGTGAGTTGATCGCCGCTGAGGTCGAACTGGTTTGGCGCACCGGCCGGTTGTCGGCGATCGAGTAATCCGACCAACCCACTGGCAAACACTGGAACGACCAGGATCAACAACATGGCTCCAGCGATCACCGCGCCCACCCGCAAATGGCGTCGGCGACGCAGGTCAGATTCGGAGTCGCCGATCTTCAACGGAAGCTCTATGGTGGGCGCGCGATTGGCGGTCGGATCCAAGATGTAGGCCAGCGAGGCCTGGACCGCCGAATTCAACATGGAAATCGAATCGAATCGCTGTTCGGGTTCTTTGAGGGTGGCGCGCCGAATCACTCGATCGATCGGCGAAGGCACATTGGAGTTACGTCTGCTGGCCGAGGGGAATTCCTCGTTCACGTGCTTGAGCAGATAAGCCATCGGCGAATCGGCCTCGAACGGCAGCGTCCCGGTTGACATCTGGAAGAGCACCACGCCCAGGGCATATTGGTCGGCGCGCGCATCCACTTTGCCGCCCTGGATTTGCTCGGGGGCCATATAGGCCGGGGTCCCGAGCACTTTGGAGCCGGTGATGTTGCTCGATTCGGCGGTCGGCCGCGCCAACCCGAAATCTGCCAGCTTTGCCTCGCCGTGCTCGTCGAGCAGGATGTTGGAGGGCTTGACGTCTCGATGGACGACACCGCGCTGGTGCGCGTAGGAGAGCGCGCTGGCGACTTGGCCGAAGATGCGGGCGCCCTCCTTCATCGAGAGCTTGCCGTACTTCATCCGATCCGCCAGGCTGCCGTGTTCCTGCACCGGCATGACCAGGTAGGCGTAGCCGTCCTGCTCCCCATAGTCGAGGACCGGCAGGATGTGTGGGTGGTCCAGGTGGGCCACCAGCTTGACCTCTCGGCGGAATCGACCCAGGAATTCGCCGGACTCGACGATCGCCGGCGAAATGACCTTAATGGCGACTTCCCGGTCGGCTTTGCGATCGTGGGCGCGATACACACTCGCCATGCCACCGCGACCGACAAGCTCCAAGATGTGATAGTGGCCGAAAACTCGGCCGGTCAGACTGGCCATTCTTCTATTGGCTCGAGCGCTGAGATCAAGGACGCCTTGGGGAATTCATTATAAAACCCCCCATTTGACTGAGCGCCTTAGTTGGCTTCTTGTCGATACTGTAATCTATTTCCAACGAGGATTGCTTTGGCTTTGCCTCCCTGGCGAAAAATCCAGGCGAAGGTAGCTATGCCACCAGCTCCCCGCGAACGAACGCTGCCGCTCGTGGGTCCTGTGGGCGATCGAAGAAGCTATCGGCATCCGCCAGCTCGATCAGCCGGCCCTCGTGTAGCATCGCTACCCGATCCGCCAGGCGACGCGCTTGGAAGACATTGTGGGTGACGATCACCGCTGTGTGCCGCTGCTCGCGGCGCACAGCTTGAACCATCTGTTCGACAACCGATAGGTTGTATGGATCGAGGTTGGCGGTCGGCTCGTCGAGCAGCAGGACTTCAGGATCGACCGCCAGTGCGCGGGCCAACGCAGTGCGCTGCGCCTCGCCGCCGGATAGACTGATCGCCGGCGCTTCAGCCAACTCGACCAGGTCGAGCCGTTCGAGCAACCGGTCCACCGCCGCGCCGGGCCGCTGATTGCGCAGCCGCAGCCCATAGGTGACGTTATCCCGTACCGAGCGGTTCAACAGGGCCGGGCGTTGAAACAGGGTGGTCACCCGGCGCCGCAGGTCCAGCGGCGCCGGCTGAGAGACGGCTTGACCACGGAAGTGAAGCATGCCGGCGTTTGGAGCCTCCAGGAAATTGAGCAGCCGCAGCATGGTGGTTTTGCCTGCCCCATTGGGGCCGACCACCACCAGAGCCTGATGTTCGATGATCTCCAGCCGTTCGATGGCCAGTACCACCCGGCCCTCGTAAACCACCTCGATACCGTTCAGCTCATAGAGTGGCGCGCTCACTGCTGGTTTCTCGGTTTCCAATCCATTGCTGCAAATGCGCTCATCGCCCGGGCCACCAGGGTGGCCGATCCAGCAACCGCAGCAAGATCACATTTACGGAGAAGGCCAACGCCAGCAGCAGCCCGCCCAGCAGCAGTGCCGGTTGGAACTGGCCCATGCGGGTCTGCAGCACTACCGCCGTGCTCAGCACCCGGGTCTGCCCCTCGATGTTGCCGCCGACCATCATCGCGGCCCCGACCTCTGAAATGATCCCGCCGAATCCAGCCACTACCGCCGCGACCACGCTGCCGCGCGCTTCGATCAGTAGCGCTTGTATCTCCTGCCGGCGATCGGCGCCCAGCGCCCGGATCTGCAACCGCAGCTGAGGGTCAATCGCTTCGATCCCGGTCATTGCGAGGCCGATTACCAACGGCAGGGCGATCACCGTCTGGGCGGTGGTCATAGCCATCGGCGTGAATAGCCAGCCCAGCTCCCCGAGCGGCCCGCTGCGTGAAAAGGTCAGATAGGCCGCCAGCCCGACGACTACCG
>CAZJUE010000289.1:0-3332 GCA_964549025.1 uncultured Anaerolineaceae bacterium | reverse complement strand
TTCGCGCGAGGCGCGCCTGCTGAGTTTCAACCGATACGCTCGAAGATCCGCGGCCCGAGGATCAACACGCCCACCGCGGCCGCGACCGCGGCGGCGATCAGCACCGCGGCTGCGCTCACGTCCTTGGCGGTCCGCGCCAGCTCCCGGTGCTCGGGGCTGGCCAGGTCGACCGCCGCCTCCAGCGCAGTGTTGGCAAGCTCGGCGGTCCACACCAAGCCAACGGCCAGCAGCAGAGCTGACCATTCGAGCAGCTGCAGCTGCAGCCATAGGCCCACCACCAGCACCGAGGCAGTGCTGACCAGATGGATGCGCAGGTTGCGTTGGCGTCGAAAAGCGGTGGCTAGCCCGGCAAAGGCATTGCGAAACGACTCGATCAGCCCGGCACTAGGCATCAGGCGCCGCGATGCCCAGCCGCTCAAGGATCCGCGCCTGCATGTCCCACATCTCGCGCTTGCGGGCTGGCTGATCGTGGTTATAACCCAGCAGGTGCAGCACACCGTGCACGGTCAGCACCGCCAGCTCCTCGCGCAACCCATGGCCGCCGCGGGCCGCGGCTTGCATGGCGATCGTCGGGCTGATCGCGACGTCGCCGAGATAGCTGTCTCCACTGTCTGGCAGGTCATCTCCGGAGGCAAATGAGAGCACGTCGGTCGGTTCATCTATGCCCGCAAAGCGCTTATTGAGCTGCCGGATCTCGTTCTCATCGGTGAGCTTTACCGTCAAGGCGGCCCGGTCCATCTGATGGGCCTGCAGGGTCGCTTCAGCCGCAGCTTTGATGGGCTGCACAAATCCGACGATTCCCTGCCAGATTTCGACTTCGACGGTCAGGGCCATTGGAGTGCATTGGGCCGCTCGACGCGCGGCCGAGTGGCTGATCGCTGGGAGGTCAGGGGATTAGGCGTCTTCGGCTTCACCGACCGGCAGCCCGTCGCCCGCGCCGATCTGGCTTTGCTCAACCTCGGCTTCCAGCTCAGGTTCTGCTTCGGTCTCAGTTTCAGCTGGCTCCGGATAGCGGATGCGCGGGTGATAGATGCTGCGCAACGTAGTCACAAATGAGCGACGAATGGTGTCCAGGTCCTTCAACGTCAGCTCGGTTCGTGCCAGCTGACCTTTGGCCAGCCGGTCGTCGATCACCCACTGAACCGCCTCGTTGATCGAGGCCTCGTCGGTCGGCATGTCGGCTCGGATCTTCGCCTCCACGCCGTCGGCCAGCATCAAGATTGCGGTCTCGCGCGAACGAGGCCGCGAGCCCGGATAGGTGAAATCGCGTGGATCGATATCGTCACCTTCACCGATCGCTTCGGTTGCCGCGTGGTATTGATAGCTGGTCATCATGGTCCCGTGGTGTTCGGGGATGAAGTCGGTTATCACCCTCGGCAATCGGTGCTTGCGGGCCAGCTCGATGCCGTCGGTCACATGGGCCAGGATCATGCTGGCGCTGGTCGCCGGATCAAGCTGATCGTGGACGTTTTGCCCGGAGAGTTGGTTTTCGATAAAGAACTGCGGGCGGTTGGCTTTGCCGATGTCGTGATAAAGGGCGCCCACCCGGGTGAGCAGGGCGTTGGCGCCGATCGCCCGGGCGGCTTGCTCGGCCAGGTTGGCGACCTGCAAACTGTGCTGGTAGGTGCCGGGTGCCGAACGCAGCAGCAGCTGCAGTAACGGATGATCGGGTCGCGAGAGCTCTATCAGCTGCAGGTTGGTGGTGATCCCCAGCAGGTTTCCGATCAGGATCAGCAGGCCGAATGCCAGGCTGGCCGAAAACAGGCCGGTAGTCAGCGCTCCGCCGATGATCTGGGCTTTGCCGGCGGCGTCGGTCACGGTGACCGGGTCTGGGATGCGGAACAAAACGACCACGGCCAACGCGGCCAGGTCGGCAGCCAATCCGGCCCAGGCGAAGATGGTCAGCCGTTCGGCGCGGCCGATCATCAACGATCCCATGGCGCCGCTCAGCGTGTAATAAAGGCCGATCTCGAGCCCGCGGCCGGAGAGAAAGCCGGCCAGCGTCCCGACCACCAGCGCGCTCATCACTCCCATGCCCGGGCCAACCAGGATCGCCATCAACATTGGCAGCATGGCTGCTGGATAGAAGTAGGGCAGCAGCGGCTGACCGGGGACCACGAACTGCAGCGTCAGCCCGGTGACGATAAACAGCACGCAGGTTAAGCCAACCAGCCGAATGCTGTCGAGGAACTCGGGGTAGGCGCGGTATGCGTAGACTGCCAGCAGGCTGGCGACCGTGGTCACCAGCAGCGAGCGCAAGGCCACCTGGCCCCACACGTCTGGCGGCTCGAGCAGCTCGAATGCTTGCAGCGCTTCGACTTCGAGTTCTCCGACCACCTGACCACGGGCGACGATGGTTTCCCCAGGGGCGAACGAACGGAAAACCGGCGTGACCGATTCGCGGGCTTGCTGGCGAGCAAGCTCGGTCTCGGTTGGATTGAACAAGGCGTTTGGAACCACAAACGGCGAGACTAGCTCAGCCACCACTTGCGCCTGGTCCTCTGCCATCGTGATGCTCACCAGGGTAGGCAAGCTGCGCCGCGCGTCTTCAACCCGGCCTTCGCGGATCTCGCCGCGCATCACCTGCTCCAACGCGGCCGCCGCTTCCAAGCGCACCGCCTCCCAGCGGGCGGCCGAGAGTTCGAGGATCTGTTGTGCGGTTTCGGGTGAGAGCTGAACTTCGTCCAGCGTCAGCAGATCCTGTAGGCGTTGATCCTCGGTGGCAAAGGCGTCGGCCCGCACCGCTCCGATAAAGTCGAGTGTCGCCCGCAGGCGCTCCAGCTGCTGCCGGGCAATCGTGCTGTCGGGCGCATCGAATACCGGCGCGACCGAATCCTCCGCCACGTCGCGGGCTTGCTCGGTCAGCTCTTCGCTCTCATAGGACAGGCTGAATGGCGCAAGAATGTCCTGCGAGGCCACGTCGCCCGGTTCCAGCACCAGCGCGCCGTTGCCCTGAAAGACGCTCAACGAGAAGGCGACTGCAGTGCCGATCAGGCCGGCGGCAAAGATCAGCCACAGGCGGCCGGCCTCCCAGGCGCGCCGGATGCGGCGCCGCAACGAGGCTCGGTCCAGATTGCTGGTATCCATGGGGTCGGTGGTCAGGAGGAGGCCAGCAAGTTTTGGACCAAGCGGCTGACCTGTTTGCCGTCGGCGCGGCCTTGCACTCGAGGCATAAGTGCCTTCATCACCTGGCCCATCTGGTGCGGCCCCTCGGCGCCGGTCTCCGCGATCGCCGCACGCGCCAATTCTTCGAGCTCTTGTTCGCTGAGCGGCTCCGGTAGGAAGCTCTCCAGCAGCTGCAGCTCGGCTTGCGCCGCTTCCACTAGTTCCGA
>CAZJUE010000288.1:0-3343 GCA_964549025.1 uncultured Anaerolineaceae bacterium | reverse complement strand
GGTCGTAGCCGGCGTGGAGGTCGGAGCCGGCTCGGGCATAAGCCGGTTGGCCGAAACCACGCACTGACCCCAGTCCGGGTAGTCGAAGGTCAGATGCAGTGTGAAGGCGCCCCAAATCGGCCAGCCTACGCTGTCGAAGTCCGTCCGCCAGGTCATGGAGCTCCTGCCGGAGAAAGCTACATTGCTGCTGATCGGACCGATCGTGGCAGCCGAGCTGTTCCCATTCCAGTAACGGTAGTTGAAGCGGAACCAATCTACATAGGCAGTGCCGTTCTTCGACGGCTCCCACTCGAAGGTGGTGCTGACCAGGAAGGCGGTGGCGTAGTTGTCGTTACGCACCCTGGCGCGCATTTCATCGTTCCCATCGCGGTTAAACGAGTAGATCTCGATCAGGGCGCAGTCAGGTGTAGGCGACGGCGTTGGCGTATTCGACGGGGTTGGCGTACTGGTCGGCGTTGGAGTGTCGGTCGGGGTGAAGGTCGGCGTCGGGGAGGCCGTGGCCGAGGGAGTCGGCGTCGGGCCTGGAGTGGCGGGCAATCCGACAACCCGAGCCGTGCGGAAGGCCTCCACGATGCCCCTACGTTCGGCCGTCAGGTGCAGATCGGGCCAAACGCTGCTGATCATCGGCGTGATCAGCGGATGATCGAAATCGATTGCCACGATCACCGTTTCACTCGGATTGCCCGGGTGTTCATTGGGCGTGCAGTCGGCGGCGGAGGGTGCGTTCGCGTCGGCTTTAACGTAGGTCACCGCCGGATCCGCTGAGCACACCGTGACCTTAAAGAACCCGGGATTGCCCACCGTGGTCTCGGTCGGGTCTTTTAAGATCGCAACTGCGCCAGAGGTGGCGACGTCCTTAATGGATGGGATACGTGCCGCATCCTCCTGGGAATCGGTCTGACAGCCGGAAGGTCCGAACAGCGCAAGGCAGTGCGCATCCTCGAACTCCCCGGTCACCGCGTAGCGTACGCCGAAACGTGCGCCGTTCTCGATTGCCAGCCAGGCGTGCAGCACTCGCGCCAACTCGATGATGGCGAAGATGATGATCAGCATCACCGGCAGAATCAAGGCAAACTCCACCAGTCCTTGGGCGAGCGAACGCCGCCGAAACAGCTTCTGAATGATCTTTGGGGGAGAGCGTCTCATCTCGAACGGCCTCCTGGGAACGTGATCCGGTCTCTGACGACAATGGGTCACTTTCCCCGGCACCACCGCGATGCGTTCTATGGTGCCCATCGTGCCAGCCTGCGAAACGATTGCTTGCGGTCTCGATTCTAGAAGCAGGGTGATGCCGGCCGCGTGGTACCCGGGTCCGAGTGGGCCTGGATGTAACCAAACTGCGACACCGGCGTCACGGATTGGGAACGAATTGCGGCTAGCGGGAGATCAGATCGGTGAGGAAGGAGCGGCCGCCGATGTAAACCACCAGCGCGCCAAGAATCAAGAAGGGGCTGTAAGGGATCGGCATGAACGCCTGGTAGCGCCGACGCAGAAACATGGTGAGCAGGTATCCCAGGCTGAAAACCCCCCCGGCCAATATCCCGATGAAGAGCGCCACAATCACGCCCGGCCATCCGACTGCCAGGCCGATCAAGCCGGCCAGCGTCACGTCGCCAAACCCGAAGGCAACTTCCTCCAGCTGCTGGCCGCGCATGCGGCTCATCAGCCGAGCGAAAACGCCGCCCAGCAGGTAGAGACCGAGCACCGCCACGAAGCCCGCCGCCCCACCCAAAATGGTCTTGACCGGTCCCCGACCAGGATCCAGTACGCCGAGCAAGGCGATCACCACCGCCGACGGCAAGGTGACGGCGTGCAGGATCAACCGGTGCTCGAAGTCGGTGACCAGGATCAGCAGGAAGATGATGGAAAGCGTCAGCGCCGGCCAGAACGCTTCGGGGGCGGGGTTGAGCGAATACAACCAGACGGTCCAGGCCGCAGCACCGAGTTCAACCAGCGGATGCCGCAGGCCGAGACTTTCGGAGCAGAATTGGCAGGTCCGCCGGCCGCTCAGCCAGGCCAGCGTGCCAGACCACGCCAGCGGGGGCCGCGGGGCATCGCAGTAGGGACAGGTGGGCGCCCTGACCTGTCGGAAGCGAGGCAAGCTGTCGCCGAGCATGTTAATGACCACACCCAAAAGGAACCCGAGCAGCGCGGCGGCAGAAAGAGCAATGATCGGCACAGCCCATCATTATATGGGTGAAGCGATCATCGCACCGAGTCTGGCCGATCAGCTTGCGATCGCGCCGCGGCTCGGCTAAGATCGCTCATCGATGTCCGAGTGGCTGAGGCTCCATTTCACAACGCGAGTTCCATTCCTGATCGCCACGTTCGGGCTCGCCATCACGATCTCGGCCGCCTGCTCTCCGCAGGAGGGAGTATTCGCTAGGCTTGGCCTCCAAGGCCGGCTGGTGTACTCGCAGGCGGAAGAAGGCCTGTGGGAGATCGATTTCGATTCCGGCGAAATCTCGCAGCTGTGGGAGGTACCCGAGGGAGGGACGGTGTTTGGCGTGGCCACTTCTCCGGATGGACTGGACCTGGCCATGGCGTACGCGGCGCCAAATGCGGAAAGCCAGATCCCGCGGGCAGACCTGTACCTGGCCAATGCCGACGGCAGCAGTCCGCAGCTGCTGCTAGAGCACTCCGGGCTGTACGAGTCCTTCGATCATCCGACCTGGTCGCCCGACGGACGTTGGCTTTATTTCACCCGCAGCGACGTGTTCATCAGCGAGGACCAGACCTTCAGCGACGTGATCGTCAACGTGGAGCGCATCGCAGCCGGCGGAGGCAGCCCAGAGCTGGTGATACCGAACGCCGAGCAGGCTTCGATCGCGGCGGACGGCAATCGCATCGCCTATCTGCAGTTCGATTTGGAAAGCTACACCCGCAGCTTGTGGGTCGCTTACATCGACGGCTCGGACCCGGTCCAGCTGTTATCGGACGACCAATTTTTCGACATCGCCAGCCCGCAGTTCTCTCCCGACGGCCAGCTCATCGCCTTCTCCGCCTCTGGCGAGCTTCAGCTCTCTGCAGACCGGCCGGACGGCCGTGAGCTTGCAGCGCGCGCCTCCGTTCCCGCGGTCGATCGACTGCTCCAGGAGCTGCGATCGCCGCTCGGAGCTTCCACCACACCTCGCTGGTTGGAATGGCTGATGGGGATCCAGCCGGCCTATGCGCACGGCCTGCCGTGGGATTTCTGGACGATTCCGGCCGCCGGCGGCGAACCTTCCAAGCTCACCGATTGGGCCACCGACGGCGCGGTGCTGTCGTGGTCTCCGTCGGGAGAAGCTCTGGCGATGATGCACCTTGGCGGGCTGTTCGTACAAAGCGACGGCGAGCAGGTTAT
>CAZJUE010000287.1:2189-3364 GCA_964549025.1 uncultured Anaerolineaceae bacterium | reverse complement strand
CGTGGTCTTGGCGCAGCAGGTCCTTCCCGCCGAGTCTCCGCTGGCCACCGTCCTGTCGACGCTGGCGATCGTGGCGCTCTTCACGCCGTTACGGCGGAGAATTCAAACCACGATCGACAAGCGCTTCTACCGACAGCGTTACGACGCACGGCAAGCGCTTACCGCGTTCAGCCGAAACCTGCAGGAGGACGTGGACTTGGACGGGATATCCGAAAGGTTGCTTCAGGTCATAGAGGAGACGGTGCTTCCCGAGCACGTCTCGCTGTGGCTGAAAAGGGTCGAGCGTTAGCCGATCCGCGGCGGGATCCCTAATAACCTTCCACCACCCATCCCGCCTCGGTCCGGGTCAGGCTCACCGGCAGTGGCACCGGCGGGTTGCGGATCACCACCGCCTGCGCCTGATTCCCATCCACGACGATCTCCACCGGCTCAGCGCCGTCCGCCAGCAGCAGCTCGGCGATGGCGTAGACCTGGGCCGCGTAGGGATCGGAGAACTCGCCGGTGGCGATCACGCCAGCGATCGATCCGATCAGTCGCTCGGCCCGGTCGTAGCGCTGCTCGACGATGGCGATCTGCGCCTCATGCAGCATGCACTCCATCGCCACGTGGAAGGTTGTGGCCGGCTCATCTGTGTAGACCAGCACCGGCAGCTCCAGGTCGAGCGCACCGCCCTGCTCGCTGCCAAAGACGAAGTACGGGAACAGAGCGAATTCGTCCTGGTAGATGCGCCGCAGTTTCTGCAGCTCGAGCGTCAGCTGCAGGTCGCGGGTCTGTTCGCCGGGTGTCTGCGCGGCCATCCAGGCGTTGAATTGTTGCTCGAAGGCGCGCGGGGTGGTGTTCAGCAGCTCGTCCAGCATCGATGACAACCAGCTCGACTGGTCGTCCACCGGGTAAGTGCGCACCCGGTCGAAGGTCTCCCAGCCGTAGGTCTCAACCAGATAGGTGACCACCGCCGCCCGCTCGAGGTAGGCCACCTCCCACTGCGGCGGTGCAAAGGCACCGCTTCCCGGGTCAATGATCGGCACATACCGCCCCAGTTGGAACAATGCGCCGGCGCGCTCGGCCAGCGGCTCGGGCTTGTAGTGGCCGCCGGCCAGATAGACCGCCACCCCCTCATTGAAGGGGAAGAAGTTCTCGCCGGGGTGGTCGAAGCCGGTGGCGTGGGTCATCTCGTG
>CAZJUE010000287.1:0-2089 GCA_964549025.1 uncultured Anaerolineaceae bacterium | reverse complement strand
TCGTAGCTGGCCTCGACCTCGCCGGCTTGAATTCGGATGGAATGCGTCCCCGTCTGCTGGCTGGTGTTGTAGAAGTTCTCCAGTGTGATGATCTGCTTGCGGCCTTCGATGGTGGTCGATCGTTCGACAGTCAGGGCTCGCGGCGGCTGATCGTCAACCGCGACCAGCGCCCGCACCGGACCGAAGTCCAGGCTATCTCCGGCGTTGTAGGCGACGGTCAGCGATAGCAGATCACCTTCGTAGTGCGGCGCGGCCGGGTAGGCGAACACCTTGACCGACGGCGGCGGCGTTACGAACACGATCAGGTCGGCTGGCGGCGGCGGCGTGACCGGAGCGCGGGTGGCGACGGGCTGGGTGCCGCCGGTGGGTGCCGGCAGGGTCGGCGGCGCGCTTGCCGTGGCCGCCCCCGCCACCGGCGCGGCGGTCTCGAAGGCGGTTGCAGCGGCGCTGGAGGGCTCGGTTGGCGCCAGGAAGCTGCCGTTCCGGGCTCCGTACAGCATGCCGGCGATAAACAAGGCTGCCGCGATGACCAGCGCAGCGGCAAACACGATCGGGCGCGAGCGACGGCTGCGGCTTGGGATCACGCTTTTTCTCCAAAGCTGACGCGGTGCATACTTATCGATAACTACCTATTTCGCGGGGATTTGGTTTATGCATATGCAGTTTCGAAGGGATGGATCGTTTGCAGTGGCGCTGCGTCGCGCGATTGTGCGGCTGTACTTGCGCTCGATCCTAACCGGTCAGGACGATGCAAAGGGATTCCTGTTATCGTTAGAAGCATGCCAAACTTGGCGACAGTCGCTGTGCTCGCTGTGGTACGAATAGTCCGGGTGGCGATGGCAGTTTCGGGCTTGCGGCGACGATGAGACGGCGCCGTGGACCTGGCCGAGCCATCCGACGCATGCTGCGACGCAGGTTTCGGCCTGGCACCGCCCGCCGGCGTTTTATGGCCCGTTTGCGGCAGGCACATCGGCATCGGGCCGAGGGCAGATACGCGCAGGCCGCTGCAGAATACTCGGAGCTGGCGGAATTGGCTGAGCGCCGCCAGGCGCCACAGGCGCCCCGCCTTTACCTTGCGGCTGGAAGGGCGGCAATCGAGGCCGGAGACCTCGAAGCGGGCCAGCGGTATTTGCTGCATGGGTTGGAATTGCTCGAGCGAGATGGGCCACCGTCCCGGCTGCGCCAGGTGATCCAGCGGATCATTGGTGAACTGGAGTCGGACGGCCACCATGCGCTTGCGGAGCAGATCGAGGCGTTTGCCCAGCAACACGGAGTGGAGCCTGAGGCAGTGGAGCGCCAGCGGCGCGGCAGGCTGCCCCCGAAGTGCCCCCAGTGCGGCGGCACAGTACATCCTGCGGATGTGGACTGGATCGATTCGCAGAGCGCCGAGTGCGGCTACTGCGGAAGCGTGCTGCAGACGATCACCTAGCCCCGGGAGGACAGTGACATGGCCAAAGCTTTGGGAGTCGGCGGCGTGTTCTTCAAGTGCCAGGATCGCGAGGCGATGGGCGCCTGGTACGCCAAGCACCTCGGCGTCCCGCTGACTGACCACGGTAGTGCGCCGTTCAACCCGGTGGAATTGCCTGAGGGGTCATTTTGCGTCTGGGGACCGTTCGAGGCCGCGACCGATTACTTCGAACCATCCCAGAATCCATTCATGTTCAACCTCATCGTCGACGACCTGGAAGGCGCGCTGGCTCAGGTGGTGGAGGGGGGTGCCGAGCAGGCTGGTGAGATCGAGGAATACCCCTACGGCCGGTTCGGCTGGTTCATCGATCCGGAAGGCAACAAGGTTGAGCTTTGGCAGCCGGCGCCGCCCGAGCCATAGGAACGGCTTCCGTACGGCCTTCTCGAACTTCGTCTCGGCCTGACTACTTGGACCGGATCACCGAAACCATCGTCCGTTGTCGAAATCAGCGGCCCTCGTTCGTGAATCAGATGAGTCGACACATCACGGGAGGTAGAGGTGCGCTACATGATGCTGGTGTACGGAGAAGAGCTCGGTCTTGAAGACATTCCACCGGAGGTAATGAAAGAGTCGCTGGAGCGATTCACAGCCTTCCACGCTGAGATGGCTGAGCGAGGCGTG
>CAZJUE010000286.1:0-3386 GCA_964549025.1 uncultured Anaerolineaceae bacterium | reverse complement strand
GAGATGTTGCGCACCATACGGGCAGTGGCCGCCGGCGAAGCCTTCTTCGGCCCGGCTATCGCTGAACGGTTGATGCGCTTCTTTGCTGCTCTGCAGCCGGTTGGCTCGGAGGCCTTCCCCGAGCTCACCGAGCGGGAAATCGAGGTGCTGGAGCTGATCGCACAAGGCCGCAACAACGCCCGAATCGCCAAGCAGTTGGTGATCAGCCCCAAAACGGTGCGCAACCACGTCTCCAATATCCTCAGCAAGTTGCAGGTCGCCGATCGCGCCGAAGCGATCATCCGCGCCCGACAGGCCGGATTGGGGGACGGCTCACTCTAGGATCGCGGGCAAGGCGGCGCCTGATGCCTCGCCGCTGGGCTGAGCACATCGGTCGCTGTTCCGCATTTCGGCAACCACGTCCAGGTCGCTGTTTCTTTGGCCTGCGCCAATTGAGGCCACAACTTCCCCCTGGGATAATGACAATCGACAGATGAGTTGAGCGCCCCGCCGCGGTACAACCGTCGGGCCGCTCGACGTCGCTTGCATGGTCACACCACCTCGGGGCCGCACAGCCCGGTGGCTGCGGTCTGTGCAGGAGGGTCCGCGCGCGACCTTGAGAGCATCATTGCGTACAGGACTGTGAGAGGAGTGGAGGTTCCATGAACGAAAGAACGCGCACCCAGTTGGGTTGTGGGCTGGCGCTGGTGGTCGTTGGCGCCTGGATGTTGGCGCTTCAGCTGCTGCCGGCGCTCGCCGATTGGGCAGATCGCTTATTTGAATGGCCAATGATCATCGTCGCGATCGGTGGCATTTTGCTGCTGATTGGCCTGCTGACCGGGGCTCCAGGGATGGCAGTACCGGCCGCCATCGTCAGCGGCATCGGCGGTTTGCTGTACTGGCAAAACAGCACCGGCAACTGGGAGAGCTGGGCCTACGCCTGGACGCTGATCCCCGGTTTTGTCGGCCTGGGGATCGTGCTGATGGGAGTCCTACAAGGCGGAAAGGTTGAGAACCTGCGCGGCGGCGCCTGGTTGATGGTGATCAGCTTATTCCTGTTCTTCCTGTTCGGCTCATTCCTGGGTGGCGGCGGGTTGCTGGGCCCTTACTGGCCGGCGCTGCTGATCTTGCTTGGACTGTACCTGCTGGGTCAGTCGCTATTTGGTGGTCGAAGTTCGATCGCAAGGGAGAGCACAAAGTGAACGACCAACCTCCGGAGGCGCGATCTGAACGGCGCCATCCAGGATCGAATTCTGGAAGTTGGCTGATGGATAATCGGTGGCAAGACCGAAGTTTGGTGTGGCCGGTGCTGCTGATACTGGCCGGCGTCGTGTTGCTGCTTAACAACAGCGGGCAGCTGGAATTTGGGCTGTTGGAATTGATTTTCCGGTCGTGGCCGGCGATCCTGTTGGCCTTCGGCATTGAGCTGCTCATTCCCCGCCGCTCAGCCTGGTCATACTCGCTCACACTGGTGCTCGTGCTGGCTGTGTTCGCCGGCAGCTACCTGCTGCTGGATACCATCGACGCCCGGGCCGGCTCAGGTGGGGGATTCGAGGAACCGCTTGCCGGTGGCACGGAGGCCATTCTGGTGTTGGATCCAATCATCGGGGAGGTGCACCTGTCGTCGGGCGCGCCCGGGCGAACGCTGTTGGCCGGCACGCTGCCTGACAGCGACAGCGAGCGAATCAGCATCCAGCGCACACGGCGCGGTGACCGTACCGTGTTGGAGGTCTCTAGAGATTTCGATCCGGGTGGTTGGATCGTATTCCCGTTCCTCCAGGAGCGTTGGAACCTGAGTGCGAGTTCCAGCGTTCCACTCGAGGTCGAGGCGGAGTTGGCTGTCGGCCTGATGGACCTGGATTTGTCTGATTTGGAGGTCGGGCGGGTCGACGCCAGCATCGGGGCCGGCGAGATCCAGGTCGTGCTGCCCAATCTGACTTCCGAGGTCTCGGTGGACGGCGGGGTCGGCCTGCTGCGGATCGTGGTGCCAGCCGAGGCTGACGTCCGGGTTATCATCTCGCGCGGGCTGTCCGCGCTCGATCTGCCGGACGATTACAGCTATACGGACGGTGTCGCCCGCTCGCCGGGTGCAGGCGGGGGTGCGGCGGACATTCAACTGCGGGTCAACCTCGGCGTCGGCCTAATCTCAATTGTCGAGGATTGACGGAGAGGAGTGAAGTCAATGGATGAATCAACCCCCCAGGCCAGCGAAGCCTGGAAGGAAGTTGGCGAGCGGTTCGAGCAGCTTGGCCGCAGCCTGGCGGAGACTATCCAGACCGCCTGGAAGAACGAGCAGGTCCGTAGTCAAGCCGAAGAGATGAAAAGCGGCCTGGAAGCGCTGGTGCAGCAGGTCGGGGCGGCAGTCAAAGAAACCGGCGAGTCCCAGGACCTGCACCGGGAGGCCGGTGCGACGGCAAAATCGGTGCAGACGGCCGGCGAGCAGACGGTGGAAGAGCTTCGGCCGCATCTGATCGATGCGCTGCACGAGTTGGATCAGCAGCTTCAGAAGCTGATCCGCGGGATCGAAACAGAAGAACCGGAGAAGGCTGAGGAGCAATGACCAAGACAGTTCTCTTGCTTCTGTTGCTCAGCGTGGTGATCGCCGGCTGCGCAGCCGGTCCCAACGAAATGGTTGATACGCCGGATGATGAGGGGGATGTTGCCGGCTTCTGGCAGGGTCTATGGCATGGCGTGATCGCGCCGTTCACGTTCATCATCTCGCTGTTTTCCGACAGCGTGTATGTCTTCGAAGTGCACAACAACGGCGGGTGGTACGTGTTCGGCTTTCTGCTGGGCGCCTCGATCATCTTCGGGGGAGGCGGTAGAGGCTCACGCCGCTGGCGAAGGTAGAGAGCACAAGCTGTTGACTCGCTCGGCCGCCGAGCCGGCCGGCGAGCGTACGTAGTATGCTTGGCGCTGTCCGTTTCCACGGGCAGCGCCATTGCGTTATGGCTGAGGCGATCGCCGGCGGATGATCCGTTCCGCGTGCGCCGGCGTATTCTTGGTGAGGAGCACAGCCAACAATCAACCAGCCAGACAATCCCACGCCGATCCTGGCGAGCCGCATACGAATACCCGATCGGGGGCGCGCAGCGCTGCCCAGGCCGAGACTGGTGCAGCTGCTGGAGGGCAACTGCGTCACCGCGACTTCCCCGCGGGTAGTTTTCGTCAGCGCCCCGGCCGGCTACGGCAAGACCACGTTGTTGGCCGAGTGGGCGCGCGCCACAGAGCTGCCGCTGGCATGGCTCTCGCTTGAGGCTGGCGACGGCGACCTCGCGCAACTGCTATCCTATCTGGTCGCCGCGCTGCAAACGCTTGATCTGAGCTACGTTGCGGATGCAGGCAAGATGCTCGCGGCACCCGATTTGGCCTCGCCGGAGGCCGCAGGCACGCAGCTGCTAAACGGG
>CAZJUE010000285.1:0-3475 GCA_964549025.1 uncultured Anaerolineaceae bacterium | reverse complement strand
ATGAACCGCTCGAGCAGCCCGATCAGCTCACCTGCGCCAAGCTCGGGCTTCTCAGGATCGGTCAAAGGTTCAGGGCGCGCTAGTTCGATCACGCTTACGGTAAGCATGGTCCCCCAGCTCATAAGCGCCAGCAATCCGGTTGCGACGCCCATGAGCCGAGCGCCCGGCTGCGGGATCCGAGAAACGCCGGGGCCAAGCCGTGCCGCGCCAAGCATCGCCAGCGCGAACAGCAGGCCAGTGGCCAGTGGAAGCAAGTGCGTCCACGGCAGCCCGTGCTTGTGCCCGGTTGCTGCATCGGAGCGCATCCTGCTGCGCAAAGCCAGCGCTCCGAGCTCGCCCAGCACGAATCCGACGCCCACCCGCAGGCCGGCCGGGGCGTCCATGCCGGCGTGCAGCCACAGCGCCGCCCAGAACAGCAAACGCAGTAGGCTGCGGATCGGGCGCCACTTGCCCACCAGCCGCTCCTGGGTGGTTCGGCGTGAGAGCGCGCCATACTCGGTGAGCAGCAAGGGAAAGGCAGCCAGCACGGCGCTGTCCATCAGCATCGATCCAATCCTACCCGAACTCGTCGCACGCCTCGGCGCCGCTGGCTCTCCACCCTGCCACTCCCTGGCCGTCTACAGCGCGGTATCCATGGCTCGGTCAACTTCCGCCAGCCATAGGATGCCGGCGCTTTCCAGGTACTTCTGGCCGGCGGCCCGCAGATGCTGGCTGACTGCGCTGGGGGTGATGCTCAGATGCGCAGCGACCTCCCGCCCTTCCAGCCCGGAACGAACCAAGTCGACCACCTGCCGCTGCCGTTGGGTCCATCGCCGCCGCATATACCCGCTCATCAGCGCGTAGATCTCAAACGCTGCGCCTGGCTGACCGCTCTCGGTCTCGACCGGCGTATGCCGGTCCTCGGCGCGCTCGATTGCCTGCCGGGCCCGGTGAAAGCAGGGACCGTCCATGCCGAGCGCTTGCTGCCGCAACTCGGTGTCCAGACCGCCAATCCCCAGCCCGACCCGCAGCTCGGCCGGAAAGGCGTGGGTGCGCAGCGTGGCCAGCAGCTTATCCAACTCCAGGGCGCCTTGCAGCAACCCCTGGAATTCATCGCCCACCGTCAGCACGAACTCGGCTGCCACCAGCCCGGCAAAGGCTGCGTTGACATCCCGCAGGCCGCCTTGCAGCCGCTGCTGCAGTCCACCACGGTCCGGCGCTTGGCGCGAGCCGATCACGTCGCCGATGACCGCCAGATAATTCACTTTAGCCTTCACCCCTCACTCATAGGAAATGAAGTCTCTATACTTCATTTTTAACAATGTAAGTTTTAGAGCTAAATCCAGCTGCAGTTTAGCACGAAAACTGCTACGAGGTCAAGCCAGCCTGTCCGGGAGTACAATGCGCCGGGAACTCATGCGGACCGACCAAGAACACTGGCGCCGTACGCTGTGGGTGATCTTTTTCGTCCAGCTCACCACCGCGGTCGGCTTCTCCAGCATCTTTCCATTCTTGCCGTTGTATGTGAAGGAGCTCGGCACCAACACCTCCCTATCGGTGGAGCTGCTGGCCGGGTTGGTGTTTTCGGCGCAGGCCATCACCATGATGTTGGCCTCACCGGTTTGGGGCTCGCTCGCCGATCGCTACGGCCGCAAGCTGATGGTGCAGCGCGCCACGTTCGGCGGCGCGCTGCTGCTGTTGATGATGGCTTATGTGCGCAGCGCCGAGGAGTTGGTGGCGCTGCGGGCGATCCAGGGTCTGGTAACCGGCGTGCTGGCGGCGGCAAACGCACTGGTCGCGGCTGCCGCACCGCGCGAGCGCACTGGCTACGCGATGGGCATGCTGCAGGTGGCGCTGGGTTCCGGGCTGGCGGTCGGTCCGCTCATCGGAGGCGTCGCAGCTGACAGCTTCGGCTATCGGGCCGCCTTCTACATCACCGCTGGCATGCTGCTGCTGGGAGGTCTGACGGTGATGATCGGCGTGCGGGAAGAATTCGAGCCGCTGCGCTCACTCACCCGCACCCCGCTCGGCCTGCTGAGCGAGTGGAAGCAGATCATCACCGGCGGCGGCATCGGCTTGAGCTACGGCATCCGATTCTTACAGCAATTGGGGCGCACGATGGTGATCCCGATCACGCCGCTGTTCATCGCCGAACTGGTGGTTGACCAATCGCGGCTAAACACCTTCACCGGCCTGGTGATCGGGCTGGGCTCGGGCGCCATCACGCTGAGCGCGCTGTACCTTGGGCCGCTTGGCGACCGCACCGGGCATCGGCGCATCCTGGCCATTTCTATGGCGATCGCCGGGTTGCTGTACCTGCCCCAGGCGTTGGTGAACAGCGGCTGGCAGCTGCTGGTGCTGTCGACGCTGGTCGGAGTGGCTATGGGCGGCGTCATCCCCTCGGTCAGCGCGCTGCTGGCCCGCTACTCGCGGCGCGGGGCCGAGGGAGCGGTTTATGGGCTGGACAATTCGGTGCGCGCCGGAGCGCGTTCGGTCGCGCCGCTGATCGGCGCCGGGGTGGCGCTGGCCGGCGGCCTGCGGGCTACCTTCGTAGCCACCGGCCTGGTTTTCATTGTGGGCAGCGTGCTGGCGGCCTGGAAGCTGCCCGAGCCGGATCGCATGGAGGTGCCGGGGGCGCAGGTAGAGCCAACGTGAGCTAGAACTCCATAGCCATCTGGCGCATCACCCGCGGCGGCGGAGCCGGACGATCGCGCAATTGGTGCTGCTGCTTCAAGCCTTCCACCCGATCGGCAATGTCATCACGAAAACGCTTCGGCAGATAGATCCCGGGGAACAGCCGCCGATATTCGCCGAGCAGCTGAGGGTACTCTTGGTTCAGGAAGCCGAGGAAGTGCTCGCGGGTTCCCGGCTGGAGGTACAGGATCCGGGTCCCCAGAAATTGAGCGCCGTGTTCGGCCGCGGCCCGCACCACGGCTTCCATCCCGGCCGAGTCGTCGGTGATTCCCGGTATCACCGGAGCCAGCAGCACTCCGGCTCGCACCCCAGAATCCACCAGCCGCTGCAATGCGCGCAAGCGCTGATCCGGGGACGGCGTTCCCGGCTCAAGCTGCATCCACAGCTGGTGGTCCATCGTCGTGATGCTGAATACCACCGTGCAGCCCGGGCCGGCAGCCAGCTCCGACAGCAGGTCCACGTCCCGAACGATCAGCGTACCTTTGGTGACCAGGCTGATGGGATTGCCGTGATCGACGAAGGCTTGCAGGCAACTTCGGGTCAGCCGGTAGCGTCCCTCGATCGGCTGGTACGGGTCGGTGGCGGTTCCGATCGCCACCATCTCGTTTACCCAGGATGGACGCCGCAGCTCACGGCGCAGGACCTGCGGCAGGTTGGTTTTGACGAAGATGATGCGAGGGAAGTCCCGGCCAGCATGTAGCTCCCGGAAGCCATGGTAGCGGCGCGCGTAGCAGTAGTGACAGCCGTGCACACAGCCTTGATAGGGATTCAGACTCCAGTTGAACGACATGCCGGCCACCCG
>CAZJUE010000284.1:3210-3480 GCA_964549025.1 uncultured Anaerolineaceae bacterium | reverse complement strand
ATCCAAGATTCGAACCAGCCGTGGACTGCCCGCTGGAGTGTATGCTTCGGCAGCAATAAAGGATCCATCGGATGCAGCGACGGCGGCTTGGAAATTGGAGTAACTACCAAAGAGCGGTTCCCCACCAGGGCAGGCCACCGAACTGAAGCCGTCGAGCTCCGCGTGCAGGGCCGAACAGCGAGTGACTTCCACGACGGTATCGGCCTCCGGATCCCAGATCACCAGCGGACCGACCTGATGGCCAGCCTCAACCGCCCTCCAGAGCGTCGC
>CAZJUE010000284.1:0-3200 GCA_964549025.1 uncultured Anaerolineaceae bacterium | reverse complement strand
GGCAGTGCAGACGATGTCGTCGCAGTCAGCTCGTTGAAGGGGGCGCCGCTTTGGGGGTCGAGGACAGCGACCGCGAGACCGCCATCCTGCGTACCGTCGTCGATGAACATGTTCACCGCAAGTGTGTGTTTTTCGACGGCCCAGTCGGGGTTGATCCACACCGGATCGCCACTCTCCACTTCAATAGGATCCCCCGCGGCCTCAGCAGTCTCGCCTACGTTCCACAGCATCATCGATCCGGTCGTTGACGTAAGCAGGCGTTGGCCGTCTCCGGTGAAGGATGCCGACCAGGTTCGGCCGGTTTCGCCCAGGTCGGCCAGCAGTTGACCATTGCTCAGGTCGTTGATGTAGTCATGGCCATCTGACGGCAGGAATACTTTCGATCCATCCGGCGAAAAGGCGAGAATCTCCCCCCCGAGTGTATACACTTGACCGGCGTCGTCGAGGATGAACATCTGCTCACCCGTGTTCGCGTCAATGACGCGGCGCCACGGATCGCCAATAGCCTCGGCGTTCTCCATACTGAGCACGATCCGTTCTCCGTCAGGGCTGACCATGGCGAGGCCTGACTCTGGAGAGAAGAGGGTTTGGATCGGCTCCAGATCAGGGAAGGTTAGCATCTCGGCCGGCCCACCCCACTGTTGAAGCATGATTCGGCTCGAATCTGGAAAGAACGAAACCCGCTCCCTGAACGATCCGCCGAAAACCTCTGAGGGTTGCCCTGCCGAGAGCCTGAGGGCTTCCTCCCAAGTGGCAGTGTCGTAGACCGCGACCCAATCCGCGTCGGGGTCCGAGGCGATCTCCGCCGTAAAGCCGCATCCTTCAGTTCCCGTGTACACCGCGTACCATTGCCCGTCCGGAGAGAACACGCTTTCCCAGTATCCTGGAAACGGGCAGGATCCGGGAGAGAGGACGGCCTCTACCGCTCCGTCAGAGGTGCGCAGCACCACCACCCGCGGCGGATGCGCGTCACGCCCGGATTCATCGACCGGAACCGAATCGTCCTCGATCGAGTTGTCGTCGTAAACCGATACGGCGACCAGCGTTTCGTCTGGACTGAGGCTGATACGGCCGAAGCTATCGATTGAGTTTCGTTCTTCATAACTCCAGTGCATCGCTCCGGTTTCGACATCTATAGACCTTAGGCTTCGATCCAGAGCAGACGAGACGAAGATTGTCGAACCATCCGCCGCGATCCGGGCCCAACCCGGGCCTCCACCGGCTATCGGAAATCGTCGGAGCAACCGGTTGCTCAGCATCGCCTCGCGCAACGCGAGCACTGTCGATGGTGACACTTCCAGTTCTGCGGGAAGTGTGGAAATTGACTCAAGCGCAAGCAGCATGGATAACTCAGGATCGGCTTCCAGTACGTTTACGGATGCCGACGCGAGCTCCCTGGAGCGGGCGATCGCAGCCTGCCGTTCTGCCTCGACGCTCTTTTCAAGCGCCACGGCCTCGGCCGTGGCGCGGATGCTCGCCTCAGTTGCCCGAAAGTCCGCCTCGGCCACCGCCTGTGTGTTCGCTGCCTGCGCGGCCAACAGATTCTGCTCAGCGCGCTCGGCGCTGTTTGATGCGCTGCGCCCGAAGGTGATGGCCGCAATTGCCAGTCCGACTGCGACCACCAGCGCGCCGGCAAGGTACACCGCCCGCCGGCGGATGGTTTGCGCAGCTTCCAGCTCGCGCTCGATCTGCGCTTGCCTGGCGCGCTGCTCGGTCTCGGCTGCCCCGACGCTTGCGTCCAGGAAGCCACGTTCGAGCGGCGTCAGCGCCAGCGAAGAGCGTTCCGACCACGCTTCCAACTGCTTCAAGCGGGTGCCGCGCAGCAGGAAGCTCGGGTCTTCGCCTGCCTCCGCCCACTCGGCCGATGCCCGTGACAGCGCTTGCTGCAGCCTCAAGTCCTCTCGGCTTTCTGCCAGCCATTCACGCAGCCGCGGCCACTCGCGCAGGATCGCTTCATGCGCCAGCTCGACGGTCGGGCTGCGGGTCACCGGATCGGTGTCGAGCGACAGCAGCCTCGAGGCGGCGTATAGATCGACCAGCTCGTCCATGCGATCGGGATCGGTGCTGATCGCCAACAGCTCGGAGCGTGCAACCCGCCGGCGAGAATCCTCGAGACCATCTCCGATTTTCACCAACCTCAGGAACAGCTGCTTTACACCGTCGCGGCCGGTGTCGTCGAGCTCGGAGTAGATCTCATCGGTTCGGTTGGCGAGTGCGCCGACCGCCCCGCCGATCTCCTGATAGGCCTCGCGGGTCAGAGTGTGGTCGGATCGATCTTCGAACAGCTCCGTAAGCGCGTACTGCATCAACGGCAGTGCGCCTGGTTGGTAGTGCACGTCCTGGATGATTGAAGCGACCAGACCCTCCTCGAACTTGACACCGACATCCGCCGCCGGTTGCGCAATGGCTCGCTCAAGCTCCTCAGCGGACAGGGGCAGCACGGTTTCGATGCGCCGCTGCATCAATTGGCCGAACTCCGGATGTTGGAGCGGGCGGTCGTAAAAGTCTGCGCGCAGCGTGATGACCACCCTCACCCGACTGTGCGCGTCACTGACCGCTTTGACTATCAACTCCAAGAAATGCGCCCGCCGCTCCCGATCGTCGACCAGGGTGAAGAGTTCCTCGAACTGGTCGATCACCAACAGCAGCTCGCTGTCGTCATCGGGCAGGATCAAGTGAGCGGCGCGGTGCAGACCATGAGCATCTCGTTCGAGCTGTCCCATCAGGTCCGATGGCTGCTCGGAGGCCAGCTTCAACAGCACGATTTCAAGCTCATCCAGCGGCCTCGCACCGGGAACCATATGCCCGATGAACCAGCGCTCGGAGCCCTCGATCCCTCCGCGCCAGAGGGCGGGGATGAGGCCGGCGTGCACCAGGCTGGACTTTCCGCTGCCGCTCGGACCCACGATCGCCAGGAAGCGTGCGAACTCCGTATCCTCCTGCAGGCGATGCAACAGTTTCTGGGTCAGCTTTTCCCGACCGTGGAAGCGTTGCTCATCGGCGATCTGGAAGGCTTTCAACCCTTTGTAGGGGTTCTCAGGCTCGGGCAGAGCGCTCATCGCTCCGGCGGTGGAGGTAGTGGCTACCTTGCCGTTGACGATCAGGTTGAGCTCGCGAGCGCGCACAATCGCCTGCACCCGACTGCGAACGCTAAGCTTCTTATAGATGCGGGTCACGTACCACTTGACGGTCGTGAGCTC
>CAZJUE010000283.1:0-3494 GCA_964549025.1 uncultured Anaerolineaceae bacterium | reverse complement strand
GTATAGAAGGCCGCCATCGACATCGCCCAGGAAATCAGCATGGCGCCGATGGCCAGCGAGTGGCTCAGCCGGTTGCTGCGATAGGCGAATAAGACGATCAGCCCAAACGCCAGCAGGGGCGGCAGCGGAATCAGCCAGAGGAACGCGCTGGTCACCATCTCAGCAGGCCAATGTCCCCGGCGGATATGTTCGGGTGGCAGGTGGGATCCATGGTCACCATTTCAACAGGTCGATGTCATCCGGCGTTACGGTCGAGCGGCGCCGGTAGATCGAAATGATCAATGCCAGGCCGACCGCCGCTTCGGCGGCGGCCACCGCAAACACCACGATTACGAATACCTGTCCCGCCACATCTGCGGGATTGGTGTAGCGCCAGAAAGCCAGCAGGTTGAGGTTGACCGCGTTGAGCATCAGCTCGATGCCCATCAGGATCGCAACTGCGTTGCGCCGGGCCAACACGCCAAAGATGCCAACGCAAAAGATTGCCGCCGCCAGGATCAGATACCAGGAGAGCGGGACCATCAGTCGCGCCCTTCGCTGGCGCTAGGCGGAATTGTGGCCATCCTTCGGCGCGTAAGCCGGGGAGCCATCACTCGCTCCCCACCGGAGACCTGGCCACCACGATGGCGCCGATCAACGCCGCCACCAGCAGCACCGAGGCGATCTCAAAGGGCAGGATGAAGCCATCGACGTCAACCAGCGCTCGCCCTAAGATTTCCAGGCCGGGTTCGGGATCGACCAGCTCCGGAAGCGGCCGCTCGGCCAGCTGCTGGATGATCGCCAGCAATCCGCCGAAGACCAGCAGCGCGCCGATGCCGGCCCAGATCCACATGCGGTTGATCTGCGGGTCGGTGTCTTTCATCACCGCCCGGGTTAGCATCACCACAATGATGATCAGGATAGCGATGGCGTCGATATAGACCGCCACCTGTACCACCGCCAGGAACCCGTTTTCCAGCAGCACGAACAGCACCGCGATTCCGGCCAGCGCCAGGATCAGCCACAAGCCGGCGTGAACCAGCCGCGGGCTGGTGACCACCATGATGGCGGCCAGCAGCGTGACCGCGCCGGTGACCAGGAAAACGATCTGCTGCGGGGTCATGTGGCCGGCTCCGGCCGGGTGACCGGGGTGCGCTCGGCGGCTTCCATGCGCCGCCTGGCGGCGGCAACCGCGGATCGCAGCGCGGCCATGGTGGCCAGCACGATCAAACCGTTCGAAACGATGTGGATCCCCAGGCGCACCAGCGTCGGGCTGATCTCGCCGCCACCGACCGCCAGGCCGCTCAGGTCGATCTCGGTGGCCAACTTGTCGGCAATCGCCGCCACCACCAGCACTACCAACGCCAGGGGCGTGACGAACTTCCAATTGAAGGCGTTCATCTGGTCGATCCGGATGCGTGGAAAAGTGCCGCGCACCCAGATCACCACGAAATACAGGATGGAGGTCTTGATCAGGAAGTACAGCAGGCCCAGCAACGGGAACGACTCGACGCCTGGCCCCTGCCAGCCGCCGAAAAAGATCACCGCCGTGAGCGCCGCAATGGTGAAGGCGTGCACGAATTCGCCCACGAAAAACATGCCAAATGTCATGCCGGAGTACTCGATATGGTATCCGGCGACGATCTCCGATTCGGCCTCGAGCAAATCGAACGGCGCCCGGCCGATCTCGGCGATCGACGATACGAAGAAAATCAGCGCCGCTAGCGGCGCCATGAACACGAACCAGATGTCGGACTGGGCTTCCACGATTTCGTTCATGCCCATCGACCCAGCCAGCAGAGTCGGCACCAGCAGAGACAGGATCAGCGGCACCACGAACGACACCATCATGGCCACCGTACGGAAGGCGCCCAACAGCGCGTACTTATTGTTGGACGATAGCCCGGCCATCATGATGCCCAGCGTGCCGACCGCCCCGACAGAGATGATGTAGAGCAGCCCAACGTTGACGTCGCTTCCGATCAGCCCCGGAGCTAGCGGCATCACCGCCCAGATGCCAATCACCGAGGCCACCACCATCAGCGGCGCCAACTGGAAAACGATCCGGTCGGCGCCGGCCGGAATCAGCACTTCCTTGGTGAGCAGCTTGAGCGCGTCGGCGATGGTTTGCAGCAGGCCGAACGGTCCGACCCGGTTGGGGCCCAGCCGATCCTGTATGCGGGCTACCAGCTTGCGTTCCGCCCAGATCAGCACGATGGCGGTGGCGCCGGCGCCGCCGCCGAGCACTGCCGCCGCCAGCAATTTCAGCAGCAGCGCGGTGATCTCGGGATCCAACCCGAGGCCGGTCAGCAAGCCTTTGAGGAATTCGTCGATGCCGGCGAAGGGATCGCTCATTGGTCGGAGATCAAGCTGCCTGTAGAAAGTATGAGGTGGCCGTCGGCGAGTGCGGACTTAAGCTCGATGGCTGATGGTCCGTGCGCATCAGCCATCGTTTGTATTGGTCTGGATTTAGACCCACTCCAGCGCCCCCTTGCGCCAGGCGTAGACCAGCCCGCCGGCCAGAATGAGGATGAACAGCACGCCCTCCAGCACCATGTACAGCGTGAGCTTGTCGTAGGCTACCGCCCACGGGAACAGGAAAACTGCTTCAATGTCGAAGATCAGGAAGATCAGGCCGAAGATGTAGTATTGGCCCTTGAGCTGAACCCAAGTCTCGCCTACGGTTTCGATCCCGCATTCGTAGGTTTCGGACTTATATTTGTTCGGCTTTTTCGGGCTGAGTAGTACGTTGAGGGCGATCGGGAGTGCTGCCATTCCCGCCCCTACCAGGAGGATTGCCCCGATGAAAATCCACTGCAGCGCCAAGCTCTCTCCTCCTCCAGCGAGGTCGGTGAAGTCTATCACGATTGAGGAGGAGCGTCAAAACTCGCGCCCGCGGGCGGCATTTGGGCATCAGTTCCCCCTGGGCGAAGCTTTGGTGCCTCCGTTCCCGAGCACATCTAGCCATCGTCGGGAATCTGGCGAAGCTTTCGTGCCACCACCTTCGGCTACATCTGGGCCTCTTCGTCCTCCCGTCGGTGCTCTCGCGCCATCATGCATCTGAGCATCTGGCACAATTAGGCCCGCAGCATGAATTCACCTCAAGTTTTCATCGATCAATCTGACACTTGGGATCGCAGGCGGTGTCCGCTGCCGGCGACGTCGCGTTTGAATCGTAGATGAAGCTCCGCCAGGTCGTTGTCGATCAGCAGCAGGATTGGGACGGGCGCCTGCTCCGGCTGCCCGCGCCGCACTTGTTGCAGTGCTGGCGCTGGGGAGAGTTGAAGGCGGCGTTTGGCTGGCAGCCTCAGCGGCTTGCCTGGGAAGACGAGACCGGGGCCACGGTCGCAGCTGCCCAGCTGCTGCTGCGCCGCGGCATTGGAGGGCTGACACTGGCATACTGCCCCAAAGGGCCGGTGCTCGACTGGTCATCGGATCCCCGCCGGCATGTATTGGGGGATTTGGTCGAAGCGGCTCGATCCCGCGGCGCGTTTGCGCTCAAGATCGACCCGGAG
>CAZJUE010000282.1:0-3505 GCA_964549025.1 uncultured Anaerolineaceae bacterium | reverse complement strand
TGGCCGGAAGCACGCTGGGCGGCGGGACCACCGTCAACTGGACCACCAGCTTGCCGACGCCGGATTACGTGTTGGACGAATGGGAGCGCCAGCTCGGCGTTAGCGGCGCGACCGGACCGGCGTGGCAGGATAGTCTGAAAGCGGTCAGCGAGCGGCTGCTGGTGAACACGGCCAGCCTGGAAAACCGGCAAAACGCATTGCTGCGGCAGGCCAGCCAGGCGCTGGGCTATCGCTGGCGCAAGCTGCCGCGCAACGTGCATGGTTGTCGGGACTGCGGCTTTTGCGGGTTCGGCTGCCGATGGGGAGCCAAGCAGAGCGCGCTGGACACCTATCTGGAGGATGCCAGCCGGGGCGGCGCCCGGATCGTGACCGATTGTCAGGTGCGGCGGGTGCGGCTCGCTGGCGGGCGGGCGACCGGCCTCGACGCGCAGGTCAACGTGCGAAACGTGCGAGTGGATAGCTCTATCGTAGTGATCGCCGCCGGCAGCATCCACTCGCCGGCGCTCCTGCTGCGCTCTGGATTTACCAATCCCAATCTGGGCCGTCACCTGCATCTGCATCCGGTCCCGGCCGCCTTCGGCGTCTTCGAGGAGCCGGTAGAGGCCTGGCGTGGCACCATGCAGTGCGTGGCGGTCGACGAATTCATGCAGCTGGACGGCGGCTATGGCTTTGCGGTGGAGGTGCCGCCGGCGCACCCGGGGCTGATCGCGCTCGGTGTTCCCTGGCAGAATGCGCATAGCCACTGGGAGATCGTGCGGCAGGCTGCGCATTTGGCGTTCTTCTTCGCCCTGGTGCGGGATCGAGACGGCGGCCGGGTGGTGATCGACCGGGACGGAGAGCCGGTGATCAAGTACAGGCTGTCGGCCTACGATGCGCGGCACGTTATGCGCGGCGCGGTCGAGATTGCGCGCTTGCTGGCCGCTGCTGGAGCGCACACGGTCGGCGGCCCATCCAACAGCCTGGGCTTATACCGGATTGCGAGCGGCGACCCTCCGGAGGTGTACCTGGAGCGGATCCGCAAACACGGATACGTCGCCAACGATATGACACTGTACAGCGCCCACCAGATGAGCAGCTGCCGTATGGCCGGCAGCGCGCAGCAGGGTGTGGTCGATCCGCAAGGGGAGAGCTTCGAGGCCCGGGGGCTGTTCGTAGCCGACGCCAGCGCGCTGCCCTCCGCCACCGGGGTCAACCCAATGATCAGCATTATGGGGCTGGCCCACTACGTTTCCCAGGCCATCAAGCTTCGTCTGCAGTGACTCGGGCTGAGCAGCTCAGCTGAACGGGCGCGGGTTCCCCTCCTGATCCGTGCCCTTGTGAGTGTTGAATTCGGATACAATTCGCCGCTCGGCACGTCCCAGAACTGAGGTCTGTCGATGAAACGTTCCTCCCTTCGCATGTCGCTGCTGCTCCCCATGACATTGCTAGCTGTTGCGCTGGCCTGCAACTTGCCTGGCAGCTCCGAAAGCACTCCGCCGGCCGGCGACTCAACCGACGAGCCGACCCCTCTGACGGAGCCGCCGACTTCGCCGCCGGAGCCGACTGCCACCACCGATCCAACCGCAGTCTGCCCGAGCGCGACTGGGGAATTGGCGCTTCACCTCGATCCGAACAACGGCGTGTGTTTCCTGTACCCGGCGCATTACGAAGTCGCCGACGGGTTCGAACGGCCGGACCGGGTGGTGACCCTGCTGGGTCCGACCTCCGAGCCGATCGGGCAGAAGGCTTTTGCGGTGATCCTGGCCGTCGAGCACAACGGACCGGACGAAGGCATGACCGCCGTCAGTTACGCCGATCGGGCGCTGCAGCAATTCAACATGCCGACCGAGGGTGGGCGGGAGGAGATCACCATCGCCGGCGAGCCGGCGATCGTGCAGCGCAATCTGCCGGGGGCCTTCGTGTCCGAGCGCCGGGCCTACCTGGTGGCTAACGGCGAGCGCTATGTGGTGTCGCTGATTCCGGAAGTGGGGGACATTCTAGATCTGGTGGAAGAGTCCGAGTTCGCCTGGGGGACTCTGCTGGACTCGCTGGTGTTCTTCCCCCCGCAGGACCCACCCGATTACGTGAGCGCCGATGCAGTCTGTCCATCGCCCGGAGCGGACACCAGACTGCTGCTCGATATCGTCGACGGCTTCTGCTACCTGTACCCGAGTGACTACGCCGAGGATCCCGACCTGCCGGACCGCATCGTCGGCGGGCCGGTGCTGGGAAGCGTCGAAGGCTTCGACAATGTGCGGACCTCGCTCACGCTGGGGACCTTCGGAACCTTTCCGGATTCGACGCCGCGGGAGGTGCTCGAGCCACGGTTGGGGATCAACACTGACCCGGCTACGGTCGAGGACCTGGAGATCGGCGGCTGGCCTGCGGTGGTGTTTCGCAGCACCGGCGGGCCGTGGGACTCGCGCAACGCCATCATCGTGGTCGACGGCTACGTTTACACAATCGTGAATCAGCCGTGGGAGCCGGAGCGCTGGCCGGAAGGGATCGTGTGGCTCGATCGGCTGTGGGACAGCGTGACCGGATCGGTGGCGTTTTTCACCCGCTGGCGCTAGCAGGCGGCTTGGGATCGAGGACGGCTAGGCGCCGGGAGCCTGCGCTTCACGGCGGGCGCGCCGCCACAACAGCCAGATCACAAAGGCGGTGAGCAATATGATCACGGCCGCCACCGCGATCGGCACCAGGATCGCCAGGATAGAGAGTATCGTCGCCAGCACATCCTCGGCAATGCTGGCTGGCACGTTGCCCGCTCCGCCGGTACTCACGCTCACCACCGGCCGTACCGCAGCGCTCTTGGCCAAATGCACCCCGCCGGCGACCAGCAGACCGGCGATCATCGCTACCACCGGGTGAATGTTGGTGACCACATTGGTGCTGGCGGCAAACAGGATCGCTCCGGCGGCCGGCCGGATGAAGGTCTGGATAGCATCGTTGATGTGATTGACCGCCGGCAGCTTGTCGGCGAAGAACTCGATCGTGCCCAGCACCACGATGACAATGATCACCGGCCAGCTGGTCAGCGGATCCCAGTCAGGGCCGAGCTGGATCCAATCGGTAAAGCGCGCCATCAATGCCACCAGCAGCAGCGGAACGTAGGCGTTGAGGCCGGCGCTGGCCGCCAATCCGAATGCCGATAGCACACCACCGATCGCTTCCATAGGTCCTCCCTACTCAGCCTCCTTGGGCGGCTCGCACCAACAGCTGTGCCCGTCGGATCCAGCCGGCGAGCGTTCCGGCCATGGCCCCAACCGAGGCGCCAAGCAGCACGGTGAACGGTGCACAGCACAGGAAGCCGCTCACCAGGCTTGTGTCCGGATTTGGCTCAGACAGCGACACGCTGAAGCTGGCGGCAGAGAACAACCCGATCAGGGCGCCGATTGCCAGGCCGTGCTGCGAGCTCAGCCGCGGGTTGGGCACCGAGCCGATCCAGCAACCGATCGCCAGCGCGATTGGCGCACCGAGGTTGACGAACTCCAGTCCAATCAGCATCGAGATCGCCAGCGCACCG
>CAZJUE010000281.1:0-3551 GCA_964549025.1 uncultured Anaerolineaceae bacterium | reverse complement strand
TGATCCAGCGCAGCCTTGAGCCCAGCGACGCCGAAATGCGAGGTCACCGCCGCATTCGGCGCGATCAATTGGGCTTGCAGCGTTCGCGCCCGCTCCAGTTCACCAGCCTCGAAAGCCTGAATCAGGTCGGCGATCCGCTGTGCTGCAATGCAGGCCAGCGCCGGCACGCAGCCAACCGCGCCGACGGTCAGCGCCGGCAGCAGGAAGCTTGCCGAACCGGCCAGCACCTGGAAGTCATCCGGCGATCCGGCGACCATCTCAGCGATCTTGGTGACACTGCCACCGCTTTCCTTTATGCCGATGATGTTTGGGTGCTCGGCCAGCTGTAGTACCGCCTCAACCGGCAGGTCCACGCCTGTGTATACGGGAACGTTGTAGAGCACGACCGGAACCGGACAGGCGTCGGCAATCCGTCGGTAGTGCGCCAGGAACGCCGCCACATCCAGTCGCGGGCCGTAATAGTGGGGGGTAACCACAATGGCTGCATCGGCGCCGGCCTGGGCCATGTGCTTAGCCAGCGCTATGGTTTCACGGGTGGATTCAGCGCCCGCCCCGGCGATCACCAGCCTGCCGTCGGAGCTGCCCTCCCGCGCATTCGCGACCAGCTCCACCCGCTCCTCTGCACTGAGCGCCACCGCTTCGCCGTTCGAGCCGCCGACCACGTATCCGGCAAGTGGCCAGTCGGCCCAATGCTTCAGATTTGAGCGCAAGCGCTCAAACTGGATTGTCTCGTCTACGTCAAATGGGGTAGGGATCGGAGGATAGATCCCGCGGAGCGAGAGCACCGGCCTAGCGGTTGAAGGTCTCGACCGCCCGGGTAATCGCCGAACGCACCCGCTCATCCGGGATCAGTTCGGCAGAGCTGTACTTCTGGCCGCCAAACCAGATCTCCAACGAGCCGTTGGCCGCGGTGCCAAAATCCAGCTCCGTGCTAGCCAGGTCTGGATGCTGGGCCAGCTCCGTTCGCAACATCTCTTCGATTTGTTCACTGATTAATGAGGCCGGTTTCTCATCAGCCTCGTAGCGCGCGTCCGATACTTGCTGCAGCGACTCGGGCATCGCCTCAGAGCCGCTCGAACGGCGAGCCAATACCCGCCAGACGATCAATGCGATCACAATGGCCAGGCCAATGCCGATTGCCAGTCCCACTCCACTCGTGAGGTCCATGATGCTCCTTACACTCCCACCAGGATCGCCCTGGCCGGCGCGCCATCGCTGCCGACCAGCTTCACCGGCAGGCAGTACATGGTGTAGCGCCCCTTCGGAACTCGGTGAAGATCGACCCCCTCCAGCACGACAATGCCCGCTTCCAGCAGGATCTTATGGGTCCGCTCGCCGTCTGCGAACGGTGCGACCGACAGGTAGTCAACCCCCACCAGGCGCACGCCCTTGCGCACCAGCCATTCCGCTCCGCTTGGCTCGACCGCCACGAAGTCCTTCTGAAACTTGCTTTCCCCTTTTGCCCACAGCTCCGAATTTCGGGTTTTGAACAACAGCCGACGGGTGCGGGGAGGGATTCGAGCCACCTCGAGGCTGTCGGCGTCGATGGTCTTGGCCTTGCGCAGGTCGACCACATAGGCTCGGCCGATCAACGACTTGAGTGGGATCTCGTCCACCGCTCCCCCGCCTTCAATGAAGTGACGCGGCGCATCGATATGGGTACCCACGTGCACGCCGGCCTCCAGCCGGGACACGTTGGCCCCGTCGCCATCCTGCAATGAGGCCACCTGATCCAGCACCACCGGCGGGTCACCCGGCCAAACCGGAATGTCCTCGGTGATTCCCACGGAAATGTCGTAGATTCGCATCGAGCCGGCGGATTATAGATTCGATCCCAACAGAATGCGAACCACCATCGATCGGGGGCTATAATCGGCCGAGTAGGCCGGAGGACCACATGGACTGGGATCGCATTGACCGCACGATTCAGGATCAACTCGAGGATTCACTGCGTGAGCTGGTTCGGCTATGCGCACAACCCAGCGTGTCGGCGCAGGGACTCGGCATGCGCGAATGCGCCGAATTGGTCGAGCATATGCTGGCTGCCCGGGGGTTCGAAACCCGCATTCTGGCGACCGACGGGCATCCGGTGGTCTTCGGCGAGATCGGCGGCCGCGGCGATCGGACGCTACTGTTGTACAACCACTATGATGTCCAGCCACCCGAACCGCTTGAGCTGTGGGAGACGCCGCCCTTCGAGCCCAGTCGGCGCAATGGCCAGCTGTTCGCCCGCGGGGTCAGCGACGACAAGGGTCACCTGCAAACCCGGCTGGCCGCCATCGACGCACTGCTGGAGACCGACGGCGAGCTTCCGTGCAATATCAAGTTCATCGTCGAGGGCGAAGAGGAGACCGGCAGCGTGCACCTGCCCGATTTCATTCGGGCGCACAAGGACCTGTTGGCAGCCGATGCCTGCCTGTGGGAATTCGGCGAGGTCAATCAGGACGGCGTCCCGGTGCAGTACGCCGGCATGCGCGGCATTTGCTACGTCGAGCTCAGCGTCGAGACCGCCGCCAAAGACTCGCACTCTGGCCTGACCGGGTCGATCTTCCCCAATGCCGCCTGGCGGCTGGTTTGGGCGCTGCGATCGCTAAAGGGCTCTGATGAATTGATCCGTCTGCCGGGCTTCTACGATCGGGTGATCCCACCAACCGAGCGCGACCTGGAGTTGCTGGCGATGAATCCCGATCCGGCCGAGCACCTGCAGGAGGTCTACGGGATCAAGGAGTACATCAAGGGAATGCAAGGTGGACTCGACCTCAAACGCGAGCAGATATTCGTCCCCACCTGCACCATTTGCGGCATCACCACTGGCTATCAGGGCGAGGGATCAAAAACCGTGCTGCCGGCCAAAGCCTCCGCTAAGGTGGACTTCCGATTGGTGCCCGACCAACGGCCGGAGGAAGTGCTCGAGCAGCTGCGCAATCACCTGGACGAGGGCGGATTCAACGACGTCGAGTTCGAATGGCTGGGAGGCGGCCCGCCGGCACGCACCGATCCGGACCACCCATTCCTGCAAATGGTGGTGAAATCGGCTAAGGAGGTCTATGGCATGCCGATGCTGATCAAGCCGATGGCCGGCGGTTCGGGTCCGAACCACGCCTTTATCCATGAATTAGGAGTGCCGGTGGCCACCGCCGGCATCGGCTATCCGGGCACCAACGCCCATGCGCCGAATGAAAACATCGTGATCGACAACTTCGTACTGGGCGCCCGGCACACGGCACGCATCATGGGCTATTTCGGCGCCGGCCAGATGCCGTACTAGGCTGAGGCCCTCGCGAATCCAGTGGTCAACCAGAGCCAGCGCGGTGAAACGGAATCGGATAGGATGGGCAGCGAGCACCAAGACCGACCAGAAAGGCGGCCGCCATACGGGGCAATCGTGCATTGATCAAGCCGCTATGTGCTGCTCAGATCCATCGGCGAGGCTGTGCCGCCGCAGGCGGAGAGGTATAATGCGGCCCGACGATTCGGGGCGTGGCGCAGCCCGGTAGCGCACCTGCATGGGGTGCAGGGGGTCGGCGGTTCAAATCCGCCCGCCCCGACCT
>CAZJUE010000280.1:0-3561 GCA_964549025.1 uncultured Anaerolineaceae bacterium | reverse complement strand
GCTCACGGTGCGCGGCAATGCCACCTACATCGACCACGGTTGGGGGGTGTTCAGCGGATTCCTCCACCAGTCGCAAATTCTGGTGGGCGTGGGAGACTTAGTGGAGCAGGGACAGCTGATTGGCTACGTAGGGGGAACGGGACGGGTTACCGGTCCGCACCTACATTGGGAAGTCTGGGTAGGAGGCGTTCCGGTGGATCCGCTAAGCTGGGTGCAACAGGAGTATCCCTAGCTAGGGCGCCTCAGATCGGTCTGCTGTCCTATGATCTCCTGAGCCCGAACCAGATCCGATTGGCGGACCAGCAGTTCAATCCGGCCCAGTCGGCCGACGGATAGCCCAATGGCGCTTCCTGCCGCCTCTCCTGACAGCCAGACTTCAACGCCGTGAGCCTCCAGCATGCTGCGCAACAGCTCGGCCTGGGCTTGCCCGGAAGCCTCAATCAGAACTGCGAGCTCGCTCGAGGGTCGCGACATTGCCCCATAGTATAATGACTTCGCTCCACGCAGAATCCGCTTGCCCACTGCATGATCTCCTCTCCAACGGCTGCACTTGAGAGCTACTGGACCGAGTTCGAAGTCACCGACAACGACTTAGAGTTCATCTTCAACCTGTTGCTCGAGCGGGAGGTTCCGCTCACTTCACGTCAGATGACAGAAGCGTTGGTCGAGCGACGCCTGGAGTTGATTCGCCAGGCCGCCGAGGCTGCCAAAGAGCCCGAGGCCGAGCGTTATACACCGGCCGAAAGCTACCAGGTCGGTCAGCGGCTGCTGTTCCGCAAGCTGGGCGACCGTATCGGGGTGGTCAATGACGTGCGGGCGGGCAGCAATCCCGAGCTCGACTCCTTTGAGGTCATACAAGTCGATTTCGAGGATGGCGGCGAACACAGAGAGTTCGCCGCCAAGCTTGAAACGCACTCACTCAACCTCAGCGAAGCTCCGGAAGAGGACGAAGAGGTTGGAGACGATCCGAAATCCGTCATGCGTCTCCACCATGATCTGCTGATCGATAAGGTGGAGCAGCGGCTTGAGTCCACCGAGGAGGCGGTGCGCATCGCCGGGCGCTGGTTTCACGCCGGGCTGTTAGCCGAGGTCAATGAAGGCCACCTGAATCTGGCTGAGGCGGTGCTCGACGTGTCGGCGGGCGGCCCGTTGCCAACCAGCGAATTGCTGGAACATATGGAGATGGCCGAGGGTTTGGATCCGCTGTTGACCGAGTTTTCGGTCGATTTTGCGCTGCAGGAAGACGAGCGTTTTGATGAGGTCGGCCCGGCTGGCGAGGTGATGTGGTTTCTGAAGAAACTGGAGCCGCCAGCGGCGCTCGAGATTCCGAAGCGGTTGCGTTATGAGTCGCGCCCCTACGACCGTGATTCCCTGACCCCCGAATTGTTGGAGCTTGAGGCACTGGTGGACGATGAGCACGGTGAACAGCCAGATCAATCCACTGGTGCGGACGAAGTGACAATGCCGTTGATCTTTCCCCATTGGCAGACCGGCACGCTCCCGCTGTCCACACGTTTGAGACCGCTCTTCCCAACCGCCTATGAAGCCCCACGTATCCGCTTTATGTTGGTCGATGGGCACAGCGGCCGCAAGTTCCCCGGCTGGGTGGTAAGAGAACCACGTTACGTGTTCGGGCTGCGCGAGTGGTACCAGGAAAACGACTTGCCGGCTGGAGGGCTGATACGGGTGCGGCGTGGCGAGCTGGAAGGGGAGGTTATCGTCGAAGCTATCGACCCCCGCCAGCGCAACGATTGGATCCGAACCGCGACGCTCAGCTCGGATGGCCGAATCGGGTTCACGATGCTCAAGCACCCGGTCGGCGCCGGGTATGACGATCGTATGATTGTCGGCGTGATCGACGAGCAAGCGTTGGACGAAGCATGGCGGGAAGGCGGCCAATCCACGCTGCCGCTGCACCGGGTGGTGCCGGAGGTCTTTCGCGAGCTGTCAAAACTCAATCCGCAGACCACCGTCCACGCCCAGTCGCTTTACTCGGCGGTGAATGTGCTGAAGCGCATGCCGCCGGGTCCCATCTTCGCCGAGCTTACGACACAGCCGTATTACGACCACGTCGGCGACCATTACTGGCGATTGAACGAGGAAGCGTGGGGATCTGAATGAGCTCACAAACCCCGCCCTCACTGGTCCGGCCCACGCTAGAAACTGCTTTTCACATCGACTACCAATGGTGGGAGCGGGCAGACCGTGACCTGGACGTTTATCTGCGCAGCCATTTGTGCCCGGAACATCAGGAGAAGCTGAATGAGGCCGACGCACGGGAGCAAGTCGACCACGTGGATCCTGAGACGGCAGAGGTCACGCAACTGGACCGGATTGAAGACGTGCTGATCTCTCACTGCGCCCGGCAAGCAGAGTACCTCACCCGTCAAACCAGCCTGGTGAATGCCATATTCCGGGTATTTCTTTCCAACCAGAACACGCCGATGAGCCCTGAGCAATTGGGAGAACAGCTGGGCCGCCCGGCGCGTATGATCCTGCGCACCTTATCCGGCCCCCGGATCTACAAGGGGATTCGGCCGGTTCCCTAGCCGCTTTACCACTCAACCCCCGTCTGCCTTCGAACGGCTGCCATATGCAGCGCCTCAGCGATTGCCCGGCACCGCTGCGCATAGCCATCGGAGTCCAGACCCTATCTCGGTCTGGCCAGAAGGCTGTTTAGCGTCAGACTGGTTGCTTGCTGCATCTGCTATGGGATAATCGCCGGTACGCGCCTGTAGCTCAGACCGGACAGAGCAGGGGCCTTCTAAGCCCAAGGTCGCAGGTTCGAATCCTGCCAGGCGCGCCAAATAACAATCCCGCCATCCGGCGGGATTTCACTTGCGCAATGCAGGGCCAGTAGCGCTCAGCCGGGGACGGCGGAAACTCGTTGGTAGCATTCGTCGCGGGCGGATTCGTCGGTTACGCAGCAAGCCATCCACAACCACGCCAGCCGGTTATCCGGCTGTTCCCGCAGCACCCAGGACAGCGTCGCTCGACCCTGACCGAGATCGCCACGCTGTATGGCTTCTACCGCTGACTGAATTGCCGCTTCGACCTGCTCCATGCTTCTCTGTTGGCCTCCAGAAACATCGTAGCATTCGGAGCGGACCTTCCCACTAACGGTCGGCTTACAGATCGGAATGGAACGTCGTAGGCCTTGCGGCCGCGATGCCTCACTTCGGCGTCCTCGTTTGGCGTGGCTCTTCGCCGGCCAGCACCCGGATTCGCTGCCAGGGCGGCAGGTCTTCCATTTCGGCCAGCGTTTGGCGCAGCTCAAGTATCTGATCGCGCAGGGCTGCCGCCTTCTCAAACTCCAGGGCTTCGGCCGCCGTGCGCATGCGCTTTTCCAGCTCGTTGATCACCCGCGCCAATTCCTCTTTAGGCATGTCGAGCGGGGCGCCGACGCCGTACTCGGCTTGCGCTTCGGCTACTGCCCGCTCGGCCACCTGATCGGTCAAATCGCGGATGGCCTTAACGATGGAAGCCGGCTCGATTCCATGCTCCTGATTGTAGGCCAGTTGCTTGGCCCGGCGCCGCTCGGTTTCGTCCAGGGCGAACTGC
>CAZJUE010000279.1:0-3576 GCA_964549025.1 uncultured Anaerolineaceae bacterium | reverse complement strand
ACTGGATCTCAAAAAACTCCCACTGTTTCTTAAAGCCGTAAAACAGGTAGCAGAGGAAGAGGATGATCAATGGGTTTACTGTTATCGCAACCACCTTGTCCGCCTTGTCTGCGGCAATTGCGCTGATCATCTCCGTTGCCGACCAGGCAGCGAAGAGGAGAAAGATCAATAGAAACAGGTTGTAGAGATTAGGGAAATAACCACCGCTTGTCAGCCAGTACTCGCTGAGTGTCTGACAGGGCGTGGAAGTCATGAATGAATAGATCAGGTTCCAACGGAACAGGAAGTAGAAGATGCTCAGGGAGACAAATAGCCACCAAGTGTTGCTGGTATCCAACTGCCCTCTTCTATGCCTCGTGAAGAACATTTATTAGTCCGCAAGTAGAGTGTTAAGACTTTCGGTAATCAGATTGCCTAGGCTGAAATAAAAAACCGTAAATTGGTAAGCCGCGCCGATGGCCCAACACGCTTCATGCCGCGAGCGAGACCGGCTGCCTCAATTCGAACGCACCCTGAGCAGCCAGAACTGAGCGAGCGCGCTGAGCGCGGCGACCGCGGCGCAGAGCACTGTAAGATCTGCGAAGCCGTCATAGACGGCTAGTGTCAGTGCGTCGCGGATACTCTCCGCGGTTCCAGCGTCGTATCGGGACAGCAGCATCGCGAGTTGCTCCTCGGTTGCGTGCAAACCGGGGGTGAGGTTCGCAAGGTCTGTAGGTTGCAGACCGAGTGCGGCAAGGCTCGCATCGAGGGATGAGCGGGCGCCGTTGGCCGAAACGAGGCCGCCGATCGACACGCCGACAGTGGCGCCGAGAAACGTGAACGTCGTGAGAACACCTGAGCCTTGCCCGGTCTGATCCGGCGGCAGTGACTCCACGCCCAGGCCGGAGAACACCGGAAGGGTTGCCCCAAGCCCCAGTCCGCAAACCACGAGCGCGGTTTCAAACCCGAGGACGCCGCTGCCCCCAGCTTCGAGATGCAGCAGCGTCGCGCCGACCATCAGCAGCCCCATGCCGGTTGTAACGACGATTTGAGGTCCGTACCGGGCGATCACTCGGTGCACCACGGTCGAGAGTGCGAACATTAGCAGCGTCAGTGACAACAGGGAGACGCCTGCGTGCGCCGGCGTGTAGTCGAACGCGAGCACATTTTGCGTGAAGATGCTCGCGAATACGAGGATGGTGTATATCAAGAAGAAAGCGGAAAAGATGCCGAGGGCGGCCGCAATGAAACCGCGATTTCGAAAGAGATCGAGGTTCAAGAACGGCATAGGAACACTGCGCTCGCGCAGCAATAGACCAATCGTCGCCGCAATGCAGACGAGCAGAGCCGCCGCGGTCGCGCCCGAGAACCACCCGAGATCTTGCGCATGTGTGATCGCGAAGGTAAACGTCGCCATCGCGGTGGCGACCAGGATGAAGCCAATGAAGTCTTGGGGTTCGCGCTGCGCCCGCTGAGGCGGGGAGAGCCGACCGTGCAAAGCGAAGACAACGATGGCGAACGCCCCCACAACGATCGCCATGCTGAGCCAAAAGATATAGCGCCAGCTAAAGAAATGCGTCAATAGCCCACCGGCGATCGGGCCGACGCCGAGTCCGAGCCCGAGAACACCGCTCCAGATCGCCGCGGCGAATTGCCGCTTCTGTTCGGGAAAGGTAGCTCTAACGAGTGCGAGCGACATCGGCAGCAGCAATCCTCCCGCCAGCCCCTGGAGCCCCCGCCCAACCAGCATGGTCAGGCCGTCGGGCGCGAGTGCGATGACGATGTATGCAGCGGCAAAGCACAGCGCTCCGGCTAGAAATACCCGGCCGAGACCGAACCGGTCGCCCATCCGGCCCGCCGCAGCGAGAAAGATCGCTCCGACGAGAAAATAGATAGTCACGACCCATTGCAACATGGTCGGACTCAAATCGAAATCGTGCCGGATCTGGGGCACGGCGGTGATCATCGCCGTGCCGTTCATGGTTAGGCTGAACACGCCGATGGAAACGCCGGCGAGCACGACCCAGGGATTAGCGGACGCGACAGGATTCGTTATGGCAGACATGCGAAGGGTTCCATTTATCCTGCTTGGCATCTCAATACACGCCCGATTCACCGTTCATGGGCGTTAAAGCCGTAGGCAACGGCCGCCTGCGCTCGTTGCGTCCTCGACGGTGCCCGTCAAGGAAAAGACTCGCAGAATTCGAGTTTGTAGGCAAACGCGCAATCGACCGCCACGCACCGGGTTCGGTCCACATAGGCTAGGCAGGCGGCCAGCGCCTGTTCATCCAGCAGTGCCTGGGACTTGAAGCGACCCTCCCACTATCGGAAACTTATTAATCCGAAAGGTATGTTTTCGTGTGTAACCTGATGGTGGAGCGACTTTTTACTCTTGCTCCTCGACCTCACTAGGTGCCCCAACGTGCTTTGCGAGAAAATCGAGCAGCTTTTGCCGATAAACCACAGGCTCAAACCTCTGCAGATCAACATGTGCCGCACCTAGTACCGCCCAGAACTCCTTTGGCTCATTGGCCGCGGCGAACAGGCGCTTGGCTTCTTCGATAGGCGTGTGCTTATCCTCCGTGCCGGCCATTACCAGCACCGGACCATGAAATTGGCCGATGCGGCTGATGGGGCGAAGCTCCTCAGGATCTATACCCAGTCGGGGTTTCAACTGTAGGGTGAGAAGAGGCGCGAGAAGGGCACCGGCCTTGCCCAACCGGAGTTTAAGCCGGGCAGCTACCGCCTCATCAATCGTGGAATAAACTGACTCCAAAACGAGGGCATCGACTTCAATTGGCTCCTCTCCAAGAAGCGTCGCTGCGCCACCCAGCGACTGGCCGAGGGCCCCTATCTTTGAGCACTTGAAGCGGGACCGCAGGAACGAGACTGCTGCTCGCGCATTCGACGACTCGCGGTAGCCGAAGGTGATGTGCTCCCCTGGGCTCTCACCGTGGGCCTGGAAATCAAACAGCAGCGCAGAATAGCCAGCCTGCCGGAGCAAGCGCGCGCGTTCAATCATGCTCCGGCGATCTGAGCGGACCCCGTGCATGAGAAGGAGACACGGAGCGTTTTCACCTGAGGGCACGAACCAGCCTTTGACCCCGGAAAATTCGACGTCAACAGCGCTTAGATCGGCCGGCGCCGGCCCAATGGTGCGAACGACGGGTGCTGACAGCGCCGAACCTGCCAGATAGCTAGCGCCTGCACCTGCTATCACCATAGTCAGCGCTAAGGCTAACAGTGCTCGCCACATCTCATTTTCCTGCGTGCTAACGTTGCCATAACCGGCAGCCGGAGCGCAGTGTAAGCTGTCCGGCGTAGTCAGGCGCGAAGTTCATGGCCTTGTTAGTTTGCTTGTTACCCAGGGCTACGACTAAATGCCGAGCGAATTAAACCAATTCCTGCAAAAGTAAAGAAACCTGAAGCGATTCCATTTACCAAACGACTGAATCTACCATAGATTTTCATTACTCCATCAAACGAAAAGCAAATTGAGTATAAGGCGTTAGTGAAAAACCCGACTATTACGCAAACTGTAAATCCATAAACAAGAGATGAAACTCCAGCTTCTTGGCTCATTCCCATTGACAGTGC
>CAZJUE010000278.1:0-3584 GCA_964549025.1 uncultured Anaerolineaceae bacterium | reverse complement strand
TGGATTTGGATTCGGGGGACGTCTGGGTGGACGGAGTGCGTATTCCGGTGCTGACCGACCTCGAGTTCCGGCTGCTCAGGCTGCTGCACGAGCGCACCGACAAGATTACCGACAAGTACCGGATCGTCGAAGGGGTGTGGGGAGAGGACTACCTGGAAGAGGTCGACGACGCTCGGGTCGAGAAGCTGGTCAGCCGGCTGCGCAGCAAGATCGAAGCCGATCCTTCCAGTCCCGCGCACCTGATCACGCTGCGCGGGCGCGGCTATAAACTGGTTTCAGGGCGTGTCTAAGCGCCCAAGCCGAGGCGGGCCAGGGCTTCGAACATTTCCGGTACCCCGCTGCCATTCAGCGCGCTGGTCTCCACATACTGGGCGCCCATGCTCTCGGCAAAAGCCTGCGCCTCCGCCTGATCCTGCACTCTCTCCAAATCGGTCTTGTTGCCCACCACCACGAAGCGTTGTTCCGGAACCTTCTCCAGGATCTCGGACCGCCAACGGACCAGGTCCTGGAAGCTTTGCGGCGCGGTGACGTCGTAGACCAGCGCGGCCGCCCGGCTGCCGCGGTAGAAGCCGGCCCGCACCGCCTGAAAACGTTCCTGCCCGGCCATATCCCAGATCGAAAGCTTGACCGTTTGCTCCGGAAGTTCGACTGTCTGGGTCTGGAAGTCCACTCCGATGGTCGCCACCCGGGCCATTTCGAACTTTCCCTCGCAGTAGCGTCGGATGAGCGATGTCTTGCCGACAGTGCCATCACCCGCGACGACCACTTTGAGGACTGGAACGCTGCTCATAAGAGAGAGGCTATTGGCGGCGGCCGAGGAAGTACTTGTGCGGGAACACCAACTCGTTCGGATCGATCGGCGGGTTGCTGAGCAGGGTGCGATTGGCGCGTTCGAACAGCAGGTGCAGCTCTTCGAGCGACTCCAGCTGCTGGCTAGCCGGGTTGGTCGAGAACAGCGCCATCAAGGTCGTGTACTCGCCTGGCATGTAGCCCAACCACTCCCCGCCCTCGATTTCCGTGGAACGCATGCCGGCGCCAAAGATCTCTTTGGCCGCCGCCCGATAGGAGGACAGCATCGGAATCGCCAGCTCGGCTTCCACCTGGAACTCACCGATGGTGTTGAGCGGCATTCCGGATTCGTTGTCGTACACCGCGTAGCCCATCACTTTGGCCGAGTGCTGCTGACGGATTAGAACGCTCTTGCCCTCGGTCGTGGCAGCCTTCCACTCGTCCGACTGCGGCGCCATCTCAACGTAACGCTTGACCGTCTGCTGCTCACGCCGGTAGTGGTCGTACAGCTCCTGGAATTGCGCCTGATTGATCGAGCCGCTGGCGAATTCCTCCGCCAGGTTATTGATCTTCTCCTGTACTCGCTTCAAATAGGCTTGGGGATCTTCCAGCGGGGAGGGCGCCTCGCCTTCAGCCTTGGGTTCAATGGAAGCGGCCCCTGGTTGTGGTTGAACGGGGGCCGCTGGACGCTGGGCCTCGGATCCGCCCGAGAAGAAGTCGCGCAGACGTTTTAACATAAGAACACTCGTTCGCCGGATTATATCACGGGGGGTATAGGGGGGATAAATGGCAAAGACGGTCTAGTCGGCCTGCGCTAGTTCGCGTCCGTAGGCGAGCAACGATTCGAGCGACTCGGGGTCGCGCGCCTCCGCGTAGACTCGCAGCACCGGCTCGGTGCCGGAGGGCCGGATCAGCAGCCAGGAGTCGTCCTTCATCAGGTATTTGACCCCGTCCCGATTGTCCACGCCGGAGAGTTTCAGCCCCCCGATGCTTCCGGGCGCCGAATCGGTCAGACGGGCGGCCATACGCTCCTTGGAAACCGGTCGTAGCAGCCGCAGGTCCAGCCGGGCGTAGTGCGAGGGGCCGACCTCCTCCAGCAGCTCGTCCACCAGAACGTCCAGCGGCTTGCCGGTGGCGGCTACCATCTCCAGCAGCAGCAGTCCCATCAGCACGCCGTCGCCCTCGGGAATGTGCCCGAGGAACGAGATGCCGCCCGATTCCTCGCCGCCGATCAATACCTGCTCGCGCAGCATCCGATCGGCGATGTGGTCGAACCCGACCGGGGTCTCGATCAGCTCCAGCTGATGCTTGTCGGCCAGCCGGTTGAGCATGCGGGTGGTGGAGACGGTCTTGACCACCTTGCCGGTCCAGCCGCGCTGTTCGACCAGGTATTTGAGCGCCAATGCCATCACCCGGTGCGGATCGACGAAATTGCCGCGCCCGTCGACGGCGCCGATACGGTCGGCGTCCCCATCGGTGGCCACCCCCAGCGCGCCGTGGCCGGCGGCGATCGCCCCCGCCAGCGCTCCCAGGTAGCGCGAAATCGGCTCGGGATGAATGCCGCCGAATCCGGGGTTCATCTCACCTCGAACCTCGAACACCTCGCAGCCGGTACCTTGCAGGATTCCTTTGATCTGGCCCCGCCCGGAGCCGTACATCGAGTCCACCACGATGTGCTGCGGGTTCTCGGCGATGGCATCGAAATCGATCAGCCCGCGCAGATGCTGGTGGTAGTCGGGGGTGGGGTTGAAGCGCTCGATCAGCTTGGCCTCTTTGGCCCGCTCGTAGTCCATCAGGTTGGGCCCGCGCCCACGCGCCTCGTTGTCATTGAAGTACAGCTCTACCCGCCGACACTGGTCGCGCGCCGCCGCTCCAGCGTAAGCAGCCTTGAGCTTCAAACCGTTGTAGCGCGGTGCGTTGTGCGAGGCGGTGATCATCACCCCGGCGATCGCTCGCCGGGCGCGCACGGTGTACGAGAGCGCCGGAGTCGGCACGTCGGCGCTGGTCAGCGCCACCGTCAGCCCATTGCCGGCCAGCACTCGCGCCACCTCCACCGCGAAACGATCTGAGAGGAAGCGGGTGTCGAAGCCGACCACGATGCGCTGCGGATCGACCCCCTCCGGAATCGGCAGGTCGTCGCCGTTGGCCAGCCACTCCTCGGCGGCCACCGCGTCGGCGATCGCCTGGCTTACCAGCCGCAGATTGTGAAAGGTAAAGGAATCGGAGATTACTCCCCGCCAGCCGTCGGTACCGAATTGAATAGGCATTCGGGGATTGTAATGTGATCAACGACCATTGGCAGCCGCCAGCGCCGCCGCGTCCTGCGGCGAGAGTTCCCCGGACAACACTGCCCGCAGCGCGGCAGCAAAGGCAGGGCCGAAGTCGGCCAGCGTGTCCGGATCGGGCAGCGGGACCGCCACCGATACCAGGCGGCTGGCGATCGCGGTTTCCGGCGTATCCGGCCAGCGGTCCAGGACCGCCGGCTGGGCCGGAACCAGGCCAAGTGCATAGGTCCACTCGGCCAGGAAGCCCGGCTCAGTCAACCACTTGAGCAGCGCCGTTGCCATGCCGGTCGAATCGCCGATGTTTTCATTCGCTTGATCCCCGAGCAGAACCCACGACCACGACTCGGCCAGCGTGATGCCGCGGCCGTCGCTGGTCGGCAGTGGTCCGGCCGAGTAGTCCAGCGGCTCGAATCCGGCCACGAATTCGGAGTACGGGGCACTGGCGATCGCGCCGCGCCCGGCCAGGAAGGCGGCCCAGGTTTCGGCAGACGAAGCGAAGTCTGGCGAGGA
>CAZJUE010000277.1:2279-3589 GCA_964549025.1 uncultured Anaerolineaceae bacterium | reverse complement strand
CCAACGCCATCTCGGCCGGACCGGTACGCACCCTTTCGGCCGCCGGGGTTAGCGGATTCAAGCGCATGTATCGCGAATTCGCCGAAGTTGCGCCGCTGCGCCGGCACATATCGGCGGACGACGTGGGAAACGCGGCGGTGTGGCTGGCTTCGGACATGGCCCGCAACGTCACCGGAGAGGTGCTGTTTGTGGACTCTGGGTACAATATTCTGGGAGCCCCCTTCCCAGATGATTCCGCCGGATCGTGACCACTCCTCCTCGCTTGCCGACCGCCTGAGAGCCAATCTCTATCCCCGCGTCGATCCAGAGCTGCGGCCACCCCGTTCCCAGCTCGCACGTCGAATTCTGTTGGCCCAATTGGCGCTGCTGGCGGTGTGGGCACTCGCCCTTATCGCATTGAGCGCCCGCAGCGGCCGCCCGGCGGTCGGCTGGCCTATGGCTGCGATCGTGGCGCTGGCGCTGATCAGCGGCTTGGGCCTGAGACGGCTGCAGCGTGGCTCGGTCACCCAGGTCGGCTATATGACCGGTGCCGGTTTGCTGGCGGTGTTTGGGGTTGCCGCCTTCAGCTCGCCCGACGACCTGCTGCTACTGGGCGTCGGCTTCCTGCTGCCGATCCTGATCTCCGCGGCGCTGATCGGTGCGCGTGCGCCGTACCTATTTGCCAGCCTGGGAATTGCCGCCAATATCGGGGCGGTGCTGACCAACCCGGGGCAATTCGACGGGCTGCTGGGGGGATTCCTCTACCTGAGCTTGCACGCCGTGGTCTCGCTGGCGGCCGCCGCCATCGCCACTTCGCTGACCGCCCAGGTTGAGCGCACAATGCACAGCATGCACTCGCAGGCCGAGCAAATGGGAAAATTGGCGCACACCGATCCACTGACTGGTCTGCCAAATCGACGCCAGCTATTCGAACAGCTCGAGATGGAGTTTGCTCGAGCCAAGCGCTACTTCCGCCCGTTCTGCCTGCTGTACATCGATCTGGACGGTTTCAAGGCCATCAACGACGAATTCGGACACCTTTTCGGTGATGAAATCCTGCGCGGTTCAGCGCGCTCGATGCGGGCAGTGCTGCGCACCACCGACCTGCTGGCGCGAATCGGCGGCGACGAATTCGCGGTGCTGCTGCCAGAAACCAACCTGGATGGCGCAACCAGCGTAGCGGCCAAACTGCGCAAAGCGCTGGTCGCCTATAGCAGCCAGCTCAGTCCGTCGATGCCCAGCTTGACCCTGTCGGTAGGGGTTGGCCGGATCAATCCGGACGACGAGGCGATCGAAGACATCCTGGCCCGCGCCGACAAAGCCCAGTACCT
>CAZJUE010000277.1:0-2179 GCA_964549025.1 uncultured Anaerolineaceae bacterium | reverse complement strand
GAAACCTTCGCCCTGGGCGGCACCTTGGCGCTGTATGCCGAGCGTGGGGTGGAGGTGCATCTAGTGTGCGCCACCAACGGTGAAGCCGGCACTGTGGAGCCGCGGTTCATGGAGGGGTATTCTGAGATTGCCGAACTGCGGCAAGCTGAGCTGCGCTGCGCGGTCGAGAAGCTGGGCGTTTCCGATCTGCACCTGCTGGGCTATCGCGATTCCGGAATGATCGGCACCGAAGGCAATCAGCATCCCGATGCATTGGCGCAAGCAGATTCCGAGCAGGTCACCGCGCAGCTGGTCAAGCACATGCGCCGCATACAGCCGCAGGTGGTGATCACCCACGATCCGGGAGGCGGCTACGGGCACCCGGATCACATCGTCGTGCACAAAACCACAGTGGAAGCCTTCCACGCCGCCGGCGATCCGGGCCGCTATCCCGAGGCCGGACCGCCGTTCAGTCCTCAGAAGCTGTATTACTCGATCATCCCGATGCGGTATATGAACGCACTGATTTGGATTGGCAGGCTGCTGGGCAAGGATCCCACCCGTTGGGGCAGGAACCAAGACATCGACTTGACCGAGATCGTCGCCAACCAGCATCCGATCGATGCCGAGATCAATTTCCGACGGGTGGCCGATCGCAAGCGCGAGGCCACCGCCTGCCATGCCAGCCAACTGGACATGGGTTCTTCCTCGCGCGGGCTATTCGGATTTCTGACTCAACTGGTGCGGCGCAGCAACGTCGAAACCTTCTCCCGCGCCCATCCGCCGGAACGCAGCGGGCGCACAGAACGCGATCTGTTCGCCGGAGTAGCCTGACCCACCGCCGCGATTCCTCGGATCAGCATCCGGGCGCCCAGGCGCTTGGCGATCAGCGCACCCCCTAGGCTGCCATGCTCACCCAACTGCCAATTCAAGCCAGCGTGCTTCCGTTCTTGATCTTCGCCATCCGGGTCTGCGATATGTCGCTCGACACGCTGCGGGTGCTGTTTGTGGTGCGAGGTCGGCGTTCTCCCGCCTGGCTGGTGGGATTCATGCAGTCCGCTTTGTGGGTGATCGCGGTGTCCAGCGTGCTCAGCCAGCTGGGCAACCCGCTGAATCTGCTGGGCTACGCAGCCGGGTTCGCCACCGGCAGCGTGGTCGGGTTGGCGCTGGAGGAGCGGCTGGCGATTGGGCACAGTCACCTGCGGGTGATCAGCTCCCAGCGCGGAAGCGCCATCGCCGAGGCGCTGCGAGCCGCGGGCTACGCGGTGACTGAGCTTGCGGGCCGCGGCCGGGACGGCACGGTTTCGATCCTCACCACTAGTGTGCGCCGGCGGGACATCGAGCCGGTGCGGCGGGAGGTGTTGGCCGCCGACCCGGAGGCCTTCGTAACGCTGACCGAAGTGCGCCCACTGCACAGGGGATTCTTCCGAGCATGATTCTCCGGGATCGGTGGCCAGCCTGGCCCCGCCGCTTCGGCGCCAGGTCCGGGCCTGAACTCAGCCCATGAGCCTGGCGATCGACTGGGCCTCGCTACGCCCGGAAGCCGTCCCTTTCATATTGTTCGGCCTACGGGCACTGGACCTGACACTGTCCACCTTTCGGGTGCTGGCCCTGATCCGCGGTCGGGCCAAGCTGGCCTGGATGGTAGGCGCCAGCGAAGCGGTGCTGTTTGTCCTGGGGGCCTCCGGGCTGCTGTCGAATCTGTCTGATTGGCGGAATATCCTGGCCTATGCGGCCGGGTTCGCCACCGGCAACGTGATCGGCCTGACGCTTGAACGCGGCTTGATGCCCGGCCACAGCTTGCTGCGGATTTACAGCGCTGGACGCTGAGAGGCGGTAGCCGACGCGCTGCGCGAGATCGGCCGCGGGGTCACGGAGCTTTCAGCCCGCGGGCTGGAAGGAATGGTGGAACTCATCTTTTGTTACGTACCGCGCAGGCAGGCGCAACGGGCTCGGCGTCGGGTGGTGGCGATCGACCCGGAGGCGGTAATCACGGTCGAGAACGTGCGGGCCCTGGTCGGCGGCTGGGGGACATAGCGGTATGGCATTATCCAGCGGCCTCGCGGCATCTGACGGCCGCATCCTCTGCGTGCGTCACAAGTAGCGCGACAGAGCCCGGCGCTTGCCGGGCCCTGCAACTCTCTTGCGCTGAATTGCGGCGGCGCGCCTCAGTCCATGCTGGCGATCGCTTCCACCGGCT
>CAZJUE010000276.1:0-3624 GCA_964549025.1 uncultured Anaerolineaceae bacterium | reverse complement strand
TCTTGGCGGTCATCGGACGTCGGTCATCGTTATATTGACTTGCCAGATAGGGAGCACCGGGAGAGCTTGCACAGCTCCCCGGTGGTTTTGGTGGGCGTCGAACCTCAGGGCGAGGCCGAGTCGAGTCCCTCCAGGAAAGCCCGCACCGCAGCATTGAACTCAACCGGATTTTCCAGGTGGACGAAGTGGCGCGCATCGATCATGACCACCTGCGCACCAGGGATGCGAGAAGCGATCCAGGGCATGACCTCTGGCCCCAGATGGCTCTCCTTCCCGCCGATGCAGAGCGTGGGCCGACGGATACGAGGGAGAAGGTCCCGAAAGTCTGCATGCATGACGCTGAGCATCAGTTCTGCGGCAAGATCGCGCGGCATCTTCAAGCTCCCTTCGATCACCCGAGCGACCTCGGACCTGGGAAAGTCGGGGTTGAACTCGTTGGCAAGGAAGTCGCGCAACACGTGCTCCCCATCCGGTCCGGTGATCGCGGCCGCCATAGCCAGCGCCGCGTTCCCGTCTATCGACGCCCCATAGCGTCGACACTCCGCCTCGGACCACCCGGGTCGTTTGAGGAAGGTGATCGGCTCATCACAGAGCATCAGCGCTCGCACACGGTCTTGACCGAACAGATCGATGAAGCTCCAGATCACCACACATCCCGCTGAGTGGCCGAGCAGAACAGCGTCTTCCAGACCAAGGTGGTCCAAGAAGTCCAGGCAATCTCGTGCCAGGCGTGACACACGATAGCCGTAGCGTGGCCGGTTTGACTCCCCGTGTCCCCGGAAGTCCAGTGCGAGGCAGCGAAAGGAGTCGGACAACGCCCTGAGTTGCCCGGAGAATCCCCTGGCCGGCTGCGTCCAACCTGGCAGCAGCACGAGCGGCTTCCCGTGGCCTGCTTCGAGGTAGTGCAGCCTTACACGATCGCTTGTGGTGAAGTATGCAGAACGTGCTTCCAAAGGATGGCAGACCCCGCGATCTCCCGCGCCGCCCAACGATGAGTCGCCTGTTCCGTATCACTCCCCATCCGGGTCAGGATATCGCGCCGGCTGCCCGGGAATTGCATGACAATTTTCCTGGAGTGTTTAGCGATCCGCCTTGCGATTCCGGCCCAATCCAAGAATGTTCCTCAGGATCGACCAGCGGGGCGCGGGATTGGCTGTGGGCACCCTGTCGATCCAATATGCTCGCTGGCGCTGCTCGAATCCGTCAGCCTTCTTGAGATCCAGCCAGTAATTCACAAACTTCGCAAACTCCCCCGCGTCGGGCGGCATAACGTAAGCGAAGAGATACGGGTTTCCCGCATCCGAAGGCGCCACGGCAATCAGACCGGGATGGGAAGCGGCAAGGGCTTTGGCCTGGTCCAGCGTCCAGAGCGCGGCGTCGACCTTTGAAAAGTCCGGAACCGTGCTGTAATCGGGAACAATGACGATTTCGGCATTGGGAAACGTCCTCTTCAACCGCGGTACGAGCACAGGATCGTCGAAGACGCCGATCTTCAACCCTGGACGTTTGAGGATTTCGGAACGGCTCTTGAAACCCGAAGCGCGGTCACGCGGCATGAAAAGGGCAAGCGGACTCTGGAAGTACGGCGTCGAAACTGTTAAATGAAGCAGGCGGTCGTCGGTGACATAGACTCCCGCCATGGCAATGTCGAAGCGTCCGGCTGCAAGATCGGACGCCAAGTGCTCCCATTCGAAGTGAAAAAAGGAAAGCCGAACATTGAGGTCTCTCGCCAGCTGGTAGGCATAGGCAACATCGTAGCCGGATAACTGGCCCGCGGCATTCCGATAGCAGAATGGAATAATACCCGCATTGTACCCCACGCGAAGCTCGCCCGATCGCTGAATGCGTTCCAGCACCTTCATCCCCGTGGGACGTCGCTCTGCCGTGGCCGGTGGATCGACCGAGACCGAAACGCCCTCGGTGACAGTGGGATCAAGAGCCAGGGACAAATAGGGGTTGGACGAAACGTCTAGTATCCAGGCATCGAAGCCGCGAGCGAGCACGACGCACAGTGCAACAACAGCAGCGGGCACGAAAAGCGCAATGAAAAGCCGGCGCAGGCGAATCCGGACCTTTCCGTAGTAGGCAAGGACGACGCCAAAGCTCAGGAATGCAAACCCCGCGACGGAAACGACAACCTGGCCGTAACGCGTCAGGGTCATCAAACTCACATACAGCGGGGTGGTTTGAGACGGGAGGCCCAGCCATTTTGCGAGAAAATCCACCGCGATCACCGACGATGTCGGCGAGCCCACGGACGAAAGCAACGTGACCAGCGGGAGAAGCACCGCCTTGCCCGGATCGGGGGCGACGCCAAAATAGAACAGGGCAAAGACAATGAAGAGATAAACAAAGAAGTTCCCGAGTTGGCCCAGCGGATAGGCAATCGCAATGTTGGTCCGGACAATATCTCCCGTATCGGACTCGTCAGCGCCGCTGGCCGTTGCCAGCCGCTCGGTGGCCGAAACGATGTAGGGAAGCGCGGCAACCGAAATAGACGTAGCGATGACAATCAGGAAGGCCGATCGCAGATCGCGGAGGATGGCCGCGTGCTTGACAGGCACAAAAACGGAGATGCCTGCTGGCAGGATCCAGAAGGCGAGTATCAAGCACCCGGCGAAGAACAAAAAGAAATACAGGCCAACCTCCTCCAGCCCCCGGGGCCGGATCGTACCGGAAAGGTCCGCAAACAACGCGAAGACTGCAAACGGGGCAAATCGGCATACCGCATTCCAGAACTTGAGACTGGTCAGGCGGATGCCCTCGAGCACCGACAACAACGCTGTTTTCTCTGGCACATATTGAAGGGCGATACCATAGAAAATGCAGAAAAGAACGACCGCCGGCACATAGTTCCTTGACAAGGCAGTGAAAAGATCACTGGGAATCAGGAGCGTCAGAAGGTCGGGTCCCCCCTTCCCCGGCAGCTGCGGCTCCAAGCTCGTCGGCATCGCGGGGGGAATGCCCAAGGAAAGGACGAGGAGGACCGCGAAGGTCACGATCCACAACGTCGTGTAGAATTTCCATCCCGATCGAAACAGTTTCAGGGCCTGCGTTGGAGTCATGCTTCCCAGCCCGTGGAGCAGTGAGCAAATCAGATACGGATAAACCGCAACCTCGAGCATGAGAACATAGGCCCTGCCGGCCGGACGCAAAACGTGTGCGTAATCTCCCAGGAACAAGCCGGTCAGGATTCCCAACGCCCCGCCGACCGCGACAGGCCACACCGAAAGCGTGGTCGGAGATGTATGTGCAGGGGACCTATCCACCGATTGATTCCTGTCGGACACTGAATGTCCCATCGGCTGCCGTGAAGGCGGGGTCGATTCCTAGTCGAGAGACTTTTGGAACCTGAAGATGCTAAAAGTCAACATGCCCACGCCGAAGATGGCCATGGCCAGCATTTGAGGCCACAATACCTGCACGCCTACGCCCTTGAGGTATACACTACGCAGTACCACCAGGAAGTATCTGAGTGGGTCCAAGAAGGTAAGCCACTGAAGGGCGTTGGGCATGCTGCTGATGGGAAACCCAAAACCCGAGAACGTAATGGCGGGCATGATGAAAAAGAAGCCCGAAACCATAGCCTGCTGCTGAGTAGCGGATATCGTGGAAATAAATAAC
>CAZJUE010000275.1:0-3649 GCA_964549025.1 uncultured Anaerolineaceae bacterium | reverse complement strand
CCTCGAGGTGGTGGCCCAGCTCACCCCCGACGAAGCCCGCATCCTGCGGCTGCGCTTCGGTTTGCACAACGGCCGATCCTATACCTTGGAAGAGGTCGGCCAGAAATTTGGCCTGACCCGCGAGCGCATCCGGCAGATCGAGGGCAAAGCGCTGCGTCGGCTGCGCCATCCACGCCGCTCGCGGCAGCTGCGCGACTACCTAAGCTGATTCTGATGTAGGAGTGCAGTCCCCAGGGGGTTGCGCGACTACCTAAGCTAAATTCTCTTCCTCGTCGGGCCGAAGTCGCCCGGCTCCCGCACCACCCGCCAGGAGCCGTGTTCCAGCGAATAGGCCAATTCGTACACTCGGTCTCCTGCGACCATCACCAGGTAGTGCTGTTCATCGGCCTGCTGCCAGCTGCGGCCCACCGAGTGGATCATCATCCGCTCGCCGCGCCAGCGGAAGGCCAGCGGCTGCGGCGGTCCTTCAGCGTCGACCCGGGCTTCGACCTGGGGTGGCTCCGGCCGTCCGTCCTGCTCGTTCGCCATGTTCATCGGAGCGCCTTCAGCAATAGCGCCAGCGCGGCTTCGGCAGAGTCGAGCTTGTTCTGGTGGCGATCTCCCTTCCAGACGTGGCGTTCGGCGGCTTCCCAGGCCGGTGTGGCTACCGCCACGAAGGTCAGCCCGGTCGGCTTCTCGGCGGTTCCTCCGCCAGGTCCGGCGATGCCAGTGACCGACAGCCCCACGTCGGCGCCCAGCGCGCGGCGTGCGCCGCGGGCCATCTCACGGGCGGTTTGCTCGCTCACCGCGCCGAAGCGTTGCAGCGTCTCGGGGCTGACCTGTAGCACGGCTTCCTTGATGGGGTTGGAGTAGGCGACAACCCCGCCGACGAAGTACTCGGACGAGCCGGCGACCTCGGTGATGCGGTGCGCCACCAGACCGCCCGTGCAGGATTCCCCCAGTGCCAGCGTCCAGCGATGCTTGCCCAGCGCGGCCCCAACCTTGGCCTCCAAACTGTCTTCCATGGGCCTCCGCCTGCTCGAACGGGCGCATTATACTGGCGAGGTGAGTCAGCTTGCTGCGCTCGGACTTGAGAGCCGGATCTGGTCGCCCAGCGAGCTCAACCGCCACCTGCGCCAGTTGATTGAAAGCGACTATCGTTTGAGCGACGTATGGTTGGCGGGCGAAGCTGGCAATATCGCCAATCCAGCCTCCGGTCACCTGTACTTCAGCCTGCGCGATTCGGAAGCTGCGGTGCGCTGCGTGATGTGGCGATCGGAGGTCGCCCAGTTGAGGCGTCTGCCACAGGACGGCGAAGCGCTGGAGGTGCACGGCCACCTCAGCGTGTACGAAGCCGGCGGCCAGGTCCAGCTATATGCCGACGAACTGCGCTACGCTGGTGAAGGCGAGCTGTTCCAGCAGTACCTGCGTTTGAAGCAGCAGCTGGAGCAGGAGGGATTATTCGACCCGCAGCGCAAGCGAGAGCTTCCGGCTTGGCCGCGACGGATCGGGGTGGTGACCTCACCCACCGGGGCGGCGTTGCGCGACGTGCTCAACGTATTGCGCCGTCGCTATCCGCTGGTGGAAGTGCTGCTCTCTCCTACCGCGGTGCAGGGGGAGGCCGCGCCGGCCCGGATCGCGGCCGCGCTGCAGGCGCTCAACGCCCACGGCGCGCCGGACGTGATCCTGCTGGTGCGTGGCGGGGGCTCATTGGAAGACCTGTGGGCCTTCAACATCGAAGCGGTGGTACGGGCGGTTGCCGAATCAGCGGCGCCGGTGGTGAGCGGGATCGGGCACGAGACCGACCTGCTGCTCTCAGACCTGGCTGCCGATCTGCGCGCGCCGACACCTTCGGCGGCGGCCGACCTGGCCACGCCCGACCGCCGCGAGCTGAGGACCTCGGTCAACGAGCTGCGTGGGCAGCTCGGCCGAGTTTGGCACGATACCTACCGACAGCTGCGCGCTGAACTGCTGCTGCAGCGGGCTGCGCTCGAGCGGGCTTCACCGCGGGCACAGGTGGCCAATGCCAGGCAGCGGGTGGACGAACTGCTGATGCGCGCCGGCTCCAGTGTGCGCCACGCCGTCGCGCTGCGCCGGGCGGCGGTTGACGGGCTGGTACAGACCCTAGGGGCGGTGGGGCCGCAGGCGGTGCTGGAGCGTGGCTACGCCATCGTACGCCGAATCGAGGACGATCGCGTAGTGCGCTCAGTCGACCAAGTGCACCCCGAGGATCTGCTGCAGGTGCGGGTCAGCGATGGCCACTTTCCGGCGCGGGTCACCGAGCCGCCGAACGACAATGAGTGAGTGCGAGAATGGCTAAGAAGAAGACTGGTGCAAGCGAGTCAGTTGCCGAACTGCCCTTCGAGCAGGCCTTCGAGCAGCTCACCGAGCTGGTGGCCGCGCTGGAGGCGGGTGACCGGTCGCTGGAGGAGAGCCTGGCGCTGTTCGAGCGCGGACAAGCTCTGGCAGCGCGCTGCAGCAGCTTGCTGGAAGAGGCCGAATTGAAACTGCGTCAGCTGGTGGAAGACGATCAGGGCGAGTTCACTGCGGAGGACTTCGAGCCGGAAGCGGACGGGTAAATCCACTCAGCAGGCTGATGTCGCCTCCGCTCAGCTAACCGGATCGTCGGCTCGATCGTCCGCGCGCGGTCGGAGACCGATTGTATGCGTTCTAGCGGACGAGCCTAATCTGGCCGGGCCAGCCGCCGAGGTCTCCATGCCTGCAGTAGCTCGCGGGCATCTGGCGCCTTGAGCAGCGTAGCCGCCAGCCAATAAACTCCGATCCCCAGCGCCACCCCACCCAGACCGATCAACCATGCCGATCGGCCGCCGGTTCGCGACTGCCAAAGGTAGATCGCCGCCAAAAGCGCCGCGCCTGAGAGCGCGCTGGGGACGGCGCCGGCGCGTAGTCGCTTGAAGTCGATTCGTTCGCGCAGCAGCCACAATAGCACTGCGGCCTCCAGGCCGGTGGCCAGGCTGTTGGCCAGCGCCAATCCTCCATGGGGCGCCCAGCCTAGACGCGGAAACAGCCCAGAAAACAGCAGGCTGAGCGCCACGTTCAGACTCATCGCCCCCGCTCCAATTAGCACCGGGGTGCGGGTGTTCCTAAGTGCATAGAAAGCGCGCGAGGCGATCTCGACCAGGGCGTGCCCCACCAAGCCGGCCGAATACCACAGCAGCGCCCAGGTCACCAGCTCGGTGGACTGCACACCGAACTCGCCGCGCTGAAAGAGCAGCGCCACGATCGGGCGCCGCAGCGCGATTAGCCCCAGGCTGGCCGGCAGCGACAGGAACACCGCCGCGCTCAACGTGCCGGCCAGCGAGCTGCGCAGCTCCTGCCAGCGTCCCTCAGCTGCCTGAGCTGAAAAGGTCGGCAGGGCGGCGATCGCCAACGCTTGGGCGATCACCACTTGCGGCATCAACATGATGGCGAATCCGAGCTCCAATCCCACCAGGCTGCCATCCGGCATGCCGGAGGCCAGCACAATATTCACCAGGAAGTTGAGCTGCACCACCGCCACGCCGAACAGCCGCGGCAGCATCAAACGGCCGACCTGCCGCACCAGAGGGTCGGTCAAACCGAGGCTGGGCGCATAGCGCCCGCCGCGGCCGCGCAAGCCGGGCAGCTGTATCAGCAGGTGCATCGCGGCCCCCAGCACGACGCCCCAGGC
>CAZJUE010000274.1:0-3650 GCA_964549025.1 uncultured Anaerolineaceae bacterium | reverse complement strand
GGGTGTGGTCAGTGTTCATGTCGATACCGAAACGCATGCGCAGTACCTTGGCTTCCCGTGCAGTCAGGCCGGAGAGCACGGAGCGGGTAGCGTCGTGCAGGCCGGTGGAGGTCGCCGTGTCGATCGGGGAAGACTGGTTCTGGTCTTCGATAAAGTCACCCAGATGGGAGTCTTCGTCGTCGCCGATCGGCGTCTCCATGGAGATCGGCTCTTTGGCGATCTTCAGGACCTTGCGCACCTTGTCTTCCGGCATTTCCATGCGCTCACCCAGTTCTTCCGGCGTGGGCTCGCGACCCATTTCCTGCAGCATCTGGCGGCTGATACGGTTGAGCTTGTTGATGGTCTCAATCATATGCACCGGGATACGGATGGTGCGCGCCTGGTCTGCGATGGAGCGGGTGATCGCCTGACGAATCCACCAGGTGGCGTACGTCGAGAACTTGTAGCCGCGGCGGTATTCGAACTTGTCTACCGCTTTCATCAAACCGATGTTGCCCTCCTGGATCAGATCCAGGAACTGCAGGCCGCGGTTGGTGTACTTCTTGGCGATGGAGATCACCAGACGCAGGTTGGCCTCGACCATTTCCTTCTTGGCGCGGCGAGAGCGAGCCTCACCGATGGACATGCGGCGGTTGATCTCTTTGATCTGGCCAACGTCCAGCTGGGCTTTGTCCTGGGCCTGCTGCAGTTTGCGCTGGGCGCGCTGGATCTCGTCGGCTACCTGACGCAGGGCGTCGGAGTAGTCGCGCTTCTTCTTGATGATCGCGGGGATCCAGTCTTCGTTGGTCTCGTTGCCGGGGAATTCCTTGATAAAGGTCTTGCGCGGCATACGGGCACGCTTGATGCACAGGTTCATCACCAGGCGCTCTTGCGCGCGAACGTCGTCGAGAATATCGCGTACCGCGTTATACAGCGGGTCGAACTGGCGCGGAGCCAGTTTGAAGAAGCGGAATACTTCGCCCACGGCTTCCATGGCCTCGCCGGCCTCTTTGGAGTCACGGCCGTGCTTTTTGATCGCAGCATCGGCGTTCTTCTGAGCAGCGATCAGCGCGTTCATGCGCTCAGCGAGCTCTTCCGGATCGATGCCGCCGACGGTCTCTTCCTCTTCCTCAGAGGAGTCGTCGTCATCGTCGTCACTATCGCTGTCGTCGTCTTTGCTGTCGTCTTTCTTCTGCGCTTCCGCAGCCTGGCCAGCCTGGGCGCCCGGGGGCACTTCGTCGGCGGGGTCGAGCCAGCCGGCGATGACGTCGGGAATACGGCGCTCTTCCTTCTCGATCAGCGCGTATTCATCGATGATCTGCTGTACGGCGCCAGGCCAGTAGGCGAGGGCAGCCATAAGCTCGCGCAGGCCTTCTTCGATGCGCTTGGCGATGGCGATCTCGCCTTCGCGGGTGAGCAGTTCTACGGTGCCCATTTCGCGCATGTACATGCGCACAGGGTCGGTGGTACGGCCTACATCGGATTCAACTGCGGCGAGCGCGGCGGCGGCTTCAGCTGCGGCGATTTCATCGGCAGAGCTATCGCCTTCGGCCATCAACAGTTCTTCGGCATCGGGTGCCTGTTCGAACACTTTGATGCCCATGTCGTTGATCATGCCGATGATGTCTTCCACCTGATCGGGATCGGAGATATCTTCGGGCAGGTGATCGTTCACTTCCGCATAGGTGAGATAGCCCTGCTCTTTGCCGCGGGCGATCAGTTCTCTGATGCGGGAGGTGGTCTTTTGCTGCTGGGTTTTGTCGGTCATGCACAACCCTGAATTCTGGGGATTGATAGTCGGGACTTTTGTCTGGACAAAGACGCGGGATTATAGCGTATTTGCGTAAGCAATAACCACTGTGACTGTCAAGGCAGATGGTGTGGTTCAGGGTGTCCGGGCGCGCTTGTCTTCTGGTTTCCCGCCGGCTTTGGGCGACGGGTCTGTGTATATGGTGATGTTGTTTGGGATTTCAAGGGGGCTGGCTGTTACTGATCCCGCTTGGGGCGAAACTGTGCCAGCAACGCCAGTTGCTCGTCACTTAGCTGATTCCCGTTACCTTTACTTTTTAGCTGATCCACCAGCCCGCGCTTGCGCTGTTTCTCCGCGGCGGTATCCAGGGTGCGCAGGCAGTCGTTGAATTCAGTCTCCGGGTCGTATTCCAGCACTTGCCCGGCACTGCCAACAATGGGGTGGCTCATGGCCAGGCGGGGCAGCAGTTCGCGCGCTTCCTTACTCTCCAGGTTCAGCAGGCGGCCGAACAGCTGGTTGCTGTTGAGGCCGGGGTTTTTATGCAAAACCTGGAGAATTTCGCCGAAAAGTTGCAGATCTGCATCGTTACAGTCGCGAAAACGCACTGGATCGGCAATCAGCTGTGCCAGCTGGGGGTGGTGCAGCAGCAGGGCGATCAGCATGCGTTCGGCGGGCAGGCGGTACTGGCCGCTGTGCCGGCGTGCGGGTTGCTGTGCTGAAGGCTCGTCATCGCTCGGGGGCGGCAGGTCGGCGAAGTCGTAGTCCGGTGGCGGCTCGTCGTAGCCCGGCGGGGGGGCTTCGCTGCCCATGTCCGGGTATTCCGGTGCGTGGGTTTGTTGCGGACGCTCTCCGTCCGGGGCCGGTTGCGCGGGGGCCGCTTTTGCCGGGGCCGCAGCGGGCGCAGTCTGCTGTGCAAGCTTGGCGGTGCGGGCTTTTTCCGCAGCGATAATTTCTTCCAACATGTCCTGCTCAAGACCGGTGCGTCGGGCTAGTTGCTGGAACATCAGCTGCCGGTAGACGCCGGCGGGAAGCAGGTCGAGCAGGGGGGCGGCGGCCTTGGACAGGCGCGCGCGGCCGTCCATGGTCTGGATATTGATACCTTCGCCGAGCAGGTCGAACAGGAAGTCCTCCAGCGGGCGTCCCTGTTCGTCGATCAGCTGGTCGAAGCGCTCGCCGCCAATCTGGCGTACGAGGGTGTCCGGGTCTTCCCCCTCCGGCAGCAGCAGGAAGCGCAGGCTGCGGCCGTCCTGCATATGCGGCAGGCCGGCTTCCAGGGCGCGGCGGGCGGCGGTGCGGCCGGCCTGGTCGCCGTCAAAACAGAATACGATTTCGCCGGTGTGGCGGAAAGCCAGCTGGATGTGATCTTCGCCACAGGCGGTGCCGAGCGTGGCCACGGCGCAGCGGATGCCATACTGGGCGAGGGCCACCACGTCCATATATCCCTCGACCACAATCAGCCGTTTCAGCTCGCGGTTGGCCTGGCGGGCCTCCCAAAGGCCGTAGAGTTCGCGGCCCTTGTGGAAGATCGGGGTTTCCGGGGAGTTCAGGTATTTGGGCTTGTCGTCGCCCAGCACCCGGCCGCCAAAAGCGATGGTGCGCCCGCGCTGATCGCGGATCGGAAACATGATGCGGTTGCGGAAGCGGTCATAGTGGTGGCGCTTGCCGGGTTCGGCTTTGCCCGGGTTGCCATCGCTGTCCTGGCGGCGGATGGCGAGGCCGGCAAGCTCCAGCTGCTCGGCTTTTTCCGAGCTGGTGCCGAGATGGTTGAGCAGGTTGTCCCAACCGGGCGGCGCCATGCCGATCCCGAACTCCTTGGCGACAGCGCCGGAGAGTCCGCGGTTCTTCAGGTAGGTGATGGCGCGGGCGGAGACCTTGTGGTCGCGCAGCTTCTCGCGATAGAACTCGGCCGCTTTCTCGGTGA
>CAZJUE010000273.1:0-3651 GCA_964549025.1 uncultured Anaerolineaceae bacterium | reverse complement strand
CTTGTCTCCATCCAACTTGATCTCGGTGCCGCCGTATTTGGCGAACAGCACCTTGTCTCCGGTCGAGACATCCATCTTGATCCGGTCACCGTCGTCGTTTCGCGAGCCGGGTCCGACGGCCAGCACCTCGCCCTTCTGGGGCTTCTCCTTGGCGGTCTCGGGAAGCACGATCCCACTGGGCGTCACTTCCTCTTCCTCCAGAGGCTTGACCACCAGTCGGTCGCCCAACGGTTTGATGTTCAACGACATATGAACTCTCCTCTGTATATGAACGTTTCGGACGATCTCCTGACACAACACTTGCTAGCTAGCACTCCGCTCGGGAGAGTGCTAACTAGCATGGTTAGTGTAATCGGGAGTCAGGGCGATTGTCAAGACGTCGGGCAGATCAAGCGACCCTCCTCGATGATTTCCATGATGATCTGGTCTTCGGAATAACCCCGCTCAAGCTGCTGGAAGATCTGCTCGGCTTCGGAGCATTCCTCGGCGAAAGCCAGTACCGATCCGTAGGTGTAGTAGTACTCCAAGGTCTCGGGGCCAAGCGTCAGACCGCGCACCCCGGGCGAGAGCTCGGCCATCCGCTGAGCATCGCACTGGTCCGCTTCGAGCCCTTGCCCGATGCACAGCAGCTCCAGGTACAGCTGCTCGGCGGCGGCGGCATCGACCTGCAACGCTTGTGCCTCGACTTCAGCCAGCTGATCGTCGGTGCAGTCCAGTACCCGCAGCCGGCTGCACAGCAACCAGGTCTGTGTCTCAACATCGCAGCCGAGCACTGCGCATTGCAGTGCGTCCTCAGCGTTCTCGTAGTTGCGTGCCTTGAAGTAGGCGATTCCCAAGAAGCCCAACAGGGTGGGGCTGGATGGATCAATGGAAACCGCGGCCTCGACATTGCGGGCAGCCGTAATGAATTCCCCTTCCTGAAGCCAGGTGCGGCCGATCGCCAGGTGCGGGATCGGATCCTTGATCCCCAACTGAGAATTGATCAGCGCCGCCTGCCGGAAGCTTTGAATGGCTCGATCGGCATCGCCCAATCGACGGTAGTTGGCTCCGATTCGCAGGTGCAGGAAGGTGAAATTGGGGGCTTGGGCCAGCGCCCGCTGGTAGGCCTCGATCGCCTGCTCGTAGCGGCCCAGGCTCTCCAAAACGGTTCCATGCACGCGGTGCACATCCATCTGGTCCCCGTCCCCGTCCGCCAATGCCACGGCTTGATTGATCTTGTCTTCTGCCTGAGCGTAATTCAGTTGGTCGACGTTGAGCTCGGCGTCAAAAGCCTGCACCAACGCTCCGCTGCCCTCCAGGTTAGTGGCCCGGCTTACGGATTGTTCGGCAATCAGGTAATAACCCTGGCGCTCGGCTTCGTCGGCAGCTGCCCCGGCCAGCCAGTCGTAGACCAGGATGTGCACCGCCCAGGCGTAGCTATTCTCGTCGTCGAGTTCGACTGCCCGATCGATGGAGGCTTTGGCCTCCTGCAATCGCAGCCGCTCCTGATCATTGGTGGCCACCAGCGCGCTGGAGTAGGTCTGAATGCGCGCCAGCTCAGCCCACAGTTCGGGCCGGTTCGGCGTCAGGCTGACCGCTTGTTGGTAAGCGGCGATGGCGCGCTCCAGGTCTCCCGCTGAGAAGTGGGCCTGTCCCTCCTCCTGGTAAGAGAATGCCGTTCGGGTAGGTGTGGGCGTGGGCAAGAACAGCGGCTCGACCTGTCCCGCCTCAACCAGCCGAGTCAGCAGCACCCCGCCGACGATCAAGGCCAACAGGATCGCGATTCTGGCCGGCCGGGAGCGCTGCCGGCTGTCGCCGAACGGTAGGCGATCGCCTTCGAGCTGCATAGGAACAGGGCCGAAACTAGCCCTCAGGGGTCGGCGGCGCTTCAATCTCGCCGCACAGGACCAGGATTTCCTGGGCGTTGGCGGCCGCGATTTCGTTGTCCGGCACCCCGGTCACCAATCCTTCGGCAATGTCGATCGCCATCCCGCACTGCGACTGTCTGGCCAGCGCCAGGCCGTACATCGAATATACGTCGACCACCAACGGATCCCCCGGGTCGAGCGGCAGACCGTGTACGGTCACGCCTTGGTAGGTGCCTCCGTGAATCGCCAGGGCCAGCGACTCGATGGCAGCCGGATAGTCGGCGTTCTTGTAGTACATGCGGCCCAAGTCTCCGTGCAGACGGGCTTGATCAGGCTGCAGGTCGACCGCGCTCTGCGCGTACTGGCTGGCCCGTCCGAATTCGCCGTCGCTGGCGTAGGCCTGCACGATCAGGCGCAGCGGTACGACGTCCTCCGGCGCGAAAGTGGTCGCCTGTAGGTAGCTTTGCAACGCCTGTTCGACCTGACCCAGATTGAAATGCATGTTCCCGATGGAGATGTGCAGCAGCGCTAGACGATTGTTGATGCGCAAGGCCCGTCCGTAGGCTTCAAATGCCAGTTCATAGTTGCCGGTGCGCTCCCAGACGTAGCCCATGGCCCGCTGGGCTTCAAGCAGATTCGGATCCATTTGCACAGCGCGTTCAGCGTGCTCGCGGGCGGCTTCGAAGGCCGAGAGGTCGTCGTCGATCAGCACCTCGGCGTAATAGGCGTGGATCAGCGCCGAATTCGGATCGAGCGTGAGCGCTCGTTCGAGGCGTTCGCGGGCCTCACTGAGCGTGCCATCATCCGGATTGCCTTGCGACTGAAAATCCAGCGCCCAGCCCAATACCGCTTGGGCCTCGGCCGATTGGTCGTTCAATATCAGCGCATTGCGTGCGTTGGTGACCGCCCGATCGTAGTCACCGGCAAAGACCTGCACTCGAGCGAGTTGGGTGTAGTAGCTGATTTGCTCCGGGTCGGCTTGGATGGCCTGCTGATAGGCATCCGCCGCCTGCTGGAGTTGACCGGCCTGAAACATGGTTTCGGCTTCCAGAATTATGGAAGCCGGGCTGCGGGTGGGGATGGGCGTGACCACGAACAGCGGAGCGGTTTGCGGCACGACGATCCGTTCGACGTACACTACCGCGGCGATCAAGAGCAACAACACCGCAACCCGCCACGGATTCGAACGCCGTTTGCGCCGTTTGCGTGTGTTGAATTTGCTTCCGCTGAGGTACATCGAGGGTGGAGCATCATACCACCCCGTTTTTTTGAGCGTCAAGGCGGGCCCGATTGAGCAAGCTCAAACCGAGGATCGAACCCGAATGGACCTCCGAATTGACCGCCACACATGGCCACGCCGGCCGCAGCGCCGCCTACGGTATAATGCCGCCCGTGCCTCCAGACGACCCAGGCGGCGCTCCCCCTCTACAAGAGCAGACCGTTCCGCACACCGCAACCCACAGCATCGAAGAAGAGCGGCCGCGCTTCCGCTACCTGCGCTGGGCGGTGCCGCTGACCCTGGGCCTGCTAGCGCTGGCTGCCGGGCTCGGGTATCTGGTCGGCGACCGACAGCAGCAGGCCACCAGGGAAAGCGAAATCCAGAGCATCATCGCCGAGCAGTTCGCATTGGGGCTGCTTGATCTGGAGGAAGAACGTTACCAACTGGCTCGCCAGCGCTTCGAGTACATCATTGAATTGGATCCAACCTTCCCGGAGGCCGCTCAACGGCTGGCCGAGGCGCTGCTTGGACTGAGCGAGCCAGTGGCTGCCCCCACTGCACCGGTAGCCTCCCCAACTCCCAACC
>CAZJUE010000272.1:0-3657 GCA_964549025.1 uncultured Anaerolineaceae bacterium | reverse complement strand
AGCGTCAGGAGGAAGCTTTGATCGAGACCGTCGAAGCCGACGGCGGCAACTTCGATAACGTAGAGGTTGTCTCGGTCGGCGGAAGCAGTTCGCGGGCTGAGGCGCTCATTACCGGAACGATCGATGCGGGCGTCGTCAATTCGGTGTGGGTAGCACGCCTGGCCGAATACGACCACCTGCATACCGTGGCTGATGCCACCTCGTTGGACCTGCTGTTCTCCTGCATCATCACCACCCAGCAGATGATCGAAGATCGGCCGGATGACCTGCGCGCATTTCTCCAGGGCTCTTTGGATGGCGCACGCTGGGGCTTGGAGAACACCGGGGAGGCGATCGAGATCAGCATGTCCTTGTTGCCCGAGCTAGAGCCGGAGCTGGTTTCCGCGACCGTGAACAGCTTCGCCGAACGCGGGTACTGGAATACGACCGGGGTCATCGATTCTGCAACCTGGGCATTCACCAACGCGACGATGGTCGAGGCCGGCGACTTGATCGACCCGCTGGATTATGATGAGTTTGTGGATACCAGCCTGCTGGAAGGGCTATCGGAGTGAGCTGAGCATCGCCAGATTCGCTATGCGGTGGACGGCGTGGCCACCGTCCACCGTCCGCGCCGGCCGGTTGGCGAACCTGTCTTGCCAGCCGGCCGGATGGGGTGCCGAACGTGGTTGGATCACTTCGGCCAGCGGGGATAGAGGGCAGTCCAGTCCGAGGAAGGCGGTAGTGACTGCCCTCTTGTTCGTGTTGGCCTGAGGCGCTCGACTGCGCATCGCCAGCGGAAGATCGGCGACCACCGTCAGGGAGGTACTCATGAGCCCGGCATTGATGGGTTCCAGCCTGGGCATTCGGCTGCCAAAGGAGCTCCGTTTCACTGCCTCTCACGGGCAAGGACCGTATCTCTACACAACCGATGGAAGGACCTATCTCGACCTGGTGATGGGTTACGGCCCGTTGGTCTTGGGACATGCACACCCGGCAGTGGTCGACGCGGTCAGGGCACAGATGACCAAAGGCGCGCACTTTTACGCGCCCAACGAGCCCGCCATAGAACTGGCCGCAAAAATCCGAGAGTTGGTACCCACCGCCGAGCGGGTCCAGTTCGCCGGGTCTGGAGCCGAGGCCACCTTCTATGCTCTGCGTCTGGCGCGGGCCTTCACCGGGCGCGAGCGGGTGCTGAAGTTCGAAGGCGCATATCACGGCCACCATGACTACGCCCTGCACGCGTACCGACGCAGCGCGGCGGACGCCGGACCCTTTGTGTCGGCCGAGTCGGCCGGCATACCCCCTGCCGTCTCGCGGACCGTACTGGTGGCGCCGTTCAACGATTTGGAAACCACTCGCCGCATCGTGCATGAGCATGGACCGGTGGCCGCCATCCTGGTCGAACCGGTGCAGCGGGCGATTATGCCAGCGCCCGGATTCCTGCACGGCCTCCGCGAGCTGTGCGACGCGAGCGGCAGCTTGCTGGTTTTCGATGAGGTGGTGACCGGCTTTCGGCTGGCGCTCGGTGGAGCGCAGCAGCAGTTCGACGTTCGAGCGGATGTGACCGTACTCGGAAAGGCTCTGGGTGGCGGACTGCCCCTGGCGGCGGTGACCGGACGGGAAGACATACTTGCGCTGACCTCGGCCAACAACCCCGATCCGGCTCGCGCGGTACACATGAGCGGCACATTGAACGGAAATCCGCTTTGCTCGGTGGCCGGATTGGCGACTCTCCAGGTGCTGGAGAAGGAACGGGGCTGCGAAACGATAGCGGCGCGGGGCATCGGGCTGACCGAGGGGCTCACCGAAATCGGCAGCCGGCTGGGTATCCCGCTGCAGGTCATCGGTCCGCCCTCTTTCCCGGAGCCGATTTTCGGGGAGATAAAGGTGGTGGATCAGCGGACCTATCTGGCGTGCGACCACCAAGCTGGGTCCGCTTTCGGTCTGGAGCTGATCCGCCAGGGCATCTACGTGCGGCCAGGAGGCCGGTGGTTCCTGTCGGTCGCGCACGATCGTTCGCACATCGAGCAGCTACTGGAGGCCTGCGACAACGCAGCAACAGCCGTGCGCGATTCGGGCATGCTCGACCAGTGAGCTGCTGAGCCGACTGGAGACTGGCGTCAGCACATTCGAATATGAAGTGAGGTAGGTGAACCTGACTGTGACTGATTTTGAATATGGGGTCTTGCTCCCGCACTTCGGGAGCCACGCCAGCCGGGAGCGGCTCATCCAGGGGGCGCGGCAGATCGAGGATTACGGGTTCGACTCGGTCTGGGTGCGAGACCACGTGGTGTACGAGCCGCATGCCCATGAAGACCCAGATCGAACTCACGTCGACCCGTTCGTCACGCTGAGCGCGGTGGCATCGGCAACATCCACGGTGAAGCTGGCTACCGGCGTAATGATTCCCCACCGTCACCCGGTGTACGCCGCGCTAGTGATCGCCTCGCTGGATTTCATCGCCGGGGGCGGTCGGGTGGTGATTGGTTTCGGGCTGGGTGCCTTCGATCACGAGTTTGAGGCGGTCGGCATGGGCGGCCTGGACCGGCGGGATATCCTGCGCGAACAAGTTCAAATCTTCCGTGAACTGTGGGCAGGGGGCAGCGTAGGTCATGAGGGAGAAAACTACCGCTTCAGCGATGTTGAAATTCATCCGGTGCCGGCGGCGGGCGACATCCCGGTCTGGTACGGAGGAAACAGTCTGGCCGCCGCCCGCCGGGCGGTCGAGTACTGCGACGGCTGGGTCGCCGGGCGCATTCCACGAAAGTTATACGCCGGCCGTGTCGACCGCATACGGAGGCTCTCGGAGGAACTCGGTCGACCGATGCTGAACACCGGGACGATTCCATACGTCAGTCCGGGGCGCACGGTGGAAGAAGCCGCTAGTTACCTGGACGTGCCGCAGTTGTTGAGCGACGTCAACGCCCGCTACGGAAACACCGGACGCTACGAGTCGCTGGAGGATCTGGGGGGCTTCGCCGTTGCCGGCACCCCGGAGGTGCTTATCGAGCAGGTGCGGCTGGACCAGCAGGCCGGCGCTCAGCACTTCGTGTTCGATCTTCGCACGCGTTTCGCAGACTGGGAGGACTGCCTCGGAATGATCGGAGAAGAGATTCTTCCAGTGCTCAGAGAAGGGGATCGGAGGGCGGATTGATGTTGGGCATGTCCCCCGCCAGCGCAGTATCCCTTTGCCGTGGCCGAGACGCGGCAGGCATGCCGCTGAACAAGAGGAGATTGCTGGCTTGAATGGCAGCCGCCTGACGCTCGAGGTGCAGCAAGTCAGCAAACGGTTTGGCAACGGTGCGTCTTCATTGCTGGTGCTGGATGCCGTGAGTTTTGGGATCTCGGATGGCGAATTCATGTGCTTGCTCGGTCAGAGCGGCTGTGGCAAGTCCACCCTGCTGCGCATCGTGGCCGGGTTGACGGATTTCGAAGGTCGTGTGCTCATCGACGGAAATCCGATCGAGGGGCCCGGGGCGGATCGATCCATGGTGTTCCAGGACTACGGGTTGTTGCCGTGGCGAACCGTGCTGGGAAACGTCGAGTTTGCCTTGGAGGTGCGCGGCTATCCAAAGCATGAAAGGCGGGCCATCGCCCACGAGCAAATCGAGAAGCTCGGACTGCGCGGATTCGAGTCTCATTATCCTCATCAAATCTCTGGGGGAATGCAGCAGC
>CAZJUE010000271.1:0-3690 GCA_964549025.1 uncultured Anaerolineaceae bacterium | reverse complement strand
CGCGCAGCCGCTGGTACCCGGCACCGCCCAGCAAGGGTCCAAGCACGGTGCCCTGTCCGCCGAGCATCACCATGACGATCATCTCGATCGATTGGTGCAATCGGAAGGCAAAGGTAGGCTCGATGGTCCCGTTCTTAAAAAAGAACAGTACGCCGATCATTCCGGGAAAGACCGCCGATAGCACGTATGCCCATCCTTTGGCCGTCGGCGCCACAACTCCCATGACTTCAGCCGCGTCCTCGTTTTCGCGTATCGCCAGCAGTCCCAGGCCGAATTTGGAGTTCTTGACCACATGGCTGACCACCAGGATCAGCACCGTCAGTGCGACCAGGGCACCGAAGGTAATCCACAACGCCTGGGCGGCGCCGCCGTAATTGTCGTAGAAGCGGAAGTTCAACCGCATGCCGATCGGTCCGCCGAAGGGCTCGAAATTCCTGAAGAACGCCCGTGCCGCCTCGTTGACCCCGATTGTGGCCAGCGCGAAGTAGGCACCACGCAGCCGCAGGATTGCCCTGCCGAGCAGCAACGCAAGCAAGCCGGAAGTGGCTCCGCCCGCCAACGCCGCCAAGTAGAGCGGCGACGAATGGACGCTCATGAGATAGAAGCCGATGTAGCCCCCCAAGCCGAAGAAGACGATATGTCCGAAGCTCACATATCCGGTGTAGCCCAGCAGGATGTTCAGGCTGGAGGCCAGGGCCACAGACATGAGCGCGGTAAAGACCACCTCGCGGAGCGATTCGCGCTGGGCAATGATCGGCCAGAGACCGGCAGCCAGCACCAACACCAGCGGCAGCCAGAAACCGGGTTTGCGAAGGGTGTTCATGTTTGCCTCGCCAGCAAACCGCTGGGACGCACCAGCAAGATGATGACAAACAGCACGAATTCGAGCACCGGAACCCAGCTGGTTTCCATGAACACCGGAATCACGCCTTCCAACGAGCCCAGCAGCAAGCCGCCGATCAAAGCACCCAATGGATTGCCCAGCCCGCCCAGCACTACGATCACAAAGCTGCGAAGCTCATAGCCGCTGCCGGCGAGGATGGTGAATGGAAAGAACGTGGCAATCAGTCCGCCTGAAATGGCGGCCAGCATGGTGCCGATTCCAAAGCTTAGTGCCAGCACGCGGGAGGAGGCGATACCCATCAGCTCGGCTGCTTCGCGGTTGTCGGCCACCGCCCGTATGTGTTTGCCGGGGCGTGAGCGGTACAGGAAGAGGTAGAGCAGGCCGGTCACCGACAGGGCCGCCAGCGCAGCAGCCACCCGGGTCCACAGCAACCGCACCGGTCCCAGGTCGATTGCACCCAAGGAGAAGTCGACGTTGTAAGGCGTGGTGGTGAAAGCGGCGGTTCCCAAGCCAATAATGATCATGTTCACTGCGAAAGTCGCCAACAAAGTGGACAGGTGCGGCGCGTTGAGAACCCGATGTACCGCCACGCCGTAGATCAGCATTCCGGCCAGCAATCCCAGGGCGGCGACCACCACTAGTGCAAGGTATGGATTGGCTCCAAAGTTGGTGAACGCCAGGTACACACCGAACATCCCGAGCGCAATGATTGGCCCGTGGGACAGGTTGATGACGTTCATCACCCCCCAGATCAAGGTGAGGCCCATCGCTGCAATGCCATAGACGAACCCCAGCAAGAGGCCGTCCACCAGCGACGGGAGCAGGATGTCGAGCATAGGCGGCTCTCCCAGCAATCAGGTAGGTCCCCCGCAGTCCGGCGTGGACTGCGGGGGAATCTCGGTTCGTGGGTAGCTAACGGATCGGATACAGGGTTTCGGCGGTCATGCCCTCCGGCGGCCAGACCACCTGCTTGGCCAAACCACCGCCGTCGTCGGTTTGCCACTGTATGTAGATCATGCTGTGGCCGAGCTGCAAGCCGTGCGATTCGGCGCTGGTGTCGAACTTGATCCTGCCATAGAAGGTCAGGATGTCCATGGCGTCCAACGCGGCCTTGACCGCCTCAGGCTCATAGGAGCCGGCATCGATGATGGCCTTCTGCAACACCAGGCCGGCCACGTAGCCACCGGCTGAGTGATAGGAGGGCTCTTCGTTGTAGGCCACCACATAGGCGTCCACGAACTCGGAAGCAGTCGGGCCAAACCACTCCAGCCCGGCTGCCGCGGCCGATTCGGGCGTGTACTCGGCCAGTGGCTCCCACTGGCTGGGTCCGATCACGCCCAGCGCCGCATCGCCCAGCTCGGAGAAATCGGGCTCCGGAGGGGCGACCAGCAGCGCGATGTAGTTCAGCTGAATTCCTTTCTCAAACAGCTGGCGAGCGAAGGTGCTGCCGTCCTGGAAGTGGCCGCCGCCGAGCAACGCATCGGGCGCCTCGGCTTCGATTTTATTGATGAATGGCCCGAAGTCGGTGGTCTCTGAGTCATAGCCCTCGAACAGCACCACCTCGTAGCCCAGCGACTCGGCGTAGTCCTTGGCGGCGGTTACCACGTCCGTGGAGAACTTATCGTTCTCATGCACCATCGCCAGCTGGGTCGCCTCGGGGTCCAGCGACTGCAGATGATCGAGCGCGCCAACCAGATAGCGGCTGGCCGGTGTGTAGGTCTGAAATACGCCGGTATACCCGAGTTTGTAGGTCGCGTCGGAGGCGGCGCCAGTTGTTATCATGACCTTGCCGTACTGCTCGGCGATAATCGCCGAGGCATCGGTCAACCCGGATGAGTAGGGGCTGATCAGGAAATCGGCGTCGTCCTCGGTCGCCAAGCGCGTGTAGAGCTCCTGCACCCGATCGGCGGTGCTCTCGTCGTCGTAAAAGATGGACTCGAAGGTCACCATCTCGTCGCCAACCTCGAATCCGCCGGCCTCGGTGAGCTGCCCCATCCACAAGTTCAACCCGTTGTTCTGCCGCCCAGACGAGACGTTGAGACGGCCGGTCAATGAGGAAGTAAACCCGACGGTGAGCACAGTCTCGGTCATCATCGGTTCTTCCATCGGCTCTTCGGCAGCCTCTTCTTCCTCCATCTCCTCTGGCTGCGTCTCGACCATCGGTTCTTCGGTCGGCACCGTTTCTTCGGCCGCTCCACATCCAGCCACGACGAATGCGGCCACCAGCAAGAGGGCAATCGCCCTCCACAATGTTGCCTTCATATTCTCCTCCGCAAGTAATCGGTCTATCGAGGATTTACCTATCCCGGCGCGCGTTGGATGTGTGCTTGAGACTCCTCCTTTCCATGCAGCTCACTGCCACCGGCTCAATAGGGAAGTCGGTGGATCGAATGGCTGGGGGGCGGATCCGCTGTTGATGGATTGATTGTGGATCGGTTGGGGCCCGGCGCGCCGCCAACACCCACGTACCGTATTCGCCCAACGTTGACCTTTCAAGGGAAAGATGTCATCGATGCCGATGCAGCACGTCATCGCTTGACAACTAGAACGATTGTGCTATAGTAGGACATCTGTTCTAATCATCACGGGAGGGAGTGGAGCGATGGGGAGCACAAATGGCAAAGCTAAATCGGCCGGAGGGGACGAGCGCCAGGAGGTGCTCGACGGTGCTTTAGGAGACATCATGAAGCGCTTTGGAGAGGGGGCGGTGATGCGCCTCGGCGAGGCCGGCCATCTAAAGGTGGAAGCCATTTCGACCGGATCGTTGCCGGTCGATCTGGCGCTGGGGATCGGCGGGGTACCGCGCGGCCGGGTGACCGAGATCTACGGCCCGGAAGCCTCCGGCA
>CAZJUE010000270.1:0-3704 GCA_964549025.1 uncultured Anaerolineaceae bacterium | reverse complement strand
ACACCCGAATACACCCGCAAATAAGCCAGCCGGCCGACGTAGGGGTCGGTCACGATCTTGAACACCAGTGCGCTCAACGGCTCGTCGTCGCGAGCCTCTCGCACCAATTCGGTCTCGCCGGCCGCGTCGGTGCCGCGCACCGCCGCGACGTCCTGCGGTGAGGGCAGATACTCGACCACCGCGTCCAGCACCGGCTGCACGCCCTTGTTGCGCAAGGCGCTGCCGCAGAAAACCGGAGTGACCTTCAGCGCCAGCACCGCCGCCCGCAGCGCAGCCCGCAGCTCATCCTTGCTGATCGGCTGTCCCTCCAGGTACTTCTCGGTCAGCCGGTCATCGGTCTCGGCGATCTGCTCCACCAGCTTGGCTCTCCGCTCGGCTGCCAGCGGCTTGAGCTCGTCGGGAATGTCAATGTACTCGCGCTTGGCGCCCAGCTCGTCGCCCCAAATGACAGCGACGTCCTCGAGCAAATCGACGACGCCGCTGAAATCTCGTTCGATGCCGATCGGAAGCTGCATCGCAACCGGGGTGGCTCCGAGGCGTTCCTGGATCATGTCGATGGTACGCTCATAGGAAGCCCCCACCCGATCCATCTTGTTGACAAAACAAATGCGCGGGACCTTGTAGCGATCGGCCTGGCGCCAGACGGTCTCGGATTGCGGCTCCACCCCCTGCACCGCGTCAAAGACCACGACCCCGCCGTCCAGCACCCGCAGAGAGCGCTGCACTTCAGCGGTGAAATCGATATGTCCCGGAGTGTCGATAATGTTAATGATGGTGTCATTCCACTCGGCGGTAACCGCCGCGGAGACAATGGTGATACCCCGCTCACGCTCCTGGTCCATCCAATCGGTGACCGTGGTGCCCTCATCGACCGACCCCATGCGGTGGGTACGGCCGGTATAAAACAGCACCCGCTCGGTGGTGGTCGTCTTACCGGCATCGATATGTGCGATGATGCCGATATTTCGATAACGCTCGAGCGGGACGGTGCGACTCATGCTATCCCAAACCTACCAACGATAATGGGCAAAGGCCCGATTGGCCTCTGCCATGCGGTGCACGTCTTCGCGCTTCTTGATCGCCGAGCCGGCGCCGTTTGCGGCATCCATCAACTCGGAGGCCAGCTTGTCGGCCATGGTGCGCCCGCCGCGGCCGCGCGCCCCGGCCAGCAGCCAGCGCATGGAAAGCGAAGTCCGCCGCCCCGGAGGCACCTCAACCGGCACCTGATAAGTAGCGCCGCCAACCCGCCTGGGCTTGACTTCCAACACCGGCGAGGTATTGCGCACGGCTTGCTCGAATACCTCCACCGGATCGCGCTTGGCGCGCTCCTCAATTAAATCGAAGGCGCGGTACACGATCCGCTCGGCGGTGGATTTCTTGCCTCGCTTCATCAGGCGATTGATCAACCCGGTCACCAACGCGTTGTTGTAGCGGATGTCGCCGGGGATCTCTCGTCGCTCTGGTTTTGTTCTTCGCATTCTCGTTCCTATATATCGTCAGACACACAAACATCGGCCGCCGCGGTCACGGCGACCGAGCCACTCGGCGATTTGTTGGAGATTACTCCCGTGGGCGTTTGCCGCCGTATTTCGAGCGGCCTTGCTTGCGCCCTTCAACTCCAGTGGTGTCCAGCGTACCGCGCACAATGTGATAGCGGACGCCGGGCAAGTCCTTGACCCGACCGCCCCGCACCAGCACCACTGAGTGTTCCTGGAGCGAGTGCCCTTCCCCCGGGATATAGGCAGTTACTTCCAGGTTATTGGTGAGCCGTACACGGGCCACCTTGCGCAGGGCGGAATTCGGTTTCTTCGGCGTCTGCGTCCGCACCTGGGTGCACACGCCTCGCTTTTGCGGGGCACCCTTGGGCTGCAGTTCCCGCCGCTGCTTCATCGAATTGAAGGTGTATTGCAGCGCGGGGGCTTTGGTCTTTGACTTCTTGACCTTTCGCCCCTTTCGCACCAATTGGTTGATCGTCGGCAAGACGATTCTCCTCCACACAAATCGCCGGGGCTTTCACCCCGGGACGGAACGGCAAATATGCAATTCGGACCGCGCCAACCTAGCCGCGCTGGCCCGGCCAAGTCGAACAGCGATTTTACCAAAGGGGATAAGGGGCGTCAAGCACCGCCGCAGCAAGTCGTTTGCTGCTGCGACCTCTATTTATGTCAATAAATCGTCGGGCGATCGCAGCCGATCGCCCGACGAAAGGTTCAACGGATTGTGCGATCCTTCACGGCACCGCTGCGAGAGCCGTGTCCATCTCAAACCAAATACGGCAGGTTCGGCGCCTAATTGGGCTCCAGGTCGAGCAGTCCGAGCCCCAGTCGCGGCGGCCGGGCGCGATCGTCCTGTTTGCCGAAGCGAACCACGTCGCCGTCGGTGTCGATGGCTTCCACGGAAAGTCCCAGACTCTGCAGTTCCTTGACCAGCACCCGGAAGGAGGCCGGAATGCCCGGCTCCTCCACCGATTCGCCCTTGACGATCGCCTCGTAGGTTTTGACCCGTCCCTGGACGTCGTCGGACTTAACGGTCAGCATTTCCTGCAGGGTGTGCGCGGCTCCATAGGCTTCCAGCGCCCATACCTCCATCTCGCCGAAGCGCTGGCCGCCAAACTGGGCCTTGCCGCCCAGCGGCTGCTGGGTCACCAGTGAGTACGGGCCGGTCGAGCGGGCGTGCACCTTGTCTTCCACCAGGTGGTGCAGCTTCATCATCATCACCATGCCAACCGTGACCGGCTGATCGTAGGCCTCGCCTGACTTGCCGTCGTGCAGTACCTGCTTGCCCAAAGTGGGCGCCGGCTGGCCGGTTTCGACCATTACCTTGGCCACCTGCTTCACCACGTTCTCCGGGGAAGTATTCTTGCGGATCTTATGGCCCATGGCCTCCGACCACAACCGCAGACAGACTTCGATTGCCCGGTCGTCGTACGGATCACGCTCCTCCACGGGCAGCTCTGAATCCTCAAACACCAGCACCTCATCCGGATCGTAGTCCTGGTCGCGCAGCCACTCGCGCAGCGCGGCCCGGCGAGCGTAGTCCCGATCGGTGGCAATCAAATCGACGTCGTAGCCCTTGCCTTCCAACCACGATTCCAAGTACAGGCGCCGTACTTCGTCATCGTCCTCGAAGGCTTCCTCTTCGTAGTAGCCCTGGTCTTTGACCCAGTTCCAGGCATGCTGCCCGACTTCATTCCAGGCCCGATCGATCATCCAGGCCCGCGCCAACTCGGCTTCGATCTCCTCCTCGTCGGCGCCGTCGAACACCGGAGTAACCGCCCGGAACCCAAGCCGATCGGCCGCCCAGCCCAGATGGGCTTCCAGGATCTGGCCGATGTTCATTCGGCCCGGCACCCCCAGTGGGTTGAGGATCAAATCCACCGGCGTGCCGTCCGCCAGGAAGGGCATGTCTTCCACCGGAACCACCTTGGAGATAACGCCCTTATTTCCGTGGCGCCCGGCCATCTTGTCGCCTTCGGTGGCTTTGCGTTTCTGCGCTACCGAAACGCGCACCATCTTCTCTACACCTGGGGGGAGATCGCGGTGCTCCTCGCGGGTAAACACCCGCACGTCCACGACCTTGCCTCGCTCGCCGTGCGGCATACGCAGCGAGGTGTCCTTTACCTCGCGCGCCTTTTCGCCAAAGATGGCTCGAAGCAGTTTCTCTTCGGGAGTGAGTTCCTTCTCTCCCTTAGGTGTGATCTTGCC
>CAZJUE010000269.1:0-3714 GCA_964549025.1 uncultured Anaerolineaceae bacterium | reverse complement strand
ACGCCCGCTGGGCCAAGCGGAATCTCATGACCGCCGGCGAAGAGCCGGCTCTTGTCAAGCGTCTCCGAGATATCGAAAGCGCCGCGCTTTAGCTCTTCCAGCGAAACGTCTTCGAACGTTACGTAGGGTTCCCTAAAAGGGGTATGGCAAAAGACGCACATGGCGACGGTCGTCAGGTAACGACCGTGCTCGATCGGGTCGCCGACTTGTTGAGCTGGCTTTGCACTCATCAGACCAGCCCACAACATCACAACACCAGCAGTTATGAGCACCAGGCTGGGGCCCCGCCTCTTCCCCGGGTTCATGGTCTCCTTCCTTTGACAAGCGCACGCTACTCCCTGCGTGCGAAGTAGACGCTTGCCCTATAGCATGACAGGCAAGCGTCCAAGGATCGTTACGGTGCCCGGGTGCAATTGTTTCCGCGTTGCGCGCGGCTTGGCCACAGCCAGGCTGCGAGCACCGACTTCCGCCTATGGAGAGACGGGCTTCGAGGCTAGTCTTGGTGGGCCTGCTCGGCGGCCCGCATGGTGTTTTGCAACAACCCGGCGATGGTCATCGGGCCGACGCCGCCGGGGACCGGGGTGATGGCAGCCGCCACTTCCATCGCTTCGTCGAAGGCGACATCCCCCACCAACCGATATCCGCGTTTCTTGCTGGCATCTTCCACCTGATTGATCCCAACGTCGATGACGTAGGCGCCGGGTTTGATCCAGTCGCCGCGCACCATCTCCGCCCGGCCAATGGCCACCAGCAGCACGTCGCCGGTGCGGCACACCCCGGGCAGATCAGCAGTGTGTGAGTGGCACACAGTCACGGTGGCGTTTTCCCCTACCAGCAGCAAGGCAGCCGGCATGCCGACGATGTTGGACCGGCCAACCACCACCGCGTTTGCGCCATCCAGCTCGGCGCCGGCCCGCTTGAGCAGGGTGATGCAGCCCATTGGCGTAGCTGGAATAAAGGCCGGCTCGCGACCCTTCTGCGCCAGCCGGCCGATGTTGATCGGGTGAAACCCGTCGACATCTTTGCTGAGGTCGATCTTGGCCAGCACCCGCTCCTCATCCAGACCGTCCGGCAGGGGCAGCTGCACCAGGATGCCGTGTACCCTCGGATCGGCGTTCAACTGCTCGACCAACGCCTCCAGCTCGTCTTGTGGCGTGTCGGCAGGCAGTTCGTGCGCGAAGGATTCGATGCCGACTTCGGCGCAGCGTTTGCGCTTCATTCGTACGTAGGTCTCAGAGGCTGGATTGTCGCCCACCAGCACGGTCGCCAGGCCGGGGGTCGGGCCGCCCTTCTCAGCCAATTGGCGCACCCGCTCAGCTACGTCGTCGTGCAGCTCAGCGGCGATCGCTTTGCCGTCGATAATCTCTGCCGTCACTTTGCTACCTTTCAATCAAACGCGGGCCTACCGCGATTCTCACGCGGTGAGGAGCAGAAACCAAGGAGACACTTCCCGGAGGCGCCGGAGAGGCTTCCGGGGACGGCTACGGCCGCCAGGCCGGGTCGAAGTCCACCGCCGGATCGTCCGAAAGCACGGTAACGCTGGCGCAGCTGGTGGTCATGATGGCGATGCCGTGATTGATCCCATCCGGCCAAGTTTCCACCACCAGCCAGCGGCCGTCCGGCGAGAAGTCGGCTTCGACCATCGGATGGCTGGTATAGGGGCTCTGCTGGCACACCCGGAAGTCCGGTACGCCGCGATCTTCAAATTGGGACGCCACCAACCGCGGCACGCCCGATACTCTGCGCTCGAAAACCACCAACTGCCCGTCCGGAGACCACACCGGATGGCTGTCCTCCAGGTCCCCCCGGGCAAATCGCTGCTCATTCTCGCCGTCATCCGACATCAGCCACACCTGCGCCAGACCGTTGCGGTAGGACACGAACAGCAGCGCGGTGCCCTGTGAGGACCACACCGGCTGCAGCTCGCGGAAGGTGTTTTCGCTGACGTTGGTCGCCAACTCATCTTCCAGGTCGATCACCATCACCTGTGGACGTCCCAAGCGCTCGGAGGCGAATGCAATGCGGTCGCCCTCCGGCGACCAGGCCGGGTCGTAATCTCCGCCGGGCGCGGTGACCAGCGGAGTGAGCTCCAGACTCTCCAGATCCAGAATCCACAGGCCGGCTCCCGGGTAGGTCTCCTGACTGTCGGGACACGGCGAGGTAAACACCAGCGACAGGCCGTCCGGCGACCAGGACGGCTGGCAGGCGCCGTCCGCCAGATTGGTGAGCGGCTCCATTCCGGTGCCGTCGATGTTGATCAGGTAGATCTGTGGGATGCCGCTGCGGTTGGAAGCGAACGCAATCTGGCCAACGCCGCCACCGATCGGAGTAGGCGCCGGGGTGAGCGTCAGCGACGGATTCACGGTCGGGAGTGGGGTCGCAGACGGCAGCACGATCGTTGGGGAGGGCTGCGGCAGCACCACCACGACCTCGGTGGGCGCCGTGGTCGGTTCGGGCGTGGGCGGCACCTCGGTCGCCGACTCACCGAAGATCCGCTCGGGTCCGGCCATAAACGCCCCGGCGGCGACGGCGGAAATCACCAACAACGGAACCACCACGTACGGCCAGCGGCGTCGCTTCTCCTCTTCCCAAGGCAGACGGGTTGGGAGATCCCCGAATCCGGCGGTGATCGGCGTTTGAACCGTCCGGTCCAGGTGCGGATAATCACGCACCAAGGTTGGACGGCTGGCGCGCGAGGCGGTGCTCAACGAGGCTGCGAATTCAGCTATCGTCTGATAGCGCTCTTCGGGCCGCACCGCCAACGCTCGTTCGATGGCGCGCGCCAGCGCCGGCGTGACCTGCGGATTGCGGCGACGCAGCGGCGTAAGCTCGTCGCGCCCCATCGCCCGCTCCAGTGAATCTTCCGGTACCTCGGCGGTTAGGGCCGCGTACATGGTGGCGCCCATCGAGTAGACGTCGGTGCGGGCGTCGGTGCGTCCGGTCCCGTACTGCTCGGGCGGCGAGAAGCCGGGGGTCATCGCCTTGGCACCGGTGGTGGTGGTCCCGGAATCGTCGTCCACCTTCGCCAGGCCGAAATCGACCAGCACTGCCCGGTTATCGGGCTGGATCTTGATATTGCCGGGCTTGATGTCGCGGTGCAGGATCGGATGCGGCCGACGGCTGTGCAGGTAGGCCAAGGCATCGCAGGTTTCCATGAACCACGGCAGCGCCTCGCGCTCGTCGATCGGGCCGGTGGTCTCGATGCGCTCGCGTAAATCACGACCTTGGATGAAGTCCATCACCAGGTACTGTCCTTGGCCGGTGATCACGAAGTGATCGGTAACCCGCGGCAGGTTGGGATGCCGCAGGCTGGCCAGGATGGTGGCTTCCTTATAGAACTGGCGGGCGTACTCTTCGGTAGTGAAGAGGTTTTCTTTGACTGCTACTTCGACGTTGAGGTTGGTATCGCGAGCTTTGTATACCGCGCCCATCCCGCCTTGACCAAGGACAGCCTCGATGCGGTAGCGATTGCGGAGGGTCTCGCCGGGTTCGAGCGGCATGGCTGGGTGATTGTAGCAAATGGGCTAACCATTTACTACAATCCCCGAAGATGCCTGCTCGTCAGCATTTTCTCGCCCTGACTGTAATGGGGTTTGCCATTTCCAGCTGCTCGCTGCTTCCCGGCGGGCTGGGCCGGGCGGCCGGATCGCTGGATCCGGCACCGGCGACGCAGCAAGCCCCCACCCACAGCCAGCAGCCGATGACTTCCACCCC
>CAZJUE010000268.1:0-3715 GCA_964549025.1 uncultured Anaerolineaceae bacterium | reverse complement strand
ACCGATGGCAGAGCACCCCCCCAACGTTCACGACAACATTATCGGCACCATCGGCCACACGCCTCTGGTTCGACTGAACCGAGTCGTCCAGGATCTGGAATGCCGCCTTTACGCCAAACTGGAGTTCTTCAATCCTGGCGGATCGGTCAAGGACCGCATCGCGCTGCGCATGCTGGAGGCTTTTGAAAGCCAGGGGCAACTGAAGCCGGGCGGCACGGTTGTGGAAGCGACCTCTGGAAACACCGGCGTGGCGCTGGCGATTGCTTGTGCCATCAAAGGCTATCAGGCAGTGTTTGTGATGCCCGACAAGATGAGCCAGGAGAAGATCGAGCTGCTGCGGGCCTATGGAGCCCGGGTGGTTATCACCCCCACCGCGGTGGCGCCGAACGATCCGCGCTCCTATTACTCGGTGGCCGAGAGATTGGCGCACGAGACCCCCTCGGCGGTGCTGGCAAATCAATATCACAATCCGGCCAATCCCGAGAGCCACTTCCTGACCACCGCGCCCGAGATCTGGCAGCAGACCGACGGTCGGGTCACCGACGTGGTGGTCGGGATGGGGACCGGCGGCACCATCACCGGCATCGCCCGCTACATGCGCGCCCAGGAGCCGCAGGTGCGGATCATTGGCGTCGATCCGATCGGTTCGTTGCTCTACGATGCCTGGAAGGCAGGCGGCAAGGAGGAGGGACTGGAGGCCGCCACCTACAAGGTGGAAGGGATCGGGGAGGACTTCGTGCCTTCGACGTTGGACTTGTCCCTGATCGACGAGGTGGTTCAGGTCGACGATGGCGAGTCGTTTGCCTGGACCCGCCGGTTGGTGCGCGAGGAGGGCATATTCTGCGGGGGTTCTTCCGGTGCAGCGATGGCCGGGGCGGTGAAAGCCGCGCGCGGGCTCGGCCCCGAACGGATGATGGTGATAATCTTCCCCGACTCAGGCTCGCGCTACTTGACCAAGGTCTTCAATGACGATTGGATGCGGGAGCACGGATTCCTTGAACCCGGCGCTCGCCGGGTCAGTGTTCGGGAGGTTGCCAGCGCTCGTGGGCTCCCTTCGCTGATTACCGCCAGCCCGCATGATCAGCTGCTCGAGGTGGTATCTCGCATGCGCGAGCACGCGATTTCCCAGCTTCCAGTGGTCGATAGTGCGGGTGCGTTGATGGGTGTCGTCTCCGAGCTCGATCTATTGGATCGCATGTTGGCCAATGACCACGAGCCGTCCACCACCATCGAGGGCATGATCAATCGCGAGATCACCACTACCTCGCCCGAGCGTGCGTTGGATGAGGTGCTGCCAGAGTTGGTCGATGCCAAGGTGGTGGTGTTGACCGATGACCAGCGCAAGCCGATCGGGATCCTTACCGTAATCGACGCGCTCGACTACCTGGCCGCCCGAGAGCCGAATTGAGCCACATCCCGGACATCCCCGAGCTGCGGATCGTGCGCTCCGCCGACCTGCGACCGCACGAGGCGGTCGATCCGTCTCGTACAGATCGGTTGATTCAGTCGCTGCGCAATGAGGGCTACCTGAAGAACCCACCGGTGGTGCTCCCGATGGGTGCCGACCCGGAGCGCTACGTGGTTTTGGATGGAGCCAACCGGACCACCGCCTTTCAGCAGATGGGCTTCCCCCACATGTTGGTCCAGGTCGCGCGACACGGCGTTGAGGTGCGCAGTTGGAACCATGCACTGATAGGGCAGAGCCTGGATCCGTTGCTGGGCACTATCGAGCAGACCGACGGCCTAAACCTGGTGGAAACTGAGCCTGATCGGGCCGATCGCTGGCTGGGTGATCATTCCGCGGTCGCCTACCTGGCCACGCCCGATGGAAAGGCGACGCTTGTGGCTGCCGAGCAGCGCGGCGTGCAGGAGCAGGTGGCGGCGCTCAACCGTGTAGTGGAGCAATACGAGCTGCACTTCCGATCGGAACGCACCAACGCTAGGTTTCCAAACGGTCTAACCAGCGTCTATCCCGAACTGGCTTGCCTGGTGGTCTACCGGCAATTCAGCGTGGACGATGTGGTCGAGGTGGTGGCCAATCAGGCACTGTTCCCCAGCGGGCTGACCCGCTTCGTAATCTCACCGCGTGCCTTGCGGCTGAACTTCCCTATCACGATGCTCGCCGATCGCTCGTCGCTGGAGAGCAAGAAGCGGGCGCTGGATGAGTGGATCCGCCGCCGGGTAGATCAGCAGCGGGTCCGCTACTACGCGGAGTCTACCTTCCTCTTCGACGAGTGATCAGCGGTCCAGGGCCTGGACCAGATCCTCGAGCAGGTCTTCAGCAGCTTCCAAGCCGACCGATAGGCGGATCAAGTTTGGCGCGACCTCCAGGGGCGAGCCGCTGGTGGAAGCGTGGGTCATAGCCGACGGCACTTCGATCAAGGATTCGACTCCGCCCAAAGACTCAGCCAGCGCAAACAGCCGGGTGGATTCGGCAATCTTGGTGGCGGTCTCAGAGCCGCCTCCGACGGCAAAAGAGAGCATTCCTCCCGGATTGCGCATCTGGCGCTTGGCCAAGTCGGCCTGCGGATGGGTTTTCAAGCCCGGGTAGTAAACCCGCTCCACATTCGGGTGCCCCTCAAGCAGCCCGGCCACCTGCATGGCGTTGTCAGCGTGACGGTCCATCCGCACCGCCAGCGTCTTCAAGCCGCGCAAGACTAGGAAGCATTCCAGCGGCCCCGGCACGGCGCCAACCGCGTTCTGGATGAACGCCAGCCGATCGGCCAACTCGGCGTCGTTTACCACCACTGCGCCACCGATCAAATCCGAATGTCCCCCCAGGTACTTGGTAGTCGAGTGCTGCACCAGGTCGGCGCCCAGTTCGAGCGGTCGCTGCAGGTAGGGGGTGGCGAAGGTGTTGTCAACCGCAACCAGCGCTTGCGGAAAGCGTTCCTTGACGCCTTCGGCGATCGCGCCGATGTCACAAAGCCGCAGGAACGGATTGGTGGGCGACTCCAGCCACACCAAGCGGGTTTCGGGGCGCAGGTTCTCCAGAAATGCCTCTGCATCCTCCGCCGGCGCGAAGCTGAGTTCTATGCCGAGTGGGCGGTAGATCTGCTCGAATAACCGGAAGGTGCCTCCATAGAGGTCGTCGATAGCCAGCAGGTGATCTCCCGGCGCGAGCAGACGCATGATCGCATCGATGGCGGCCATGCCAGAAGCGAAACCGAAGCCATGGCTACCGCCCTCAGCAGAAGCCAGGCACTGTTCGAGCGCCTGACGGGTCGGATTGCCGGTACGCGAGTATTCGAATCCTTTGTGTCTTCCGACCGCCTCCTGCCGGTAGGTGGAGTTCAGGTACACCGGGGTCATGATCGCTCCGGTGGTGGGATCCGGCGCTTGGCCGGCGTGGATCAGTTTGGTTTCGATATGCATGGCGCGTATTCTCCGGTGGCGTATTCTACTTGTCGGGCAGACCAGTGATTGATGCGTTCGGCGCCGTAGGTCAATCTGCTGACATCACGAGCCGACCGGCTGGGGGTCGAGGCGCTCGTTTCCGTGCGCCAAGTCCCGGCTTTCCGGGGCTGACCGGCCGGTTTGCCCACCTGTTCCCCGGAGCCTGCTCGGCAATTCGGCTGGGGCGCGCTGCGCATAGCCACTCCGGTCAGAGGTAGTGGGTGGGAAAAAGGTCCTACCGGCCGTGCTTCGGGGGGTTTGGTATGCCTGTATATAATCCGATCATAGACGCAGCGAGCACCAGTGGACATTGAATTCG
>CAZJUE010000267.1:0-3740 GCA_964549025.1 uncultured Anaerolineaceae bacterium | reverse complement strand
CAGAACGCCTCGCAGTTAACCGATCTACGCGCCTGGGTCACCAGCGTGGCCGGGGAGCGTTCGGCGGTGATCGGTGGGGATTTCAACGCGCCGGAGCACGCTCCGCACATCCAGGACACTCGCCACAGCTGGCTGGACACCTTCCGCACGCTGCATCCGGGCGCCGACGCGACCACCCACACGCTGCGCTGGCCCTGGGGAGCGCCGCTGCGCCACAGCCGGCTGGATTACCTGTTCTTGCATCGGGCGGGGCCTGCTTGGCGGGTAGTCGAGGCCCGACATGTGGAGGGTGTCGGTGGGCCGCTCTCCGATCACCGGGCGGTGATGGCGCGGCTCAGCCCACTTGAGGCTTCAATTGGCGCCTAGGGGCTTCGCTCAAACCCATAGGGACTTCGCTTCGCTCAACATATCCGGGGCAGCAGCTCCCCGCTCAGTTCGTCGATCAACCTGCGCGAGCCGATCGCGGTGCGCATTAGCACCCGCTTCATAGGCTGCGCAGTCACTTCGCCAATCACCGCTGCCTGCTCGCCGTAGCGCTGCTGCCGCATGGCGGCCAGCACCACCTCAGCGTGCTCGGCGGGCAAGATGGCGATCAATCTGCCCTCATTGGCTACATAGAGCGGATCGAAACCCAGCAGCTCGCAGGCCGACTGCACCGCCGGCCGTACCGGTATGGCGGCTTCGTCTAGCTCGATTCCGACTTCGGCAGCGCGGGCGATCTCGTTCAGGCTGGTGGCTAGGCCGCCGCGGGTCGGATCACGCAGCACATGGATCTCGCGGCCAGTCTTCAGCATCGCCTCGACCAGGTGGTTCAGCGGCGCCACGTCGCTTTGCAATTCAGTTGCCAGGCCAAGCTGGCCGCGCGCACTCAGCACCGCGATCCCGTGATCGCCGATCGGGCCAGAGATGATCACCTGATCCCCTGGCCTGGCCTGCTGTCCGCTGATCCGAGTCCCGGCGGCGATGCGACCGAGCCCGGCGGTGTTGATGTAGAGGCCGTCGGCCTTGCCGTGCTCAACCACCTTGGTGTCGCCAGCGACGATCGCAACCCCGGCCTCTTGGGCCGCCACCCGCATCGAGTCGACGACTCGCTCAAGCAGCTCGATCGGCAGCCCCTCCTCCAGCACGAACCCGGCGGTCAGGTACAGCGGATCGGCGCCGAGCATCGCCAGATCGTTCACAGTACCGCACACTGCCAGCCGGCCGATATCACCGCCGGGGAAGAACAGCGGCGAGACCACGTGTGAATCGGTGCTGATCGCGAGCTCCGCGTCACCCTGCGGTTCTAGGCGCGCCGCATCGTCGCCGCGCGCCAGGATCGGATTCTCGAAGCGCGGCTGGAAGTGCTGCTCAATCAATCGATGCATCAGTCGGCCGCCGCTGCCATGGCCGATTGCGATCTGCTGGTGAGGCTCGAGCGGTACCGGGCACACCGGCCTCTCGAAGCTCAATGGTTCGTGCTGGGTCTCAGCCGCGCCAGGCGATCGTTCGTGCATACCGGGCAGTTCTTTCGACATCGCAGTCGGCCCTATCCGGCCCCGACCCGCTCAGACCGCCGGGTCAGCATAGCGGTAATAAGCGGCGCAGGCGCCCTCGGCGGAGACCATCGTCGCTCCCAAGGGACAGTTTGGCGCGCATTCGCGGCCAAAGGCCTCGCAGTCGACCGGCTTCTTCAAGCCCTGCAAGATCTCACCCGCGATGCAGAGCGCCGACTCCAGCGGTGCGATTTGCTCCACCGAGAACTTGATCTCTGCGTCGAACCGGGCGTATTCTGGCCGCAGCCGCCAGCCGCTTGCAGGGATATTGCCGATCCCCCGCCACTTGCGATCGCACACGGTGAACACCCGGTCGATGATTGCCTGCGCCTCCTGGTTGCCGGCTTCGACCACCGCCCTGGAGTAGGCATTCTCAACCTCGGCGCGCCCCTGCTCGAGCTGGCGTACTGCGAGCAGCACGCCCTGCAATATGTCGAGCGGCTCGAAGCCGGTGACTACCACCGGCACGCCGTAGCGCTGCACGATCGGCCGATACTCCCAATATCCCATCACCGCACAAACGTGTCCGGCGGCCAGGAAACCCTGTACGCGGCAGGCAGGTGAGCTCAGGATGGCCTCCATCGCCGGCGGAACTCGCGAATGCGAAACCAGGATGCTGAAGTTGTCCAATCCCTGGACCGCGGCGTGTTCGACCGCCATGCCATTGGCCGGCGCGGTGGTCTCGAAACCGATGGCGAAGAAGACCACCTCTCGTTCGGGATGCTGCTGTGCCAGCGCGACCGCATCCAGCGGTGAGTACACCACCCGCACGTCTCCTCCGGACGCCCGGACCGCGAACAGATCCCTACCGCTGCCGGGAACCCGCAGCATGTCGCCATACGATACGAAGATCACCTCCGGGCGGGAGGCGATTGCCAGCGCTTTGTCGATCTGCTCGAGTGGCGTAACGCACACCGGGCATCCCGGGCCGTGCACCAGTTCAACCTGCTCCGGCAGCAGCCTATCGATCCCATGACGCATGATCGAGTGGGTCTGGCCGCCGCAGATTTCCATCAATACCCATGGGCGGGTGACGGTCTTGCGGATGTCGGGAAACCGGTAGCCGTAGCTCTCTCCGCCGCCGAAAAGCAGTCGGCCGTCCTGGCTGAGGCGGAAGTAGTTCACCACGAAGCGCGCGTCCGCGACGGCGATGTCGCGGGTCAGCACCTCTGCGGCACGACTGCCCAGCGGTTCGGTTGCCACGATGAAGTTGTTGATCGGCATCACCGACCGCGAGACCTCGGGCTGCAACCCGCCGAGATAGCCATTCCCTGCGAGGATCACGTGATCGACCACCACGCGCCCCACCCCGGTCGTCACCACGTTGGGCGATCCGGGCTCGACCCCGGTGACGTGGCTCTGCTCGTGGATGACGGCGCCGGCGTCCCACAGCTGGCGCGTCACGGTCGATTCGTATTCGGGACGGAACCCTTCCAGGATGCGGCTGCCCGCCTGGCTGTCGACGCCCGCGACGCAGAAGAGGTCCTTGATGCCCAGCGGAATGCCTTCCAGCGCACCGCCTTCGCCTTTCGAAAGCCGGTCGTCGGAGGCACTGGCCATTTCCAGCGCTTTTTCCGCCGTCACCTTCACATAAGCGTTCAACGTGCCGTTGGCCGATTCGATGGCATCAAGATAGGCCTGCGTGAGTTCCGTCGACTTGATCTTTCCCGCAGTCAGTTGATCGCGGGCTTCGGCAATGGTCAGGTCTGTAAGATCGGTCATCTATCCAAATTTCTTTTCGTAAAACCGCGACCAGCCGGAATCCGGGTAGTCGAGGACGGCGCCACACACCGTGAAACCGTTGCGTTCGTAGATTTTCCATGCGGCCTCGAAGGCCGGCGCTTCACCGGTTTCGAGAACCAGGCGAGTGATATTCTTTTCCGCGGCCAACTGCTCGATCCGCTGCAGCAAAAGCCGGCCAACGCCCTCGCCCCGGACGATGGGCCGGGTATACATCCGCTTTACCTCGCCAAGTCCGCCACCCTGCTCCTTAAGTGCGCCCATGCCAACCGCACGTTTGTCCGCATCGCAGGCGACAAACAACGTCGTCGCCGATTCCGCGATATCCTCCGCCGTCATCTGAAACTGGTACTCCGGCGGTGTCAGTGGAGCCATCTCGGCATTGAGTTCCGCGATCATTTGTCGGACATCTTCCTGTAGCGGAGTTTCGGCCGCGATCGTGATCATGATGTTTCCGGATTACTC
>CAZJUE010000266.1:0-3744 GCA_964549025.1 uncultured Anaerolineaceae bacterium | reverse complement strand
TCGTCCAAGCCGGCCGGCAGCGACAGCGCCGGCACGCCGGCGTGATTTGCCGGCACGGTGAGCAGATCAGCGTACTGCATGCTGACCGAGTTGCCATACAGCTGGTCCATGCCAAACGCGGTGGTGGGAGTGGTCGGCGCCAGCAGCGCGTCCACTTGCTCAAACGCCCGCTCGAAATCCTGCCGGATTAACGTACGCACCCGTAGGGCCCGTTCGTAATAGCGCTTCTCGTACTGCGCGCCAGACACGTACATGCCCATCAAGATTCGCAGCTTGGGCTGGCTGCCGAAGCCCTCGCCGCGGGTTTTACGATAGAGCTCGGCGAGGTCGTGCACCGGACCTGCGTGCCGGTAGCCGTACTTCACCCCATCGTAGCGGTGCAGGTTGGAGGCTGCTTCGACCCGCGAGATCACGAAGTAGGCCGGGATTCCATAGCCTGCGTTCGGCAGAGCCAATGGTTCGACGATTTCCGCGCCCAAATCCGCCAGGGTATCCGCGGTGCGCCGCACTGCGGCCTCGATTTCAGGCTGAATACCCTGTTCGGACAACTCGCCGCTTTCCGGATCCGGGTAGCGCAGCCGCAGGAAGTCCGGCGAGATGCCGATCCGCATCCCTTTCACCCCGGCTTCCAGGCGCGCGGAGAAATCCTCCGCCGGAAGCGCGGCAGTGGTGGCATCCATTGGATCCTCGCCGGCCATCGCCGAAAGCATCAGCGCGGCGTCCTCCACACTGCGCGCCAGCGGGCCAGGGCAGTCGAGCGATGAGGCGAAGGCGATCAAGCCATAGCGAGAAACCCGCCCGTAGGTCGGTTTGAGCCCGACAACCCCGCAGAATGCAGCCGGTTGCCGGATCGAGCCCGAAGTGTCGGTGCCCAGGGAGAGCGTGGCTTCGCCGGCGGCCACTGCCGCTGCGCTTCCGCCTGACGATCCACCGGGGACCCGATCGAGCGCCCATGGGTTGCGCGGTGTCGGTTGGAAGGCAGAGGACTCGTTCGACGAGCCGTAGGTGAATTCGTCGAGATTGACCTTACCGATCGTCACGCATCCGGCGGCTTCCAGCCGCTCGACCGGCGTGGCGGTGTAGGGTGAAACGAAGTTGGCCAGGATACGCGAGGCCGCAGTGGAGGCCGTGCTGGCCACGCAGAAGATGTCTTTTACCGCCAAGGGGACCCCAGCCAGCGGTCCGACCTGCTCGCCGGCAGCCAGTTGACGATCTACAGCCTCCGCCTGCTGGCCAGCCCGCTGCTCGGTGATGGTGATGTAGGCATGCAGCCGGTCAGGCTCGAGTTCGGGGTCGGCATCCAGGCTGCCGGTCCGGCCCTCGACCTCTCTGATGCGAGCCAGCGTTGATTCGAGCGCCTCCACCGCCGAGAACTCGCTGGCTTTCAGCCCGGCGACCAGCTGGCGCGCCGAGAGATCACACAGTTCAGTCACGGGCGGCTTCTGGCGCAAGCGCGGTTGATAAGGCGCACAATGTCGCCGGCTGGTCTGGCCAAGGCGAGCCTGTGGCGATCATTCCAGCTCGGTGTGAGGGATGTCCGGCACCACCAGGTAACGATCCTCAAGCTCGGGTGCCTGCTCGAGGATCCGATCGGCAAGCTCGGCTGAACGTTCGTCGTCCGCCCTTAGTTCAGACCGGATTTCCGGCGCGTATGGGACGCCGTGAGAGGTGATTTCGATCTGATCAGGCAGATCGATCGCTTCCAGATCGTGAATGGCTCGCAGCTGCTGATTGAGTTCGCCGCGCAGATAGTCGGCCTCTTGCTCGCTGAGCTCCAGTGCCGCCAGTTCAACCAGATGGGCGAATACGTCGGGGGTGATCGGATCGTCGGGTTGGGTCATCGGCATGGATTGTAATGCAGCGGCAGAGCCGCCCAAGCGCTCCGTCAAGTGCCCCGTGCTATAATCTCGCCGCCCCATGGCCATCAGCGAAGCCACCCGACCCGGCCCAACGCTGGAGCTCTCTCCGGAGCACGAGATGATCCAGCAAGTGGCGCGGGAATTCGCCCAAAACGAAATTGCCCCAATCGCCGCTGAATTCGACGAGAGCGGCGATTTTCCTATGGAAACCATCCGCAAAATGGGCGAGATGGGATTCATGGGAATTGAGGTCTCCGAGCAATACGGCGGAGCCGGAATGGACACCCTGTCCTACGTATTAGCGCTAAGCGAGATCAGCAAAGCCGACGCCGCGCATGGCACCATCATGTCGGTCAATAACTCGCTGTTCTGCAACGCCATCGAGGCCTATGGCACCGAGCCGCAGAAGGAGCAGTTCCTGCGTCCGGTGGCCTCAGGAGAAGTGATCGGCGCCTATTCGCTGACCGAACCGATGTCCGGCTCGGATGCCGGCGCCATGCGCTCGCGGGCGGTCTTGGACGGCGACCATTATGTGATCAATGGACGCAAGTCATGGGTGAGCAGCGGCCCGGTGGCCAAGTACATCCTACTCTTCACGATGACCGATCCGGAACAGCTTCATCACGGCGTCACCGCCTTCCTGATCGATACCGGGCGGGAAGGCTTTAATATCGGCAAGACCGAACCCAAGCTCGGCATCCGCGCCAGCGCGACCTGCGAGATCGTGTTCGAGGATTACCAGTGCCCAGTCGACCATCGGCTGGGCGAAGAGGGTCAGGGCTTCAAGATCGCAATGCAAGTGCTGGACGCCGGTCGCATTGGCATCGCCTCGCAGGCGTTGGGGATCGCAGAGGCTGCCTACGAAGCCAGCCTGGAATACGCCCGAAACCGCGAGGCGTTTGGCAAGCGCATCGGCGAGTTTCAAGGCGTCTCGTTCAAGCTGGCCGACATGAAAACCCGTGTTGTGGCCAGCCGGCTGCTGATCTATCAGGCAGCGCTGGCCAAGCAGGCCGCCAAGCAGAGCGGCGAGCGCTATACGCTGCAGGCCTCGATGGCCAAACTGTACGCCTCGGAGACCGCCAACTACTGCGCAAACGAGGCTGTGCAGATCCACGGCGGGATGGGCTACTCCAAGGAGCTGCCGGTAGAGCGCTACTACCGCGACGCCAAGATCACCGAGATCTACGAGGGCACCAGCGAGATCCAGCGGCTGGTGATCTCCCGCAATGAACTCGGCTTCAAATAGCCTCCGGCATCAAATTGCAGTTCCTGCGGCACGGATACGAAAAGCGCACACCGCCGATCCTCGCCAACGCATAGCTGCGCCAAGCTGACCAGGTCGTTCTCCCGGATCGCGATGGAGCCAGGTAGGGCCCGGTTTAGTAGCCGGGTCTGATTGCCTGCTCGCTCTCCAGCCTGCATACTATTCCGGCTTGTCCTGAATGAACCTACAGCTTCCCTCCCTGGTGTTGATCGCCGCCGCCGGGATCAGCCTCACCTGGCTGGTCACCTTCCGCCAGCTGCGTCCCAGCTCGCCGGCTCCCGCACCGGACCATCCGGACAAAAGCTTGGCGAGGCCGGATTGGAGGCTGCTCCGAAGCCGACTTGGCAAATGGCTGAGCCACAATAAAACTGAAGTCTCCATCGCCGGCTTTGGTGCGTTGCTCGGCCTCGCGCTGGCGCTGACCGCTCCACAGACCGAGATCGATAGCCTGCGGCCTCCGCTGTTCAGCTTGCACTACGTGCGCACTTTCACCTTCGAACATACCGACGCGATCCCGCCGCTCCTGGCGGCGATCGGCGGTGGAACAGGCCTGGGGTGTACGCTGTACGCTCACCGCCGACGGAGTTTCGTTGCCGCCCGTGCCGGACTACTGATCAGCGC
>CAZJUE010000265.1:0-3781 GCA_964549025.1 uncultured Anaerolineaceae bacterium | reverse complement strand
CATTTTCTGCCTGGTGATTGCGTTGATCGTGATGTTCGTCAGCGGCGCTGCGGCACAGTTCAGCACGATGATCTCGGGGCCGTTGGCGCAACGTGCGCCCTACGTGGACACGTTCCGGCCATTGATCCTGATGTTTGCGGTCGGCTGGATCGTGCAGCTGGTGGGCTTGGGCCTACTGGCACGATTGCTAGCGCGCGCCGGCGCCGGCCAGCTGGCCGTGGTGGCGTTTACCCTGGTGTGCTTCGCCTCGATCGTCGGATACCTCTACTCCACCTTCCGGATGGATGTCGAAATGTGGGCGGCGCAGGAGGCGGCGCGTACCGGCAGCGTCCCGGCGTTCTTCCAAGCGCTCGATGGGTGGATCAGCGACAGCTTCCGGGTGGCCTACAGGGCGCATTTCCTTGCCGTGGCCGGTTTTGGATGGTGGATCCTGCGCAGTGGTGTGCTGCCTCCAGGCATGGGTTGGGCGACCATCGGCTGGAGCTTATTCTGGTTTGCCGCCGCGCTGCTCGGCTTCGGGGCGCCCGCATTACCATTCTTGATGCCAGCCGTCATCGGGGTCGCGCTCTTAAGAGGCTGATCCTGGTCAGCAAAGGAGAAAGGAAATGGATACGCAACGCCTGTCCGCAATCCTCTTGATCGCCGGCTTCGTTGGCATGCTAGGCTCAACGTTCCTGAACGCGCCGGGTCTTTATCAAACCCAGGACATCGAGCGGCGGCTCGAGATCGTTCAGACCCACCGCCAACGCTGGCTGGCGAGTCAGGCGGTTGTCTTTGTGAGTGTGGCGCTGCTGACCGCTGGATTCGCTTTCCTTGCATTCACATTGCAAACGAGCGCCAGCGCCTGGGTGCCGATATTGGGGACGGCTGCAATCACGGTCGGCAGCCTCTCGGGCATCTATTTCGTCTACTTGCAGACGACCGATCCGCGCGGCGGCTATTCCGGCGCCTACCCGACTCCGGAGCAGCTAGCTTATTGGGCCTGGCTGGCAGGTCAGCTGCTGTTCGGCGTCGCTCTGCTCCAGACCGAGCTGCCGGCATGGATCGGCTACCTGACCGCCGGTTCCGCGGCGCTATACGGGATCGTCTTCCTGATCACCGGAGCCGGATTCATGGCGCCGTTCCTGCTGGCCTTCCTATGTCTCCTGATAGGAATCGTGCTGCTGCGGCAGTGAAAGCGGCCGGGGAAGCCACCGGCGGCAGTATGATGGAGGTCGAGATGCAATCGTCTCGCACGATTTCGCCCGGCATAGCTTGGACTATCACAGGTCTCAGCTTGGCGATGATCGGCGCCGGCGTCGTGATCTGGGTAATGGGCATGGTCCGTGCCGGCAGCCCGATCGGCTTATTTTCGCATCAAGCCACCGTTCCCGTCAGCGGAGCGGTGTTCGCGCTCCTGGGAGGGTTGGTTCTGTCGCGCCGCCCTCGTCACCCCATTGCTTGGATTCTGACCGGGCTTGGGCTGGTCAGCGGAGTGGAATCGCTTGATCTGGGCATCCTGGTCTACCTGAGCACCAACGCGCCGGGCCGGCTCATCCCCGCCCCTGCGGTCGTTCATTGGGTGGCCCAGTGGATCTATGTCCCGCGAGGGATCCTCCCAGCGTCCTTACTGCTGCTCTTGTTTCCTGATGGCCGGTTGCCCTCGCCGCGCTGGGCTCCGGTCGGATGGGCGGCGGTATTTGGCGGCCTGGGGAGCATGGTCACCAGTGCGCTGGCACCCAGCTCGTGGGAGGCGCTGGGCGGGATTGTCCAAAATCCGTTGGCGGTCAGTTCCCCGATCCTTGATGCCGCAGTTGGCTTGGCGGGCGGGTTAGGGCTCTTGGCCACCATCGGAAGCCTGGCGTCGGTGATCGTCCGATTCAACCAGTCCACAGGCATCGAGCGTCAGCAATTGAAGTGGCTGACCTATGCGATAGCGGTGGTAATCATGATGGGCGCGGCGAGCGTTGTATTTTTCGCCGTGATCCCTGACAGTCGCGCCGCGGCCGAGCTGGCATTTACGTTAGTGAACTTATCCACCATTTTGATCGCGGCGGCCGTCGCCATCGCGGTGCTTCGTTACCGCCTGTACAACATCGATGTGATCATCAATCGCACACTGGTGTACGGGACGCTGACCGGCGTGATCGTCGTTCTGTACGTCGGGATTGTGGGTGCACTCGGGGCGCTGTTTCAGGCGCGCGGAAGCCAATTGATTTCGCTGGCTGCTACAGGTCTGGTCGCGGTGCTTTTTCAGCCGATCCGAGATTTGCTGCAGCGATGGGTGAACCGGATGCTCTACGGCCAGCGCGATGAGCCATACGATGTCCTGGCGCAGTTGGGTCGGCGCATGGAAGGTCCGTCGGCGCCGGAGGCGATGCTCTCCTCCATCGCTGAAACCGTGGCCCGGACGCTGAAGCTGCCCTATGTGGCGATCGCGCTGCCGGAAGAGGACGGGGACCGGATTGCCAGTGAGAGTGGACGGCCTACCGGTGAGCAACTCAGGCTGCCGCTCAAGTATCAAGGTGCCCGCGTCGGCCAATTGATCTGCGCTCCGCGCGGCCCGCGCGAGCCGTTCACCGAAGCCGAAATCACGCTGCTGCGGGATATCGCCAATCAGGCCGCGGTCGCAGTCCACGCCCTCAAATTAGGCGCTGCGCTGCAGCGGTCGCGTGAGCGGCTGGTCTCGGCCCGTGAAGAAGAACGCAGGCGGCTGCGCCGTGACCTGCACGACGGGCTGGGCCCGCAGTTAGCTGGCCTCGGGCTAAAGCTGGACGCAGCCCGCAATCAGCTGCAAGAGGATCCCAGGCTGGCGGACGCCATTCTCTTGCAGCTTCGCTGGGAGGTGCAGGACGCGATTGCCGACATCCGACGCCTGGTGTACAACCTGCGGCCGCCGGCGCTGGACGAATTGGGGCTGATCCCGGCGCTGCGGGCCAGCGCCGTGGCGCAGCTGTCTCCCGCTGGTCCGCGAATTGTGGTGGAAGGACCGGAGGTCACGCCCAGCCTGCCCGCCGCGGTGGAGGTGGCAGCGTTCCGCATTGCGCAGGAAGCGGTGACCAACGTTGCCCGCCATGCTCGCGCTCAGCACTGCACGGTGCGTCTCCAGGTCGAGAATGGACTGGAGCTGGAGGTGCTGGACGATGGGGCCGGTCTGCCACAACCGCTCCAGGCGGGGGTGGGATTGAATTCAATGCAAGAGCGGGCCGCGGAGCTGGGGGGATGGTTCCGCATAGAGGGGCGTCCGGAGGGGGGGACCCGGGTGGTGGCGCAGATCCCGTTTTCGTCCGGAGCGGCATGAGCGAGGACCCGATCCGGCTACTTGTGGCCGGAGTGCGGATGCTCCACCAACCATGAGCGAGGACCTGATCCGGCTACTTGTGGCCGGAGTGCGGATGCTCCACCAACCATGAGCGAGGACCTGATCCGGCTATTCATCGCCGACGACCACACCTTGTTTCGGGACGGGCTGCGAGCGCTGTTCGCCTCCATACCGGATTGGAGGTGGTGGGTGAAGCCGCGGATGGGGAAGGGGCGGTGGAGGGCGTCGTGGAGACCGTGCCCGATGTGGTGCTGATGGACGTGCAGATGCCAGAAATGAACGGCATCGAAGCCACGCGCAATCTCCTGCGCGCCAGCCCGCACGTGGGCGTGATCGCGGTGACGATGCTGGAAGCCGACGATTCGGTCTTCGCCGCGATGCGTGCCGGAGCGCGGGGCTACGTGTTGAAAGGCGCCGACCAGTCGGAGATGTTGCGCACCATACGGGCAGTGGCCGCCGGCGAAGCCTTCTTCGGCCCGG
>CAZJUE010000264.1:0-3800 GCA_964549025.1 uncultured Anaerolineaceae bacterium | reverse complement strand
CCTGCAGCGCTGCCGCCAATTGGACCACCACATCGAGCAGCTCCTGGTGCCGCCAGAGACAGCCGAGCCTGATGGCCGTCGGGATGGTGTCGTTGGTCGATTGGGCCATGTTGACATGATCGTTGGGGTGCGCCCGATACTTGCCGAGTTCACCGCCAAGGATCAACGTCGCCCGATTGGCAATCACCTCATTGGTGTTCATGTTCTGGCTGGTGCCGGCGCCCGCCTGAAACGGATCGACCACAAATTGATCGTCCCATTTGCCGTCCATCACTTCGGTCGCCGCTTCGCCGATCGGCTTGGCCAATTCCGCATCCAGCAGCCCCAGGTCGAGATTCACCTTTGCAGCGGCGCGCTTGATGGCCGCCATCGACCAGATGAATGCTCGGTATGGCTTGAGGCCCGAAATCGGGAAGTTCTGCACCGCCCGCATGGTCTGCGCACCGTACAGCGCCTCCGCCGGGACCTTGACCTCGCCTAGTGAGTCCTTCTCCACTCGGTACTCGCTCATGTTTCGCCTCTCAAGTCAGCGCTCTCAGCGTAATACAAAAGGGAGCCCGAAGGCTCCCTCACCTTTGGTCAGGCCGGCAGGTTACTCATCCAGCGCCTTGTAGCCCATGCCTTCCGTGAAGTAATCGTAGTTGGGCTGGATGTCGGGGGTGAGATCGATCTCTTCGCCGGCCTCCAGCACCCGGGTGGCAAACACCTTGACCGGGTTGCCATGCTCGTCTTCGCCCTCCCAGGGCTGATCGAAGCCATCGGTTCCCACCGGCATGCTCAGCACCTCGCCGCCCTTGGCGACGTAGTCCGGCGGAGTTTCCTCCTCAGTAAAGATTGCCTCGTAGGGGCACTCCGGGATGCAAGCGCCGCAGTCGATGCAGGTGTCGGGATCGATGTAAAACCACGGCCACTCCTCGACCGGCTTGCCCGGGATTATGCACTCGACCGGACAGACATCCACACACGAGCTGTCTCTCAGGCACAGACTGGTAATGACATGCGTCATTCATATCCTCCAGAGGTCTGGAATTGAATCCTGGGCTGAAGTCGAAGCGTTACCCGCTGGCAGCCTGGAAGCGCTGCTCGACTTCGGACCAGTTCACAACGTTCCACCAGGCAGCCACATAGTCCGCCCGGCGATTCTGATAATTGAGGTAATAGGCATGCTCCCAGACATCCACGCCCAGCAGCGGGGTCATCCCCTGCGAATAGGTGGAATCCTGGTTGGGGGTGGAAAGCACCTTGAGCGCGCCGCCGCTATCAGCCGCCAGCCAGCCCCATCCGCTGCCGAACTGTCCGACCGCGGTTTTGGAGAACTGGTCCTTAAAGGAAGCGAAGTCGCCAAAGGCGCTGTTGATGGCAGCCATCAAATCTCCGCCCGGCTCACCACCGCCGTCCGGTGACATGATTTTCCAGAACAGCTTGTGATTGGCGTATCCGCCGCCGTTGTTGCGTACCGCGGTCCGCACCGCCTCGGGAACCGCATTCAGATCGGACAGGATGTCGACAATCGACTTCCCCTCCAGATCGGGGGCGGACTCGAGCGCTCCGTTCAGGTTATTGGTATAACCGGCGTGATGCTTGGAATGATGGATCTCCATCGTTCGGGCATCAATATGTGGTTCGAGCGCATCGTAGGCATAGGGAAGTTCCGGGAGTTCAAAGGGCATTTATCTCTCCTCCCCGAGAGTGGTCAAGCCGACCATTGTGCGCCTGGCGGCTTGATTGTGTCAGCGTTCACTATTTTAGACCCCGCCAACATATAATGTCAAGCTTGCTATGAAAAATCAGCCCGCGGACGGCCTTTGCCCGAACGCTGAGCGGCGCCGGCGCCAGGCGCGCCGCTGATGTCCATCGCCCCCCGGCCAGGTTCAGAGCCGGCGGCGCCGCCTGGATTGGGGTTGGTTCTCGGGGTGCTGGTGGCCTCGAGCTCCTCCATTCTGATCCGCTTCGCCCAACCGGAGGTCAGCTCGCTGGTGATCGCCGCCTACCGGATGGGCATTGCCAGTTTGTTGCTGGCACCGATCGTGCTGCTGCGCTATCGGCAGGACCTGCGCCACATCGGCCGGGCCGACCTGCTGCAAATCGCGCTGGCGGGGATGCTGCTGGCGGCGCACTTCGCCACCTGGATCACGTCGCTCGAGTACACCAGCGTGGCCAGCTCGGTGGTGTTGGTGCAGACCATGCCGCTGTTTGTGGCCCTGCTCTCACCATGGGTGCTCAGGGAGCCGGTTTCTGGAGCGATCTATCTAGGATTGGCGCTGTCGCTGGCTGGGAGTGTGCTGGTCGGCTTCAGCGATGCCTGCCTGCGACTGCCCTGCCCGGAAATCCTCGCATCGCTCTCCGGCCCGGCGCTGCGGGGAGACGCGCTGGCCGTTGCGGGCGCGATCGCTGGCGCTGGTTACGTAATGCTCGGACGACGGGTTCGACCGCGGGTGTCGCTGCTGCCCTACGTTGGGCTGGCCTACGGGGTAGCCGCGGTATCGCTGGTGGTGGCCGCCGTCGGGGCTCGACGATCGCTGACCGGCTTCGCAAGCATCAACCTGGTGTGGATAGGCCTATTGGCGCTGGGGCCACAGCTGTTTGCGCACTCCACCTATAATTGGGCGCTGAGGTACTTGCCGGCGAGCGTGGTATCGCTTAGCTTGCTGGGGGAGCCGGTGGGTTCGACGGTGCTGGCTTACCTGCTGCTGGACGAGCAGCCGCCGCTGCCGCGAGTCATCGGCGGAATCCTGATATTGGCCGGAATCGGGGTGGCCACCGGGCTTTCACGGCCGCGTCAAGACCGCCCCTGACGGAGGAATCGGCATGCAACTTCGTTGTTATCGCTGCGGTTGGAGCTTTGCTATCAAGAAGGAAGAGATCGCCTTTGCGCTGGAGGCACTGGAAGAGAGCGAGGGCAATCACTACGACGTGCGTTGCACGCGCTGCAGGCATATGAACCGGGTTTCCATCGAGCAACTGCGCAAATTCGCGCCTAAGCTAGAGACGGCCGAGCCGGCCAGCCAATCTGCCGATGGAGATAGTATGCCGGAGTCGGAGGCTAGCGCCGCCGAGGCGAGTGCGAGCGTAGATGAGCCGGGCGAGGCCGAAAGCTAGACCACGGCCCAGCCCAGCAGGAACCGCGCTGAGACGTTTTGCGGCCGGTGCCCGGCGACGAGATTTTCCCCCATTCCGCGCTAAGCTTCGGACAGGTTGAGCTTCGCCCGGCGCTGCCAGGGCTGGCTCAACGCCAGCATTCCAGCCATCAGCAGCGTTCCGGCCGCCAGCTGGAAAACCACGCCGAAACCTATCTGATCGGCTAGCAGGCCGCTCACCAAAGCGCCGACCGACCCGCTCGCGAAAGTAAAACCGAGCACCATTCCCGAGGCCGCCCCCACATAGCGCGGCAGCATCCCCTGAGCAATCACCACCAGCACGCTATGTGAAGAACCGCTCAATGCGCCGGCCAGGGGAACCAGCAGCAGCCTCCAGTTGCTGGCGCCGTAAGCCGGCATCAGCGCCAACGGCACCGCGGCCAACAACATGGTGGCGCTGATCAATCGCCGCTTGTCAATCCGGTCTCCCAACCACCCGCCGACCACCCCTCCCACCGCTGATCCACCCATGAACAGAGCCGCCATCAGACCGAAGGCTGCCGGACCGAATCCCAAGTCGCTGTAGTACTTCGGCAGGAAGGCGATCATCGCCATCTGCGACCAAGACCGCATCGCCAGCATGGCGCCAAATGGCAGCAATCGACCGCGCATACCGTCCGCCGGCTGGTCTGCTGGCGCGCCGGGTGAGCTCGGCGCGGCTTC
>CAZJUE010000263.1:2704-3801 GCA_964549025.1 uncultured Anaerolineaceae bacterium | reverse complement strand
CCGATTGAGTTCTCCGATCACAAACTCAACCTGCTGGACACCCCCGGCTTCATGGATTTCGTGGGCGAGGCCATATCGGCCTTGTGGGTGGTAGAGGGGGTGCTGTTGCTGGTCGATTCGGTGGCCGGAGTCGAGGTCGGCACCGAGGTGATGTGGGGCTATTGCGAAGAATTCAACCTTCCACGTTTCATCGTGGTCAGCAAACTGGACCGCGAGAATGCCGATTTCCAACAAGTGCTCGATTCGCTGAGCGTGCTCTCCGGCGAGACAACCTTCATTCCGGTCCAGCTGCCCATGGGTGAGAAGCAGGATTTTCAAGGGGTCATCGATCTGTTCAAGATGGTGGCCCGCCCGGCCGAGGGCAAGGCCGAGCAAGACATTCCGGAGGAGTACGCCGCGGCGGCCGAAGAGGGACGGGTAGCGCTGATCGAAGCGGCTGCCGAGGGGAACGACGCGCTGCTGGAGAAGTACCTGGAAGGCGAGCAGCTCAGCGCCAACGAGATCTCGACCGGCTTCCGCCAGGCGGTGGCGGCCGGCACCTTCGTTCCCGTGTTCGTGACCGCGGCTACCGCCGGAATTGGAGTGATCCCGCTGCTGGAGGCCATGCTGGAGCTGGTTCCCTCGCCGGCGGAGGCCCCTGAGCGCACCGCCGAGGGCAGCGGAGGCGAGGAGCAGTTGGCAGCCTCCGACGCCGGGCCATTGGCAGCCTATGTATGGAAGACCACCGCCGATCCGTTCGTCGGACGGATGACCTACTTGCGGATCTTCTCCGGTACCTTGAGCTCCGACAGCCGGGCTTGGAACCAGTCCAAGCGCGAAGAGGAGCGGCTGGGCCAACTGCACTTGATGCGCGGTAAAGAACAGCTGCCGATCAAGCACGTGCACGCCGGAGACATCGGGGTAGTGGCCAAGCTGGCCGAAACCCAGACCGGCGACACCCTTTCCGACAAAGGCCACCCGCTCAACCTGCCGTCACCAGCCTACCCGAACGCGCTCTACTCGGTGGCGGTGAACCCCAAGACCCAGGCCGATTCGGCCAAGATCAGCAGCGTGCTGAGCCGTCTGGCCGAGGAGGATCCGACGCTCTCCTGGCATCA
>CAZJUE010000263.1:0-2694 GCA_964549025.1 uncultured Anaerolineaceae bacterium | reverse complement strand
CAGGAGCCGAGCACCAACGAAACCATCCTGCAGGGGATGGGCGATCAGCACATCGACGTTGCGATCCGCAAGGCCGAATCGAAATTCCAGGTCGGGCTGGAAACCGAGATCCCGGACGTCCCCTATCGCGAGACCATCACCAAAGTTGGATCATCGTCATACCGGCACAAGAAGCAGACCGGCGGGGCCGGCCAGTTTGCCGAAGTGCACATGCGGGTAGAACCGTCGGAAGAGGGAGATTACGAGTTTGTCAACGAAGTCTTCGGCGGGGCTATCTCCCAGGGCTTCATGCCGGCCATCGAAAAGGGCGTAAAAGGGGTGATGAAGAGCGGCGTGCTTTCCGGCCACCCGGTCGAGAAGGTCAAGGTGGCAGTCACCGACGGCAAGGAGCACCCGGTGGATTCGAAGGCGGTAGCATTTGAGATCGCCGGAAGGGAAGCTTTCAAGCTGGCGGTGCGCGATGCCGGGCCGGTGATGCTCGAGCCGGTGGTGAACCTGCGCATCACGGTTCCAGAAGCCAACATGGGAGATGTACTCGGGGATCTAAACACCCGGCGGGCGCGGGTGCAGGGAATGGAAAGCGAGCGCGGCAAGAGCGTCGTAACTGCCCAGGTCCCGCTGGCCGAGGTACAGCGCTATACATCGGATCTGCGCTCGATGACTGGCGGGCGTGGCGTATTCTCCATGGAATTCAGCCACTACGAAAACGTTCCGCCGCACATCGCCGAAGACCTGATCAGCAAGTCCCGGCGAGACGGGGACGACGGGGACGAATAACTACCCCACCACCTGCTCCACAAACTGTGCTGCCTCGCTAAACACCCGCTCACGGGCCGGCTCGACGGTCATCACATGCCCGCTGTTCTCAATCCACTTGAGTTGTTTGCGCGGCGAGCCCAACCGCTGGTAGATGGAGGCAGCGTTGGCAGGGGACACGCCGCGGTCCTGGCGCGAATGCATCAGCAGTACCGGCTGCCGCACCGCCGGCAGCTCGGCACGCATCACCTCCAGCAGCTCGGCGATTTCGACCACACTGCGCGAAGGCAACACCGGATAGCTGAGGTGCTCGCGAGCGGCCTGGCGATCCTGGTAGTCCAATGGTGGCGGCTTGGGAATGAAACGCAGCAGCGGGCTGAGCAGCTTGAGCGGTGGAAGTAGATGGCGCAGGAATCGCAAGAGCGGCTGCGGGGGCACCTCGTAGGGAGTCGACATCGCCACCACCCCGGCCACTGTTAGTCGCAGGCTGGCCAGCAGCGACAGCGCGCCGCCCATCGACAGACCAAGCAAAACCACCGACTGCGAACAGGAGTGCAGCAGGTGGTAGCCGTCCTCCACCGCCGCCAGCCAGTCCGGCCAGCGCGAACGGCTCATCGCGCTCAGTCGGGTCGCGTGGCCGTGCAGCCGTACGGCCAGCACGCTGTGATCACGATCCGCCAGGTGGCGGCCCAGGCCCCGCATCTCCTGCGGAGCGCTGGTAAATCCGTGCACCAGCAAGCAGCCCACGCCGCTGACGCCCGGAAGGAAGAACGGCGTGCCGTCCTTCCACAGCTCGCCGCTCAAGCGGCCTCCTGAGCTGCTTCGCAGCACGCTCGCACCCTGCGGCGGCATTGCGGGTCGCTGCGCCTCACGAGGTCACCCGGCGGGCGAACTGCTCGGCGGCGACAAATGCGGCCTGGCGACCAGCGTCGCGCGGAATCGTGTGGCCGCCTTCCTCAATCCAGAGCAACTGCTTGTCTCGGCTGCCCAGTTGGGCGTGGATTTTTTCGGCCGCGGCTGGAGGGGCGGCCCGGTCGGCACGCGAGTACATCAACAGGACTGGCGTCTGGACCGACGGCAAGCGGCGCCGCATCTCGGTCAGCACGTCGTGCAGCTCGGCGGCGGCGCGCACCGGATACACCGGATAGTGCAGGTGGGAATTGTGCTCACCCGCTTGCGGTACACTGCCCTCCGACGCTTTCTCAAAGAAGGGCATGAACTTGCTCACCATGGGAATGGCCCAACGCAGGCGACGGACGCGGGCATCGGGCACGTGAAGAGGAGTGGCCATCACCACCACGCCGGCCAGCGGCAGGTGCCGCGAGGCCAGCAGCGAGAGCGCCCCGCCCAGCGAGAAGCCGACCGCAACCACCTGGCTGCACTGATCGGCCAGCAGGTGGAAGCCGTCCTCCACACTGGCCAGCCAATCGCGCCAGCGCGCCCGGTTCATGTCGGCCGGATTAGTGGCGTGCCCGAATAGCCGAACCCCAAGCACGCTGAATCCATGCTCGGCCAGGTACTCGCCCATCCAGCGCATCTCGTCCGGTGAGCCGCTGAACCCATGCACCAACAGGCAGCCGGCTGGCCCACCCGGGAAGAAGAACGGCTCGCCGCGAGCAATCAACGATGGCATCGCACGTGCATCCGTCGGTTCCGCGGTTCCTTGCGGGTGGATACCGATCTCACCCGATGATCTGCAGCTCTCGTGGGAGTGAGGTCAGGCTGCGGCCGCCGCTTTCGGTTACCACCACGTCGTCTTCGACCCGCACGCCGCCGCGCCCTGGCAGGTAGATGCCTGGCTCGACGGTAAACGCCATGCCGGGCTTCAGCGGAGTAGCTTCCCCCGATCGCACATTGGGTAGCTCATGCGGCTCGAGGCCGATCCCGTGGCCGGTGCGGTGCACGAATGCTTCGCCGTAGCCGGCCCGGTCGATCACC
>CAZJUE010000262.1:0-3817 GCA_964549025.1 uncultured Anaerolineaceae bacterium | reverse complement strand
ACGGCGGCAGCGGCAGCAGCTGACGTCGTTCCACCACCTGCTCGCCGCGGATTCGATCGACGAGCAGACCCCACGCGCTTTGCCGGCGCGGCAGGGGACCGCTGGTCTCGTCGCCAACCACAACGATCTTGCCGTTGCCGCCCTCAGGAATCGAATCGGCGTCCGGCGGCTCGGCCTGCAGGCGGGCGGTTAGATCGGCCACCGGAATTTGGCCGCCGCCAATGGACAGCCAGCCCGCCAGCGGATGGGTAATGGTCGACTGGAGTGCCTGGGCACTGCCCTCATCTGGGTCAGAGAGCAGCGATTCCGCCGAGCGAATGCTGAGTACGTAGGCCTTATTGAGCGTGAATTGCTGACCGGCGGCCTCGCAGCGCAGCAGGCGAATGACGCTCTGGCTCATGCGTCTACCGGTTCTTGCGCGCGCTGCGCCAAGCTACGGATGAGCTCCAGCAGCTGCTCGTCCTGGTAGGGTTTGACCACGTACCCGGCAGCGCCGGCCTCCATCGCCTTGCGGCGGTGCTTTGCGGCTGCGCGCGAGGTGAGTACTAGCTGTGGGATGGCTCGGTACTGCTCGTCGTTGCCCAAGGCGGCCATCAATTCGTACCCGTCCATGCGCGGCATCTCGATGTCCACCAATATCACGTCCGGCAGACGGCCCGAATCTGCCTGCAGCAAGTCCAGGGCTTCCATTCCATCCCGGGCGGGGCTGGCTTCCCATCCGGCTCCCTCAATCAGCTTGCTCAGCACCCGGCGAACGCTCAAGGAATCGTCCACCACCATCACCAGCAGCGGTCGCTCAGGGTCAGGGCGGTCGGTAGTGGGCATTGGGGGTGAGCGATGCGGCGCGGCTGCGCCGAGCTCGATGGGGTCGAGGATCAATACCACGCGGCCGTCGCCGGTGATCGTCGCTCCCGATACACCGGGCACTCGGCCGATGCCAGGGCCCAGGTCTTTAACGACGATCTCGCGCGCTCCGACGATGGCATCGACCAGAAGTGCCGTCTGCTTGCCTCCGGCGTGAAGCAGCAACGCCGGCTGTCGGGACGGGGGTTCGTCGGTTGAGGCGGGCAATCCGAGCGCCTCGCGCAGGTGCAGTACGGGATAAAGTCGTTCGCCGACCGCCACGTGTGCGCTGCCATTGTCGGAGAGCAACTGCTGCGGTGCCAGACGTAGAACCTGATGGATCGAGCGCAGCGGCACTGCATATTGCTCGTCGCCGGCGTGAACCAACAGGGCTTGCGCTACAGCCAGGGTCAGTGGCAGTCGAAGCGTGAAACGGGTGCCATCGCCGGGCTGCGAGTTGACTTCGATCGCACCCTTCAAATTGCGCACCGAGCCGCGGACGACGTCCAGTCCGATGCCGCGTCCGGCGATTTCACTGACCTCTCCGGCGGTGCTCAAACCGGGCAGGAAAATCATGTCCAATATTTGCTCGTTGGGAAGCTGGCGGGCCTCATCATCGGAGATCAGACCGCTGTCGACCGCGGCCGAACGGATCAGCTCAGGCTCAAGCCCGGCTCCGTCGTCACCGATCTCCAGCACGACCTCGCCGCCCTCCCGTGTGGCGTGCAGCCAGATCGAGCCGACGGTCGACTTGCCGATTAGCTCGCGCATTTCCGGCGGCTCGATCCCATGCGCCACTGCGTTGCGCAGCAGGTGGAGCAGCGGATCGGCCAGCTCCTCTAATACGGCCTTGTCGAGGCCGATGTTCGAGCCTTCAATTTGCAGCTCAGCTTGCTTGCCCGCCTCGCGGGCGGCGGTGCGAACGGTGCGGCGCAGCCGGGGGGCCAAGGTGGACAGCGGCACGACCCTGCTGCGCATCAGCGCTTCCTGGACGCCGGTGGAGACCCGACGTTCGCGTTTCACGAAGTTGTCGAACTCACCTGACAGCACATTCATCTCGCCGGCAATGGTCCGGACGTCGCTGACCGCCTCGGTCAATTCGCGCGAGAGCAGATGGAACTCAGTGTATCGGTCGAACTCCAGGTCGTCGAATCCATGTGCGCTGCCGGGTTCCGAACCTGGGGACGGCAGTTCTGCGTCGGGAACCGGCAACCGATGGCGTCCCAGCGCGGGCACCTCATAGTCGGACTCCAATTTGAAGGAAATCGCACGCAGCCGGTCGGTCGTCTGCTTGAGCTCGCGCACGCCCTCGGCGTAGCTACTCAGGTGCTGCTCGAAGGCCGAGCGGTTGATCACCAATTCGCTGACCATCTGCACCAGATCATCGAGCAAGCCAAGCGGTACGCGGACGAACTCACCGACGGTTCGAGCGGTCTTATCGCCAGTCGATTGGTAACCCACATCCGGTGTCGTTTCGCCATCTGGGCCAGTCAGCGGCGCAGGCTCCGGCTCTTCCGATTCAAGGCCGTCATCGAGCGAAAGCGCTTGCGGCGCGAGCATGTCCGAGTAGCGATTGGCTAGCTCAGCAACTTGCTCGGTCACTTGATCTGGTTCCAATTCGCCGCCCAGCAGCGCGCCGATCAGATCGGAGGTGGCGAGCATCAGATCCAGGCGAGCCTCGTCCACCGATTGGGATTCGTCGACGATCTGGCCCAGCAGGTCTTCCATGCGGTGCGAGAGCTGGGCGATCAGCGCCTGTCCCACTACGCCAGCCGCGCCTTTGAGTGTGTGTACCGTGCGCCGCAGCTGGCGCAGACTCTTGCGGTCGTCCGGGTCGTGCTTCAACTCGGAGAGTGCAGTCCCGATGCTGTCGTGGTGCTCTTCGGCCTCGAGCGCGAAAACATCCAGCAGTTCGGGATCGGGATCTTCCTCCGCGCCGACGTCTTGCAGCGCGGATTCGATTTGTTCGATCAGCTCTTGAGCGCGAGCCGCAGCGCCGCCATCGGGGTCAAGCTCGCTTTCCATCAGCTCCAGCAGCAACTGCTCGAGCTGCTCGGCGGCTCGGCTGAGCTCGGTCAGACCGACCATCGCGGCGGTACCCCGAATGGTGTGGGCATACCGGTGGGCCGCCTCAAGCAGTTCCGGTGCCAAGCTACCCGAGTCGACGGCATCGACGCCTTCCTGGATAGCCGGGAGGTAGCCCTCGGCCTCCTCGATGAACTGCTTGAGAACCACCTGGTCGACGCTTCGTGCGCTCATATGCGTCTTGGCTCGGTGCGCCTCTTGGCGATCAACCCTGCGGCGCTGGAACGGTTGGAGTCTCCGGCTCAGTGGCTTCCCTGCCGTTGGTCCCGGCTCCGGAGGGATCGGGCAGCCTGAAGGTGCCCACTGATGCTCGTAGATCTTCGGCCAGCGCGGCAAGTTGGCTGATGGATGCAGCCGCTTGCCGCGTGCCGCTGGTAGTCTGCGAGGCGATCTCGGAGATCTCGCGCATCGCTTTGGCCAACGCTTCGGAACCCTGGGCCTGTGACTGGGAGGCTTTCGAGATCGATTGGTTTAGCTCGGCCAGCCGTTTGGAAACGGCTTCGATTTCCTGAAGCGCCGCGCCGGCTTCGTCGGCCAACGCAGATCCCGCCACCACCTCCTGAGTGGTGGACTCCATCGCCTCCACCGCCGCGTTGGTCTCGCTTTGGATGGTACGCACCAGCGAGTCGATCTGGGTGGTCGCTTCCGCTGATCGCAGCGCCAGCTGCTCCACTTCTTCGGCAACCACCGCAAAACCCCGTCCGGCTTCGCCGGCCGAGGCGGCTTGGATCGAAGCGTTAAGCGCCAGGATGCTGGTGCGGTCGGTGATGTCGCTAATCAACTGCACGATTTCACCAATCTCCTGCGAGCTCTCGCCCAGCCGCTTGATCCGCTTGGCGGTCTCCTGCACCTGATCCCGGATCCGGGTCATGCCCTGGACGGTGTCGGT
>CAZJUE010000261.1:3326-3882 GCA_964549025.1 uncultured Anaerolineaceae bacterium | reverse complement strand
GGAAGTCTCCTTTGGCTGCGGAGTTCGGACGGGTGGTGGCGGAGGTCGGGATGGGAATCCCCCGCCGCGAAGCGCTGAGGAATCTGGCCGATCGGGTCGGGAAACTGGAGCTCGCCAGTTTTGTGGCGGTGATTCTGCAATCCGACCAGCTCGGGATGAGCATTAAGGACACGCTGCGAGCCCAGGCTGAGCAGATGCGAATTGAGCGGCGCTTTCGAGCCCAGGAGCAGGTGCGCAAGATGCCGTTGAAGATGCTGTTCCCGCTTACGCTGTTGATTTTCCCAGCGATGTATGCGGTGATCCTGGGTCCTTCTGTCCCGATCCTGGTGGACTTCTTCGCCACCTTGAACGGGAGTGGAGGCTAGCCGCCCACAGGAGGCAACATGTCGACCGATTCCTATTTTGAGCACCCACTCTATCCGGTAGCCGCCAGACACCTTCAGCAAGGCGAGTGGAAACTGGGCTTGCGGATTGTAGATCAGCTGATCGAGCTCTTCCCAGCCGAGCAGGATTTGCGTTCGTTGCGCAATGAATTCCAATTCAAGGAGGGGTTGGA
>CAZJUE010000261.1:0-3316 GCA_964549025.1 uncultured Anaerolineaceae bacterium | reverse complement strand
GTGATGCAGGTTCTGTAGGAACCAGGGGTAGCTGTCGGCGAGCGTGCCATCGAGGGGCGACGAAAACTGAGCCGGGCGCTGTTGCGGATCACGACGATTGCCGCCGTGCTCGGGATGGCCTATCTGGCTTTCCGAACCTACTCCGGCTGGATGGGTCAGCAGCTGAGCATTGCCAGCGCGCAGGTCCAACAACAGCTCATGAGCGCCAGGCTGACAGCCAGCCGGGCGGATGCTGAAGCTCTGATGCGGGTCGGTCGCTTGGATGAGGCCGAAGCGGTATTGCAGCAGATCGCCGAGCTCGATCCCGCGTTCGCTGCACTTCCCGAGTTGAGAGCCCAAATGGCCGCCGAACGGGAGCTGGCGAGCATCTACGAGCGAGCGATGCAACAAATCAAGGCGGCCGAGTGGTTGGGTGCCAAGGCGAGCTTGGAGCGGCTGATCGCAATCGAGCCCAACTACCGCGACGCCGACATCCAAATCATCTACATCGACCGCCAGACGTTGCTGGGAAACCTGCTAAGCGATGGCGAAGCCGCCTTTGAGCGAGCGGATTGGGAGAAAGCGGTCGCCGCCTTTGAAACCGTACGAACCCTGCACCCCGGTCACCAGCCGGACTACGTCACCGAGCGATTGTTCCAGAGCTATGTCAGCGCTGGCCGCGCGGTGCTCATCGGCCAGGAGGATTCGCTGGCGGCGCTCGCGCAAGCGGAAGGTCATCTGCGCAAGGCTTTGGCGCTACGACCGCAGGATGCCGATATCAAACGCGAGCGGGAGATGGCTGGCCTGTACTTGAAGGCGCAAAACGACTTCGACGTAGGCAACTGGGGTGATGTGATCAGCGCACTGGAACTGGTTATTATGCCCAAGGAACTGCTCGGCAGACGCTTTACGACGCCTACATGGCGCGAGGCGAACACCAGATGTCGGTACCGAACTACCCGGACGCTTTGAATGATTTCAAGCGAGCGGTGGCGCTTGCGGAACAGGATGAGCGGGCAGCGCTGCGGCTGTACGAAGGAGAACTTAAGCTAGCCGAAACCCACGGCGCACAAGGAGACTACGAGGCCGCGGTCGTACACTATCGAGCGGCGGCCGAATGGGGACGGCTGACAGCGCGTGGAGCAGATAACGCAGCCCTGCTCAGTGCCCTGCAGGAGGCCGAGTCCTATGCCGCGCGAGGGAATTTCGGGGTGGCTTTCGAGCGCTACCAACGCGCCGTGCAGCTAGCGCAGGCCACACAGACCACCCTGATTCACGCTGTGGAGAGCGGAGAGTACCTGACGCTCCTGGCCAGCCGCTACGGTTCGACCGTGCGCGCGATCGCCCAAGCCAATGACATCGAAAACTTGAACCTGATCTTCCCCGGGCAGCAATTGGTGATACCGGTACTGCCCTGACCGCCGGAGGCACACAAATGTTTACGAATCGCCCAGCCCTGAACGGACCCGAACAGCCGATCGTGCAGCAATCCCGGACCAGCCCTGCGTTGGGCACGAATGCGGACGTGTATCACCTGCGGGATCGGGTGCAGCAATTACTGCTCGCCGAGTCGGAGGGTGACCTGGATCATGACGACCGGGCCCGTCTATCCCGAAAGATCGAATCTTATTTCAATCAGGTGCTGGCCGCTGAAGGGCTGATCTACAGCCGCGTCGAACGGGAGCGGTTGTTGGCGTGGGTGATTGCCGACATCTTGGGCTACGGACCGTTGGAGCCGCTGCTACAGGACGACAGCATCACCGAAGTCATGGTCAACGGGCCTAAAGGAGTCTACGTGGAGCGGCGAGGGTTGATCGAACCCAGCGAAGTGGTCTTTGAAAACGAAGATCACCTACGCCGGATCATTGATCGCATCGTGTCACCGCTGGGGCGGCGTGTGGACGAGACTTCGCCGATGGTGGACGCCCGGCTGCCGAACGGCTACCGGGTGAATGCGACGATTCCGCCGCTTGCGCTCGACGGCCCGGCACTAACCATCCGCAAATTCGCTCAGACGCCGTACACGGTGCAGGATCTGATTGCCAATGGAACGCTGACCCGCAACCTGGTTACGTTCCTGAAGGCCTGCGTCGAAGCGAGGGTGAACATGATCATTTCGGGAGGCACTGGGACCGGCAAAACTACCCTGCTGAACGTGGTTTCGGCCTTCATCCCTGGACGCGAACGGATCGTCACCATCGAGGACACCGCTGAATTGCAGCTGAAGCGCGAACACATCGTGCGCTTGGAATATCGGCCACCCAATGTCGAGGGCGAGGGTGAAGTCACCATCCGACAACTCGTGATCAATGCGCTGCGCATGCGCCCGGATCGGATCGTAGTAGGCGAGGCCCGCGGCGGCGAGGCGCTGGACATGTTGCAGGCTATGAACACTGGGCATGACGGTTCACTGACCACAATCCACTCCAACAGCCCACGTGATACGCTGCGTCGCATCGAAACCATGGTGATGATGGCTGGCATGGAGCTTCCCCTGCGAGCGATTCGGGAACAGCTGGCCTCGGCGGTCGAGCTGGTAGTTCATCTGGAGCGTATGCGAGATGGAACCCGAAAGGTGGTCAGGGTGGCCGAGGTACAAGGCATGGAGGGCGAAGGTGTCGTGATGCAGGACCTGTTTGAATTCAAGCAGGAAGGTTTCCGGGGTGGCCGAGTGCTGGGCAAGCTTGAATCCATTGGCCTGCGCCCCAAATTTGCTGATCGGTTCAGCGCCAACGGCATCGAGCTGCCAAAAGAAGTCTTCGCCGGTACCGGCAGAGGCTGATCAAATTGTCTCAGCTACTTGCGGCCGGGAGCGGGTGGGGGTCACTGGAGTGGAGCGATGCTCAAAGTCAGCTATGTGATCCTGGCGATCGTGATCGTGGCCGCGCTGGTGCTATGGCCGCAGTCACTGGGGGGCGAGGCGGCTTACGCAATCTACAATCAGGGCGATATCGGGTCCGGTCTGCAGATCGGGGACGTGGCGATGGTGCGGCGTGCTCGCGCATACCAGGTTGGCGACCTGGTGGCGGTCCGCACTAGCGACGGCCCGCCGATCTTCGGCTGGGTGACAGCGCATGAGCAGGCCGAGTACCGGATCAGCTTCCGCCTCAAGCGGGAGCCGGTGCAAGTTATGCCACAGTACATTTTGGGCCGGATGTGGCTAAACCTGGGAGACCTGAGCCGGGGAATAACCGGGCCCATTCTCAACTACTTCGGGATCACGGTTACCGCTTCGAGGTAGACTGCCGGTCTGCCCATCCAACGCCCTCCCTTGTCGACCAAGGGGGGGCGTTTTGATTCCAATCATCTGTCTCCTACACCGAGCCTTGACCGGGCG
>CAZJUE010000260.1:0-3918 GCA_964549025.1 uncultured Anaerolineaceae bacterium | reverse complement strand
GCTCGAGTATTTCCCCTGGCTGGAGCGGTTTGCCGACCGCGCGATCTTCGGCACGGATTGGCCGGGCCCGCTGGTCACCGACATCGGACAAAACATCCGGGACTTCTATGCGCTGCCGCTTTCGGACGTGGCCAAGCGCCAGGTCCTGCGCGATAACGCCGCCCGGCTTTTCGCGTTCTAATCCAGCTTACAGAGCGAAGGCAGGTAGCCTCGCTGGTGGCAACCGATCGGCCGTATTTCCGAATCCGATCGGTTCTCAATCCCTCAATTTGAAGCGCTGAATCTTTCCAGTGGCGGTCTTGGGCAGTTCGTCGACGAACTCGATCCAGCGCGGCCGCTTGTAGTCGGCCATATTCTCGCGACAGTGGGCGATCAGTTCCTCCGCCAGTTCTTCCGTCCCGGGGATGCCGTCCTTGAGCACAATGTAGGCTTTGGGCTTGATGAGGCCGGCCGAATCGGCTTGCTGCACAACTGCGCACTCCACCACAGCCTGGTGACTGATCAGCGTGCTTTCGACCTCCACCGGAGAAACCCAGATGCCGCCAACCTTCATCATGTCGTCCGAGCGTCCGGCGTGCCAGTAGTAGCCGTCCTCGTCCACAAAGTATTTGTCTCCGGTGAAGGTCCACTCTCCGATGAAAGTCTGCCGGCTGCGGTCGAACTGATGTAGATAGTAGGGCGCCAAAGTCTCGCCCTTCACCAGCAAGTTGCCGATCTCTCCCTGCGGCACCGGGGCTCCGTCTTCATCGACGATCTTGACTTCGTAGCCTGGCACCGGCTTGCCGCTGCTGCCAGGCCGAATATCCCCAGGACGATTCGAAACATAGATGTGCAGGGCTTCGGTGGATCCGATGCCGTCAATAATGTCCACCCCGGTGCGTTCCTTCCAGGCTTTCCAGATGGGAGCGGGAAGCGATTCGCCGGCGGATACACCCAGACGCAAGGACGAGAGGTCGTACTGCTCGGTCAGCTCGTCCCTCGAGAGCAGCATGGCGTAGCCTGTAGGCGCATTGTAGAGAATGGTGGGCTTGAATTCGTCGATGAGCTCCAACACGTTCTCGGCTTTGGCCGGCGGACCCGGGTAAAGCACTATGCTGGCGCCCACGTACCAAGGAAAGGTCAAGTTGCCACCAATGCCATAGGCAAAGAACAGCTTGGCGATGGAGAAGGTGCGATCGTCTTCCCGGATCCCTAGCGTATCAACGCCCCACAGTTGAGCACACAGTGGCTGGTCCTTGTGCGCGTGCGGAACGCCCTTGGGTTCACCGGTGGTCCCGCTGGAATACATCAGTGTAGCGGTGTCTTCTCGGTGGGTGGGCGTGGCGTCCAGCTTGGCGGATTCGCCCTTGATCCACTCAGAGAAGCTGCGGTCGGAGGAGCGTTGTGGTTCGCCGATGACGATCACGTGCTCCAGGGTTTCCACGTCGTCCCGCACTTGCTCGATTGATTCCAACAGCTGCTGATGCACGATCAAAACCTTGGCGCGGCTGTCCCGCAGGATGTGTGCATATTCATGAGGGGTAAGCAGGGTGTTCATCCCCAAAGCGATCCCACCGATCTTCATCGTGCCGAAGTAGGAGGTCACCCACTCCGCCACGTCCAGCGACAGGATGCCGACCACGTCGCCAAACCCAACGCCAAGCTTGGTGAGTGCGTTCCCCACCCGATTGACTTCGCCCGAAACCTGCTTGAACGTCAGCTGACGCTCTTTGCTGTAGAGCGCCACCTTATCGGCTCGCTCTGGCAAGTTCCGCTCCAGGATGTCCACCGCGTTATAGTAGAGCGGCAGGTCTAGAGCGCGCATGATCTGCTTCTCAGCAACCTTAGCACTCATCGAGAGCTCCTTTCCTTTATCGCTGTTTGCCCCAGTGATCGATCGTGGCCAGTCCGAGTGAGGAGGACTTCGCGGTCACCCAATAAGCTAATGATACAATATCCGTACCGACTGGTACGTATGTCACCCAGCCAAGACACGATATCGGACACCGCCGAGCCGGCTCCGTGTGCGTTGGCTCACATCGCACTGTTGGCGAAGCGCCACGCCCTTCGGCCTCAACAACCCGCTGCCGCAGCAGGTGCTGTCGGACTACCCGGCCACGCTTCAACCTGCTACCCAAAGCGATGGGGCTTATCAAGCCCAACCGAACCCTTGTGCCCGTCGAACGGTTCCCACTCCGGTAGGTTCTTGCCACCAGGTACCAGTCATCTTACTCCTTATGCTACGCTGGGTACCGAGGGGACGGGGAGGAGTGAATGATGAAACGCTGAGCTTCCGTCATCGGACCATTAGTAAGGCCTGGAGGAGAGCATGCGCAGACTTAAGGGATATTTCGCCCGAGAACATAACACTGAGGAGGAGAGACCGATGAAACGTTCGCGATTTTGGATTATTGCTTCACTGGTGGTTTTTGCGCTGGTGCTGGCTGCCTGCGGAGGCGCTGAAACGGCCACCGAGGAACCAGCCCCAGCACCAGCCGACACCGAAGCGCCAGCCCCGGCTGACACCGAAGCTCCGGAGCCAACCGAAGCCGAGCCCATGGAGCCGATCAGAATCGGTCAACTGAGCGATTTGACCGTCACGTTCGTGCCGTGGGCCGTGCAGGTGCGCGACGGCATGGCGCTCGCCGCCCAGGAAATCAATGAAGCAGGCGGCGTCGACGGCCGCATGATCGAGATCATCGTCCAGGACTCGGAAAACGACGGTGATATCGGCGTCGACCGCTACGATCGACTGGTCGAGGATGGCGTGGTCGCGGTTGGAGGCGTCATCTCCAGTGGCGTCGGCGCCCCGGTCGCCGCCGAGGCCGAGCAGCTGCACGTGCCGCTCTTCCTGGTGAAGTCCGGCACCGATGCGGCCCTGACCCAGGCCAGCCGCTACACCTTCCGCACCTGCCTCCCGGCAGCACCGATGGACGCTGGCCCGGTTCTCCAGTACTCACAGGAACAGGGATTCACCAAAGTCGGGGCAATCGTTGCCGACTACCCGTGGGGCCAGGCGATCAAGTCAGCCCTGGAAAACACGTTTGCAGATTCAGGCATCGATTTCACCATCGAGGTCGCGCCGGTTCCGCCGAGCACCGACTTCACGCCCTTCGTGCGCGCCATGGCTGACTTCGAGGCGGAGATGATCGTGGCAACCGGGCATCCGCCGGGCAACGGGGCGATCGTCACCCTGTCGGCCGACCTGGCCGGGAATGTGCCAGTTACCGGCGCATGGACGCCGCCCAACCTGGTGGTCGGGGGCCTGCAGGAACTCGCGATCGGCCGCTACTCCGATTTCGCCTGCGCCGACTACTTCAGCGACAGCTACGCCGATCTGGCCAGGCGCTATCTGGATTTCTCCGACAACGAGTTCATGTCGGACGACGCGGTGGCCGGCTATGGGATCGTGACCATGGTCGCCCAGGCGGTCGAGGCCGTTGGCGACGATCCGGAAGCAATCGCCCAGTATGTGCACGACAACGAGTTCGAGCTGCCTGGATACGCACACACCTTGTCTTGGACGGAGTGGGGTGAACTGGCACAAGCGCGGCCAATCTTCACCAGAATCACTGCCGGTCCAGCCCCCGAAGGGCTTAATGAGGCCGGCGATTGGTGGTTCGAACTGTTGGTTCACGCCAGCCCGCTTGAGCCCTTCGTACCTGGGCAATAGCGACGAGGTGTCCCTTCTCGAACTGGATCAAATCGAGAAGCACTTTGGGGGTCTCGCCGCGGTTAACGGTGTGACCCTGAAGACCGACGATGGCGAGCTCCTCGCCATCGTCGGTCCTAATGGGGCCGGCAAGAGCACGTTGCTCAAGCTGGTCGTTGGCTTGGAAACGCCCACGCGTGGAGCGGTCCGCTTCGGCGGAGAAGACATCACCGGGATGGCCACTCACCAGGTGCGAAAACTCGGTATCGCCATGGTGCAGCAAACTC
>CAZJUE010000259.1:0-3920 GCA_964549025.1 uncultured Anaerolineaceae bacterium | reverse complement strand
TATTCCATGACCATGTAGTAGGTGTCCCCATCGACATTGAAATCGTGCACCTGGACGATGTGGGGGTGCCTCAGGCGGGCGACCGCTGCTGCTTCCTCCTTGAAGCGGTCGACGAAGTGGGGATCTACGGAGAGGTGTGGATGGACGAGCTTGATGGCGACCATGCGACGCAGGTTCGGATCGATCGCCTGGTAGACCGAAGACATTCCCCCCTGGCCCAGGAGCGAATCGATCTCGTACCTGCCGCCGATCGTCTCGCCGATCCAGCTCTTCGTCATATCAAGCGGCCATTAGTAGGGCCGCATCAACTCGACTTTCAGTCGCATCTTCACATCATTATCCACGTACAGCGAGCCGTGGTGTTGGCGAACCGGGTGGATCTCGCTTCCCGGCAACACTGCACTGCGTTCGAGCACCGTTCCATCTCCAGCCGGCTCGCTCCGAACGCTGACCTCCTCGAGCTTGCCGTCGGCGTCGCGCCGGACAGAGACACCGGCGACAGTATTGAAGCCGTAGCCAAAGATCGAGATCGCCGGGAGCTCCAGCGTTGGACTCAGCTCTGCTCGATAGGCTCTGGCCAGTTGCAGCATCGGCAGGTGGTCTGGGTCCAACCACGAGTCGTCATTCAGAAAATCGATCTGCTCGCCGCGCTGATCCGTGCCCACCGGATACTCGGGCATGATCTGGTAACTGGTCGGGAAGGAGGTCACGATCTTTCGAAGCCGCTCGCCCATGATCCCAAAGGGCAAGACATCTGGCGCCACCAGCAAGCTGGACATGACCTTGGCGGCTCCCTTGTGGGGGCCCCCCATGAGGATCAGCCGCTCCACGCGACCGTCTGCACCGAGAGCGTCGGCGTAATAGCGGATGAGATATGTCCCCAAGCTGTGGCCAACCAGGACGATCGGCTGCTCTCGGCGAATGCCTTCGATGAATTGCCCAAGCTGACGCGCAGAGGTGCGCACGTCTTGGCGCCAGTCGTAGGCGAACTCAAAGAAGTCCTCGTTCCGCCGAAAGGCGAGCTCGTCGACCAGGTAATCGCCCAGACGGCTGTATTGATCTTGCTTGATCAGATTGGGAACCACGACGACCTCATCCACGATGCCTCGAGGTTGCAGCGGGACATCGGTGCCGTAGGCGAAGATCTCTGGATCGGAAAAGAGGGTCTTGACGTCCGGCCAGACCCGCTCGTTGCCCAGCCAGAGTTGTGAGCCCATCAGGCCGGGCACAAAGACGACGGTTCGTCGCTCCTTCGGCGCGGCCTGGATCCCGTCAACCACGGTGAGGGCCTGTTCCTCGAACCCTTGCTTGAACATGATCTGGGCTGGTCCAATCCGAAAGAGGTCGCCGTCTCGCAGGGTGTGCTCATCGATCTGCTCCTGGCCCATCCAGGTCCCATTCGAGCTGTCGAGATCCTTCACCAGGTAGGCCATGCCTTTTCGCTGAAGCTCAGCGTGCCGCCTCGAGACGTTGTCGGCATCGATGAACACGGCGCAGCTCTCGTCCCTCCCGATCGTCGCTCGATCCAGGTCGACCAGATCGACGCTCCAGGTTTTGTCTGGCGTGTGGACGACCAGGCGCGGGGTCGTCGTTTCGTTGATGGCCACCGGCAGGAACTCGTCGACGACCGTCTGGTCGAGGTCGACCTGGGTATCAATTACCGTCAGGCCAACATCCTCGGTGGGTCTGTCCACCGAGTACTTGAGCTGTTGATTGCCGATCCCGATCACATCCCCCGGCACCAGGGTCACTTGTTCGATGCGATCGTCGTTGACCTGGGTGCCGTTCCCAGAATCGAGATCTTTCACAGTCACGCCCGACCCGCGGCGACTGATCCTGGCGTGGTAGCGCGACACGCGTTCATCGTCGAGCGTCAGATCGTTGGTCAAGGCCCGGCCGATGGACACATCAGCCTTTGCCAATTCGAACTCCTGATCTGGGCCATCCGGACGGAGAAGTACCAACTTACCGTAGCTGCTTTCCATCAAGCCTCCCCTTCCGCAATCCTATGCGGCGGCGCCGACAGCCCGGTGCCGATTCGCATCGAGTCCTAGCTTCCCGCTTCTATCGCCCCAAGGTCGCAAACCGCATTTCCATCAAGGTTCCCATCCGCCGGCCGCAGATGACCGTAGAGGTCCTCCGTTGGGCAGACGGCGCCATCCCCGGCATCGATGGCAGGGCTGGTGGATTGCAGGCTCAAATCCACCGATGGCCAGCCTGATCGGAAGCGTGGATCCTGGGTCACATCGTGCTGGCCCTGCCCGGTCCGATCGGTCCAGCCGCCGCCGGACAGCTCCTGGCGGGTGACCTCCCAGTCGAGGAACTCGGCAACCATTTCGCCGTCCTCCTGGCTGAAATAAAGGTTGTGGTGTTCGGTGAGTCTAACGCCAGGACCCAGATACAAGCCGGTGGCGCTCCCCACTTCGGGTCCGGTGTTGAAGGCAATGACGTTGTTCACCATCAGCAATTCCACTTGCGGCAATGCAACGATGTCTTCAGGATAACCGACCGCGATCGCCCAGTTCCGTCCGCTGTACGACGGATCCCACATATTGAAGCCGACCGTATTGTTGATCAACTCGAACTGGCCGTGGAATGTGCCCAACCACAGAGCGCTGTTCCCCTGTCCCCACACCGCGTTGTTTTCAAGTCGACCCCCGGCCCACAATTTGATGCCGTTCTGGTAATTGCGCTCCACTCTGTTGCGGCGCACGATCACCCCGCTGGCGTGGCCATCCCGATCGCGTGAGTTGAGATCGATGCCGTCGCCTCCATTGTCGTGGATGTAGCAGTCCTCGACCAGGACCCGATATCCACGTGAGACCGCCAGTCCGTCTGCGCCGAAAGATGCTTCGCCGCCGATCCCAGACCCAAACACCTCCAGCTGGCGAAAGACCATGTCGTTGCATGGCCCAGGTGTGCAGTCGACTGCAGTGTAAGCGCTCTTGGAGATCACGCTGTCTTCCAGGGTGATGTGATCGACTGCACCCCCAGCGGGCGGGGCCAGGTCATCATCACCATAGGTGAAGTGCACACCCGCTTCGCCTCCCTCCAGATTGAGATGGTCCAGTCGGACGTGGTGGTTACCACCCTCCAGATCAACGCCCCAATCGGTGAAGTTCAATAGCGTGAAGCCGCCGATACGAAGATGGGATGCGCCCTGTTCAAGCACGACCAGGCCGCCAGCTTCCCCGCCGCCGTCCAGGACCGGCCTCTCGTTCTGGTAGGCGACATAAGCGACCGGAGCTTCGGGAGTCCCGGAGCCCGATATCGAGATTGCCTGCTCCACCGCGTAGGTCCCCGCACGGAAGCAGACGGTGTCGCCAGCCTGAACCGAATCCGCGGCATGCTGAAAACTGGCCCAGGGCTGAGATTCGCCCCCCGGCGCAGCGTCATCGCCCTGTGGCGCTACGAAGTAGTCACAGACGATCTCTTCGTCGATTGGGACGGGCGTGGATCGGGGAGCGCCTGCGGCCCTATCGGGCAATCCTGTGCTTTCGTCATCCTGCCGGCCGCCATTGGCAGAGCCGATCGAACTGCAGCCAGCGAGCAGAAGCGCAGCGATAAGCGCCGCAACTGGGCTCGACTTCATCGGCTGCGCCTCACGCTGCGGCCAGCACCGCCGCGCCGATGAAGAGGGCGCCGGTCAATCGGGCTGGTGCTGTGCCCGCTCCAGGATTTCTTCGACGACTTCCGATTTGGCATCGGCGTAGTTCTGTGTGTACTTCCAGGTGCGGGCTGCCAGTTCGCGCTTGGCCTTTTCGTAGCGCTTTTGGTCCTCCGGGTGGGTGCGCAGCCAGTCGCGAAAGGTCAGCATACGCTCGATTTCCACACAGCCCTGGGAGAAGACATGCAGGTTGGCCCTTGGCTTGGCCCACTTCAGCAGCCGGTGCTCGTACCAGTCGGGCTCTCGATTCCTG
>CAZJUE010000258.1:0-3939 GCA_964549025.1 uncultured Anaerolineaceae bacterium | reverse complement strand
AGCTGCCCCTAGTACGAGAGGACCGGGGTGGACAGACCGCTGGTGTGCCAGTTGTTCCGCCAGGAGCATCGCTGGGTAGCTATGTCTGGCAGAGATAACCGCTGAAAGCATCTAAGTGGGAAACTCGCCCCAAGATTAGATCCCTCATCCCGTTAAGGGAGTAAGGCCGCAGGAAGACTACCTGCTTGATAGGCGGCAAGTGTAAGTCCCGCAAGGGATTCAGCTAAGCCGTACTAATGGCCGAGGGCTTAACGGTGATGCGGAGAACTTGGCGTTCTTCTTGAGGGTCCGACCCGCGTGAGCGGGGAGGGCCGGAAATCCCGCCGCAAGGCGGGACGGAGAGGCGCACGACGGCCAACAAGGTGTGGGCCATGGACGGCGCGTCGGCTATTCAGTTGTCAATCGAATAACGAACGAATCGCTTCTTGGTGATTAGAGCGGCGGGGGTACACCCGGTCCCATCCCGAACCCGGCAGTTAAGCCCGTCAGCACCGATGGTACTTGGCTGGAGACGGCCTGGGAGAGTAGGTCATCGCCAAGAAGCTTTTCGTTATTAAGTAGCTGGGGAATAGGCGGGCAGCAGCCTGCCAAGTTCCCTGTCTATGCAGGGATTGCTTCCGGCAGGGCGAAGGCTGGAAAGAGCTCCGGGAAGGCGAAAGTGACCGCCTCAGCGACCAAGCCCTCCGCGACCGTGAGCACCTGGATGGCAAAGGCCGCGTAGCCGGAGCGATCGGACGTGCGACGATACCAGGCGAAGGCCGGAGCGGCGTTGGCCCGGGTTGGAACCAGCCTCCAGCGGCCGCGCGCTTCCCCGTGCAGGATGTTGCGCCGCACGAATTCGCCGATCGCGGCACGTCCCTGCACCCAATCGGGGAGCGGCGGCATGGGGAACGTGGCGTCCTCACGCAGCAGTTCCATCAGGCCATCGATGTCGGCTGACTCCCAGGCTGCCAGGTACTTCTCCAGCAAGGTTTCTAGGTCCTCAGGGTCCTGGCTGGGGGGCTGGGAGTAGCTGTCGTCCAACCGTGCGCGCGCCCGATAAAGCGCGCTATGCACCGCCGAAACGCTGCTCTCGATCATCTCGGCGACCTCACCGGCCGGAAGGCCCAAGACATCCCGCAACAGCAGCACCGCCCGCTGCCGTGCGGGCAATTGCTGCAAGGCGACCATGAAAGCCAGGGTAATGCTCTCTTGCTGGTCGAAACGCGCTGCCGGGTCGGCTGGCGCCGAGGCCAGCCAGGCGTCCGGAAACGGCTCCAGCCAGATTGGATCGGGGATGGCCGGGTTCAGCTGATCTCTTGGGTCAGCGGCTGCTGAGAAGTCCATCGGCAATCCACGCCGCGGCCGCCGAGCCAATTCGTCTAGGCAGGCGTTGGTAGCGATCTTATACAGCCAGGCTCGGAAAGAGGCGCGGCCCTCGAAGGTGTCGAGCTTCTTCCAGGCCTTGAGCATAGTTTCCTGAACCTGGTCCTCGGCATCCCGAGTTGAGCCCAGTATGCGGTAGCAGTGCGCGAGCAGTTCACGCCGGTGCGGCTCAGCTAGGCGTGAAAACGCCTCCTGGTCGCCGCGGCGCGCCGCCGCCAGCAATTCGTTGGATCCCTGACTCGAGCCCGGTCTCTGACTCACGCTTCTTTTCCACTCTCCATCCTAATATGACGGAGAATCGGGCCTCAACTTCGCGCTTCATCTGAGATCCGGCCGGCCACGCGAGTTTTCGGCGCTCGCGGCCGTCATATTAACTGAATCGCACAGTACTGGAGGAACCAATGCAGTTTGTGGTAACGGTACGCGGCCGGCTAAAGGGAGCTCCCGACCAGGCACGAGAGGTTCACGACTCCACGGTCGCCAAGATCTCCCCCCAGAGCCGGGAGATGGGCAGCGTAGGCCACCAGGCGTACCTGAATCCCGAGGACCAGCAGGATTTCCTGGCGATCGACTTTTGGGACAACCTGGAAGCCATCCAGCAGTTGTATTCCGACCCAGCTTTGGCGGAGGAGTTTGGCAAGCTGTTTGAGGGTGAGCCGGAGGTTGTGGTCTGGGCGAACTCGGGCTGGATGAATTACCTCGACGTTGACTGAGGTTAGAACTTAGTGATCGGCTCGAATCGGCTAGCTGGGGCTCAGTCCGCCTTGGCTCGTTGTTTCAACCCGGCCAGCCGCTCGGCCTCGTGTTCCACAAACCAGGCATCCTTGCTTAGCTCGTCATATGCGCGCTGAAAATAGACCCGAGCCTCATCGGCCTGGCCGGATGCCGCCAGCAGCTCGGCAATCTCCTCGAACACGTAGCCATCGACGGTGCCGGAGGTCTGGTGTTCAGTTTCCAATTCACGCTGGATCTCCAGCGCTTGCTCGAACCGACCCAGCGAGCGCAGGCAGCGGGCCACCGACCATCTGGCGATCTGGATCTGTTTGGGTTGCTTCCGAGCGGACCACGCTTCTAGCGCTTCTTCAAACAGCGGCAGCGCCGCATCGTAACGCCCCATCTCGTGCAGGTCCCAGGCGCTGTTGTTGAGCATGGCAGGGATCAGCGCCCGTGCCTTGGGGTCCTCTGAGTCGCGGGCGATTTCCAACCCGCGCTGGTTCCACTCGATCGCCAGCTCGGATCCGCCATGAGTGATTGCCACCATATGGGCGGCATCGACTGCCAATCCTTCGATGCCTTCGGCCAGCGCCAGTTCCCAGGCCGACTCGAACAACTTGCGCCCGCGCTCAACCTCGCCGCTGGAGTTGAAGGTGCGGCCGCGCTCCAGCTGATACCTGACGCGCGCTCGGGGGCCGGCGGCTTCCAGGCGCGGCTCGACCTCGTCGAGCTGGGCGTGCGCCTGGTCGAAGTCTCCGCGCAGGCTGTGGGTACGGGCGACCTGGGTGAGCAGCTCCAGCTGGTCGTCGCCCTTCGCCTGCTCCAGCGCCTCCCGGAAGCGCCGCTCGCTGGCGGCCGGGTCGTGATATTCCCAGAGCGCGTCGATGTCGAGGTATCCGGAATCGGCCATGTTGCCTCCGATAGGCGGTGGTTGTTCTATGCGCCCGGTGCGCCCGGCCGGCGCATTTGTCGGGCGCGGGCGACCATATCCTACCCGCCAATAACCGTCTGAGCGCCGCAGGAAACGGATCAGGTGGGTCGCGCCAGGCAGCGGATGGCCAGCACCAGGCGCTGGAGCAGCCATCGAAAGTCGAAGTCGGCCGCGCCACCCGGCGCCAGCCAGCAGGGATGCGGGCACAACCCGCCCGCCGAATCTGGGTTAATACCCTATACCGGTGCGCGCTGAGAACGCTTTCGTCTTTGCGTGGGAGGAGTCTGCCAATGATTTCGTTTGCTGAGGTCAATTGGCTTGCGGTCATCGTTGGGGTGATCGGAAGCAACGTGCTGGGATTCTTGTGGTATGGCCCGCTGTTTGGCGAGACGTGGATGCGGATGATCGGGAAGACACGTGATGAAATCGAAGCCAGCAGCAGCATGTACATCGTAGCCATCGTGGGTGCGGCAATCGCCATGACCGTGCTGGCGGTCTTCGTCAACGCCATCGGCGCCGCCAGCTTCGTCGATGGGTTGATCGCCGGCGCAGTGGCCTGGATCGGCCTGGGCGCCACTGCGACCTTTCTGTACACAACCTTTGAGGGCCCGCCGACCAATGTATGGTTCCTCAACGCGGTTTACAACCTGATCGTCTGGACGGTGATGGGCGGCGTGTTTGCCGTCTGGACCGCCTGATCCACCCGCGAACCGGACGTTGAAAGGGCCGCTTCGGGAACTCGGGGCGGCCCGTTTTGTCAGTCATTCGGCTCGGCCGGCAGGATGCCCCGCAACTTCGAGGCAGCTCAGCGGGTTCGAGTAGTCCCTGCCTCAGGTGATTTCGTCGCTCCAGCGGGCGCGCGGGCCGACGATATAATCCGGCCACCGTGACGGAAAAGTCTGCCGAGGAAGCCGAACTGATGCGGCAAG
>CAZJUE010000257.1:0-3948 GCA_964549025.1 uncultured Anaerolineaceae bacterium | reverse complement strand
CCTCCCCGACTCCCAACCTGGCTCCGGTGCAGGAGATCTTCGACTCAGCCAATGCCGCCTTTCGGGAAGGCGATTGGGGCCAAACAATCCAGCTGCTGCTGGCGCTGCGGGGCAAGGATCCGGAGTTTCGCGCGGTGGAAGTCGACGGTCTGATGTACGCCGCCTTGCGCAATCGCGGGATTCGGCGCATTTCGGTGGACAAGCAATTGGAAGAAGGCATGTACGACCTGAGCCTGGCGGAGAGTTTCGCGCCGCTGGATGAGGAGGCCGAGAATTGGCGCAGCTGGTCTCAACTCTACCTGACTGCCAATAGCTATTTCGGACTCAATTGGGAACAAGCCACCTTCTACTTCGACGTGGTGTATCGGGTGGCCCCCGGGATTCGCAATGACGTCACCTGGAAGTACGCCTTTTCGGCCCAGATGTACGCGCTCCAACTGGCGGGCGCTGGAGATCCATGCATGGCGGAAGAGATCATGGACATCTCGCTGGAGGTGCTCATCAACGAGGAATTGGCGCCCACCGCCACCGAAGTGCGAAACGCCTGCCGCACCGCTACCGCACCGCCACCGGCGCCCCCGCCAAGCGATACACCGGGTACCACGCCGGAGGCCACTCCCAGCGAAACCGCTACGCCGGAGGGCTAAGCCGGATGCGCAACCTCCGACTCCTGGTCTGCATCACGGCAGATATGCCCTGCGAGTCGTTGCCATGCTAGCGCTGGCGTTCTGGCTCCACATGGCGGCGACCGTGGTCTGGATAGGCGGGTTGTTCTACCAGTCGGTAGTCCTGGCCCCGGCGCTATCCAAGGTCGAGAACCCGGCTGCGCTGCTGGAGCTCCTGCGACGGCGGTTTCAGCCCTTGGCCTGGCTGAGCCTGGCGGTGCTGGTTGGCACCGGGCTGGTTCAAATGTCGGCCAACGACAACTATCAGGGTCTGCTCTCGATCGCCAACTCCTGGTCACAGGCCATCTTCGCCAAGCACCTGGCCATCGGTTTGATGCTGGCGATGGCTGCCTATCAGACCTGGGTGCTGCAGCCCAGACTGGCTCGCGAGGCCATGCTGGGCGCGGACGAAGGCAGCCGACGCCGATACGGTCGACTGGCACAGCTCAATCTGTTGCTGGGCATCCTGGTGCTCGGCCTTACGGCCATCGCACGCACCGTCTAGAATTTGACGCCGCGCCGGCAAACCAGCCGCGGTGAAGGGCTGCTGGGTATCGGCCCACCGCAATCTCCTCCACCAAACCAGGTTCGCTATGCGTTGATCTGCGCCCGACCGCGCCGCCAGGCACGCAACTTGCATCCTTGGCAGTGGGTACATTGGAGACAGCCATGGTTCTACAACTCTCACTCTGGTCTGGAATCATCACCCTGTACATCGGGATCGCCGGCGCGGTTGGAGTTTTCAGCCGGAAAGCATTTCGTGACGGGGTCAGCTCCACCGAGCGACTGCTGGCCGCCGGCTACACCTTCGCCTTATTCCTGCCATCGACCGCATTTGTGTTGGCCATCAGCGAGTGGCCGACCTGGGTCCGGCTGGTGTTGTTCGGGCTGGGATTGTGCGCGGTGTGGGTGGCGTACGTGCGCCCCAGTTGGGCGCCGCGGGTACTCTGGCAGGGCGCCTTCGGACACCGCTACTTGGCCGGCGTGATGGCGCTGACCGCCTTGTGGGGGATCAGCCAGGCTGCAGCTGGGTCTCCGGCTGCGCCGATCCTGATCACGGTGTCGGCGGTGGCCGCAGGAGCGGCCTCCAGCGGCACCTCGTTGTCACTTCCAAAGCTGGACGGAAGCTAGACCCAGACCAACCGGAATCAGAGGAATGATCGGCGCAGAGCTGCTGCCGGCGGCCGGAGAGCCGTCAGCAGCCGGACGTCCCGGCGGGCGGGCCCAAGGCCCGCCCGTTTTGATGCACGGACCAAATGGCCCACTTGATGGTGAGTGACCCGCGGTTGTTCTGATGACTGGGCGGCGCCGCCACTGGGTGAGGTACAATGACACGCCCCGCCCGCCCCCAGACAATTCAGGAACCCACTTGTTTGAGTTCATTTTTCTCGGTACCTCGGCATCGGCCCCGTCGATCCATCGCGGGCTGAGCGCCCACATCGTCAGCTTCCGAGAGCACCGCTTTCTGATCGATTGCGGGGAGGGCACGCAGCGCCAGATTCTGCGATCGGGGGTCGGGTTTCGCCGTCTGAATCGCATCCTCATCACCCACGGCCACCTGGACCACATCCTCGGGCTGGCCGGGCTGCTATCTACCTTTGCCCGCTGGGAAGCGGTCGAGCAGCTTGAAATCTGGGCCAGCCCTTGGGCGCTGGATCGCATCCACGACCTGCTTTTCGGCGTGGTGCTGCGGGGCGCACGACCATCGGTGGAGGTCAAGCTGATGCCGATCGAGACCGGCTCGCTGCTGGAAGATGAAAACCTGCGGCTGGAGGCCTTCCCGGTGAAGCATCGGGGCAAAGGAACTTTCGGCTTCGTGTTCGAACAAGCCGCCCGGCGGCCGTTCCTGCCCGACCAGGCCGATGCGCTGGGCCTCCCGGAGGGTCCAATCCGCCGCGATCTGGTGCGCGGCCAAACAGTCACGCTTTCCGACGGCACCCAGATCACCCCCGAAGAGGTGCTTGGTCCGCCGCGACGCGGGGCCAAGCTGGTGCACGTCGGTGATTGTGGCAGCACCAAGGGACTGGAGCGGCCTTGCGCCGAAGCGGATGGGCTGGTCATCGAAGCGACCTACCTTGAGAGCGACCGGGAGCTGGCTCGGAACTTCGGACACCTGACCGCCCGCCAGGCGGCTGAATTGGCCGCTGAAGCAAAGGTCGGCCACTTGTATCTGACCCACATCTCTCGTCGCTATCGCGAGAGCCAGATTCGGGATGAGGCGCGGGAGGTGTTCCCTGAGGTGACGGTTGCTCGAGACTTCGACCGTTTCCGCATCCTCCGCACCAACGCGGAGATTGACCCGCTGGCGGTCAATGATTAAAATCGCTTCTGGACTACGACGATGCCCATCTACGAATACGTATGCCTGGACTGTAGAACCCCGTTCGAAGCGCTGCGCCCGATGGCCGAAGCCGATTCACCGATCGTCTGCCAGGAGTGCAAGAGCGAGCACACCATGCGCACCCTGTCAGTCTTCAGCGCCCATTCCAACAGCCATTCGACGGTCTCCAGCAGCCCGGCCCCCTGCGCCTGCGGCGGCGCGTGCTCGTGCACAAGTCTGAACTAGCTGGCTGACCGGGCCAGACTCATCCGCCACCCGATCCTGTGGAATACAAAAGCACCGGCGAATGCCCGCCGGCGCCTGGCCGTCCTCGAAAAACGCCTAGTTGCGCTCGCCGACGTTGGCAGTCGGCTTGATATTGAAGCCGTCTTCCTTCTCCCCGGCCTCGCCCCAATCGACCTCGACCAGGTCGACCTTGGCTGAAGGCGGACCGCGCTCGCACCACTCCAACATCCGCTCAATGGCAGGTTTCTCCCCCTGGAACTCCGCCTCCACCCGCCCGTCCCACAGGTTGCGCACCCAACCGTGCAAACCGAGTTTTAGCGCTTCGTGATAGGTGTAATAGCGGAAGCTTACCCCCTGGACCCGTCCGGAAATCAGCGCCCGCGCTCGCGATTCTGCCAAGCTTGCCTCCCCATCGCTTAAACCGGATCCGTCCCCAATTTATTAGCGTACCAAATCCAAGACCCCCGCGCTCTCCGCCAACTCCAATATCGGCCCGGGCAACACGCCCAGAATGAAGGTGGCGGCTGCCGTAATTCCGACGGTGAAGTTGAGCCAACTTTCGGAGCGGGTTTCTGGTTGTCCCTCACGCATGTACATCATGATCACCACCCGCAGGTAGTAGTAGGCCGAAATCAGCGAAGTGATCACCCCCACCAGCGCCAGTCCGACCTGGCCGGCGTCAATGGCGGCCCGGAAGATGAAGAACTTGCCGATGAA
>CAZJUE010000256.1:0-3954 GCA_964549025.1 uncultured Anaerolineaceae bacterium | reverse complement strand
AGTCTTCTCCAAAAACGCGCCGGTGCCTGCCGCGCACTTGTCGTTGAGGCGGAATGAGGTCACGCGTGACTGCTCGTCCAGGCGCATGGCTTTCATGGTCTGTCCCCCGATGTCCAGAACCGTGCGGGTATCGGGGAAAAAGAACTTGCCGCCGCGTGCGGCGGCGGTGAGGTCGGTGACGTTGACGTCGCGGAAAGAGACCTGATAACGACCGTAGCCGGTGCTTACGATGTAGGACACCTCATCCTTCTGAATGCCCGCCTGCTCGACTGCCTGGGCAAACGCGCGCTGCGCCGCTTGGTCAAGCTTGAACCCCGTGTTCACCATGGCCTTGCCTGCAATCTGGTCGGAACCGTCCAGGATTACGGCCTTCGTGTAGGTGGAGCCGACGTCGAGCCCTGCAGCGTAGCTCATGCCACTTCCTCCTTGGCCTTCGCGGGCACTCGACTGCCCAGAATGTAATCCAGCGCAAACAGAGCCGCGCCGATGGCGCCCATGTAATGGGAATCCTCGCTGACGTTGACCTGCATCCCCAGGTTCTCATTCAACACCTGCACCATCCCGGTGTTGCGAGCCACGCCCCCGGTGAAGGTAACTTGCTCCTCGATGCCCACCCGACGCAGCAGGCCGATCGAACGCGAGGCAATCGACTGGTGAACCCCCAGCAAGATGTCTTCGATCGCCTTGCCCTTCCCCAACCACGAAAGCACCTCCGACTCGGCAAACACCGTGCAGGTGGTGCTGATGCGAACCGGCGCTTTGGCCTGAAGTGCGGTAGGGCCTAACTCATCGATCGGGATTTCGAGCGCCGTCGAAGCGGCGCCCAGGAAGCGGCCGGTTCCCGCGGCGCACTTGTCGTTCATGCAGAAGTCGAGGATGTCGCCCTGCGGCCCGACACGGATCGCCTTGGTATCCTGACCGCCCATGTCCAACACGGTTTTGGTCTCCGGGTACATGTGCACTGCGCCGCGCCCGTGACAGCTGATCTCGGTTACCTGCGTGTTCCCGAAGGTCACCCGGTAGCGGCCGTACCCGGTTCCGACCACGAACTCGACTTCCTCTTCGCTCAAACCACTCTTTTCCAGCGCTTGGAAGTAGGCGTTCTCGGCTGCAGCGATGACGTTCGCGCCGGTATCGATCAGTGACCGTGCGATGATCGCCTTATCTTCGTCGATGATCGCGGCCTTCGTCTGCGTCGAGCCGACATCGACTCCTGCTGCATATCCCATGGCTAGCTCCTAACCTTGTCCCCGAAGCTTGCGGGAATTCAATCCCTCAAAGAATGCATCGATACGGTTCTTCAGCTGCGCTTCGGACACAACCCGCTTATCCATCATGTCCGATTCGATGAACAGGGAGGGCACATCGGTGGCTTCCATAAACGCCCGCCGGGTGTCCGCCTGGCCCGCGGAGGTCGTTCGGCAGCTCTTGATCGGATGGTAGACCACCCCGTCTACCTCGAATTCGTCCACCAGCTTGATCAAGGCTTGGTCTTGGAACAGCATGGCATCTACCGCTTCTCTAACGCTGATCAGCACGCCTTCGGCGAGGCTGTGCAGCGGCCGGTCCAGGTCGTATTCGAATCCAAGGTTGATGCCCCCGCTCGCGAACCATAAATAGGTGGAATTGACGAACACCCCACCCCACTCGGAAAAGAATTCATTGAATCGGCGGAAGATCGGATAGCAGGGCACACCGACGAAAATGAGCCGATGCTTTTCCTCCTGCAGGGTCCCGATGCCGTTGTTCGACTTGAACTCCATTTCCTCCACAAGCTCTGTGAAGTAGCGCCCTCCGAGTTCCGAGCCGCGGAACGCGTTGGCTGCACCCAGGTAGATGGTGCCGTCGGTAAGCGCGTTGAACACCGCCGGCGTCGCCTGATTGAGCTCCAGTACTCTACGCCAGCCCCGGATGAGCTCATTTGCATGTCCCATCACTTCGCGCAGCTTGTCGATGTCAAACTTCTTTCCAGTGACCTCTTCGCATAAGGTAATCAGCTCCCCGATCTGCGCTTCGACGTAGCGCCGATCTCGCTCAAAAGCATCATCTCCAGGCCAGGACTGCGTGCCGGCGGCGCGAGTGGACGGAACATCCAGCGTGAAGACCGGGATGTGGTACATGCGTTCCCAGATCTCAGCCCACTTGATGTAGGTGTTGCAGGCATTGGTGATGACCGCCACCGAGGGCTTGGGAATCGTTCCCATGGGATGCTCTCCCCCGCGCAGCTGCATGGCGTAATCGGCCTTGACGTAGCCACAAATGTCCGGGGAGTAGCCTCGATCTTCCGCTTCGCTGAGGTACTCATCTGACACGCGGCGCACAGCGGTTTGCAGCGAGTTGATCTCGGGAAACACCATCGGCATATCGAATACCCGGAGGACTTCGGCCATGCTCCCCATTACAAATACGTAGGCTGCGTGCCCACCCGATTCCGACACGTTGGAAAGCTCAGAAAACCATTGGCGGAAGAGCGCGGATCCCTCTTTGGCCCCTCGACCTACGATCTCGGGAGTGGTTGTTTCTGGAACTGCCATGGGCCTCACCTCTCCATTCGACCTAGAAGAACAGGATGTTCTCGGCGAAGGTCTCGAGTTGAATCTGGATCTGATCGAAGCTGGTCATGTTCTCTTCGAATTCGTTGATGAAATAGGGCACGCCTTCAGCTTCCAGTGCCTCGGAATAGGCCACCTGCTCATCGAGACCGGGCTCACACATCTTGGCGGCGGTGACGATGGCTGCTTCCGCGCCGGCTTCCTTGATGCGTTTCATGAGCATCTTCTCTTTAGGCTTGCGCAAATCGTGCTGGACCGGGCTGTAGGAGGAGCTTTCCAAGTACGCGACCGCCAGGTTCATCAGCGGATCGCCGTCGGTGGGCACGTCCTCAGTGATCCAACGCAGACCAATCATCAGATCATCATCGACCACAAAGCACGAACGCGAGATCACCCGCAAGAAGTCCAGCGGTGGCTGCTCACAGAAACCGCCCTCGAACACCACCCTGATCTTGTCGTGCTGCTTGGTGTCCCGCTGACGGATTTGCGGCAACGCAAGCTCCAGTAGTTCGTTGTGCCGCTCGCGCGGGATGATGCCTCCCACCGCCATCAGCACGTAGGCCTCTTCGATCGGAAGCAGCCAGGGCTTGGAGCGTTTGATTTCATACAGCTCGCGCAGCAGACGCCGGTTCCGGTTGAATAGTTCAATAGAGTTCCGAAGGTCATCCTCACCTACCGTGTTGCCGGTAACCGCCTCGATGTCCGCTTTCATGCGCTCATACTCATCGCGCAGGTATTGCGTTGCATAGGCCGAGTTGGCGTTCTGCGGCAGGTAGAGAATCTGACACGGGAAGTCGAAGTTGCGCCCCCACACGCCGGCAAGGTTGCGCGCCGCATCGCAGATTGGATGGGTGACGAACATATCCAACTCGACCGCGCCGGTGAGTGCCAGCTCGAGGGAGGTCTTCAGAATAGAACACAGGTAGGATCCGAAGCGGGAAGCTGCCTGCATTGCGTCGATGGGCGCGCCGCGCACCTTGAAGGGTAGCGCTCCCGCGGCGTGCGCGATCTCTTCCGGAAAGTACACCTGGAAGTGGCCGATGACTTTACCCCCACCCTCGCGCCACTTGCGCACCGAGGGGTAGCTGTAGTCTTCCAGCAGTTCCTGCGAGGCCGACACGATTCCATCCAGGGACCGCCCATCCAAATTCAGGAACACCTCATCGCTCATTGCCGACCTCCGTGAGGGTCATACCGCACCATGCGAACGAACCGGCGCCCCGTCTGAGCTCAAGCGGGTGTGCACACCCAGCGTGTCATCGATATAGTGCTCTGCCGGTTCCCGGAGCGTGGCCCGCAGTTCCTTTAAGAACTGGGCCGCTTCGATTCCCGACCAGTCATTTGGAAGCAGCGCCTCAGGCAATTGAGGATCTTCGCGTGGGAAGGAGGAATACTCGTAGGT
>CAZJUE010000255.1:0-3985 GCA_964549025.1 uncultured Anaerolineaceae bacterium | reverse complement strand
TGCCTGTATATAATCCGATCATAGACGCAGCGAGCACCAGTGGACATTGAATTCGTCGATCCGGCGGATGCGCCATTGCCGCCGGATCAGATGTCCTTCCGGTCGGTGGAGGTTGAGCCACTTGCCGACCGGCGCCGGCTGGGCGTCAGGCTGTCGATCACGCCCTTCGTGATCCGACCTTCAATTGACCTCGAAGTGTTGGATGCAGATGCGGTGAAGGTGGCTTCCAGCAGCATCATTGAAGCGACAGACATCGAGATGTCAGTCACGCTACACCTTCGTCAACCAGCCGCCGACGCGCACTACACGCTGACCGCGCGACTGCATTACCCCGATCACGGTCAGATCGACCTAAATCGGCGTGAATTCAGCTTTCCCCCAGCAGATCCCGGGTAGTAGCGCATGGCCTCCAGAGATCCGCTAATCCGGCATGCCATCACGCCGCCGGCGTTTGATCCTCGCAACGACGTCCACCGGGAGCGGCTGGTGGACGCCATCCATGCCAACATCCCCCGTAAGCTAATCGCCATCGGGGCCCCTGCAGGGTATGGCAAGACCACGCTGCTGGCGGATTTTGGTGAGCACACCGATCTCACCGTGTGCTGGATGCGCCTGACGGAGGCCGATTGGGACGTGATGCGGTTCGCCAACGTGCTGGCCGCCTCACTGCAAAACCGCTTCCGTCGTCTGAAGGGCCAACCCAACCTGAAAGTGTTGGCAACTTCCTCGCCTGAGGCTCTGGCAATCGCCTTTGCTGCGGCCATAGATGAGCATATCGGCGAGACTTTTATCATTGCGCTTGACAATGTCGACCTGATCAACCAATCCAAGCCGGTCCTGGCTCTGCTCGATCGACTGCTTCTAGAGCTTCCGGAACAGGTGACTGTTATCGCCGCTGGCCGCGAGGTGCTCGAGACCTCCGTATTAGCGCAGCTGATGGCGGAGGGGGACCTGGCGGGCTTCGGCCCGCACGACCTGGCGCTCACTCGCGAGGAGTTGGTGGAGCTCAGCGGGTTGATGCAAGGTCAAGCGCTGCCCGGCGATGAGATCGACCGGCTGTTGGAGGAGAGCCGCGGCTGGGTGACAGCCATTGTGATGTCCGGCAGGGTAGCCGATTTGAACAGTGGAACGCTATTCGGCGGTGGGCGGCCAATGGTCTACGAATTCCTGGCGTCGGTGGTGCTCAACCGCCAGCCCGACGATCTGCGCCGCTTCGCGCTGGATGCCTCGATTCTGCCGGTGATGACCAGCAGCACCTGCGATCAAGTGCTCGACCGCGACGATAGCCGCAAGTATCTTGGCCAACTCGAAGGCAAGGGGCTATTCGTCACTTCGTCTCAAACTACGCCCAAGACCTATGAATTCCATCCGCTCTTCCGCGAATTCCTGCTGGAATCACTGGAGAGCGCCGACCCGCGCAGAATGGCCGCGCTGCGGCGATCGGCGGCCGATTACTATGTCGATGGCCAGGCGCCTGAACTGGCGGTCGATTTGTTGATCGACGCCGGGTCGATCTCACGGGCGGCTAAGTTGGCGGAATCCAGCTCGAAAGCGCTCTACGACGGTGGTCGGGTTCAGACTCTGGATCGGTGGGCGGAGCGCTTTCGCCCGCACAACGCAGCGGTGCCCAGCATCTTGATCTGGCTGGCGCTCTTCTCCGGCGATCGGGGCAAACTTGAGACTGCCGAGCAGTTGCTGGACGAGGCAGGCTCCTACGTAAGCAACAAGTCGCCCAAAGGGCTGCAGGCGCTCTTCCAGGTTGCCTTCGGGATCACCAACCTCCGCCAGGGCAGATTTGACGAGACAATGCGTGCGGCGAAACGAATCGAGTCGCTCTTCGCCAAGCGAGCCAACCGGCGCTACCTTGGGCTGGCGAGCCGATTGAGGGGCCTCATACTGCTTCATTCCGGCACTCAGATCGAGCTTGCCCAGGAATTGCTTACCGAAGCTGCCGAGGCCTTGACTGCGCCGGAGGATAGATACACGCGGTTAGCGACCCTGGTCGACCTTGCCAATGCGCACTATCACCTTGGCGAATCTCCCGAGGAGCGGCAGGTTCGGAATAAGGTGCTGCGGCTGGCGCGGTCGATCGGGGCGCCATTGCCGCTGGCCGTGGCGATCGGAAACTCCGCGCTCGGGGCGTACGAGCAGGGAGACTATCAACAGGCCCTGAATCTCAGCCAAGAGGGACTCAAGTATGCAAGGCAGGCAGCCAGTCCACTGCGTGAGGCGATTAACCTACTTCGCCAGGCAGATACCTTCAGTGATCTGGGATTGGTGCTGCAGGCTGCAGAAATCTACGACCAGGCTCTCACGATTCTGATGGATTTGGATGCAGACTCCTGGGTCCGGTATTGCTGCATTCGCATCAGCACCTTGCACCGCCGGCACGGCAGTTTGTCCACTGCGCGCGAGTGGCTCAAACGCGCGTTATTGCTGGACGAACAGGAGAGCCAATCAGCCGAGCTTCGGATCGAACTCGCGGCGGTAGAAGCGGGACCCTCCCCGGAAAAGTCCACCAAGATTCTCAGGTCGCTATTGCGGCTCCGCAAAGCCAGGCTCGACTCCCGGATGAAAACACTCGCTCATTACTTCCTGGGGTGGGCAGCCCTACTTGCAGATGACACGGACCGGGCAAGGAAGCAGCTGCAGCTGACAATGGAGTTGGTCGGGAAATATCAAACCGCACAATACATCGCGGCCGAGCTGCTGACCGCCGATCAGGCAGCTGAATTCCTGCGTCGTGAGTTTCCCTCCGACCCCACAGCAAAGGTCATTTTCAACCAGATGGAGACCATGCGGGCGTTTGCCAGACGCTTCGCAGCGCCTCCGGACGAACAAGCGCAAGCCGACGCAGTGAGAATTCAAGTTCAGGCTCTGGGCCGGACACAAGTCATGGTCAACGGCGTTGAGAATCTTCAGCTCAAGCCGTTGACCCGGGAGGTCTTGTCCCGCCTGCTGGATTCTGCCTTGGTAGGCAAAGAGGAATTGGCCAAGCAGTTCTGGCCCGAACTGCCGGACGGCCGCCGGGCAGCCAGCCTGCACACCGCCATCTCCAGCATTAGGCGTGAATTCGGGAAGGAGGCGATCCAGTTGGATGGCTCGCTCTACAGACTGGATCCCAGTTTACCCATCGAATACGATGTTCACCGCTTTGAGCAGGCGATCGCGGTGGTCGACAGGCTACCGCCCGGCGATCCGAGGGTAGGTTTTGCGTTGACGGAGGCACGCAGCTTGTACGGGGGGCCGTTCCTGCCGGACTCACAGTCGGAGTGGGCTGATCTACGACGTCGCGAATTGGAGCTGGAGTTCTTGGAGGTGTTGGCCAGCATCGGGTATGAGGCGATTGTGAGCGACCAACCGATGCGGGCGATCGGAGTTCTCAAGGAGGCGCTTGAGATCGACCCCTACCGTGACGACCTCAACTTCAATTACCTGGATGCGCTTGGCCGGCTCGGGCGCAGAAGCGATGCGGTGGCTCATTATCAAGCCTATGTTCGCCTGCTGTCCACCGAATTGGGGCTTGATCCACCAGACGAGACCCGCGAGCTCTACACCCGCTTGATCACCTAGGTGCCGGTCGCCTCCGGCCGTAGCCATATTCAACCAAGCACCTAGACACCGTACCCGAGTACCATTACACTAATTCACATGAAATCAGGGCGGTTTAGAATGCGCTGAGAGCGGTATTGTAGATTCCTGTCAGAGTGGAACACTGGAAAGGGGTTGCCCAGATGGCCCGCAAGGGACCAGACGGTACAATTGGGGCCGGCTAAGCCGTTACCCTAGCACCTATCTAGCTCTCGCAACTAGAACTCGGCATCAAAGGCAGCGAGGCCGTCGGTCTCGGCTGCCTAGTTCCGCGTATAAGAAGGAATCAGCTTCTGGCAATGATGAACACGACCACCATCGGACAGCTGCAAGTCAACCTGACAGGATGTACGACAATGTCCATGCAAGCGCTCAACCAGCTCGTAGCACGATC
>CAZJUE010000254.1:0-4033 GCA_964549025.1 uncultured Anaerolineaceae bacterium | reverse complement strand
TGGCGCGGGTGGATGTGTCGGTGGGGGATGCCGTGGAGGCTGGGGATTTGGTGGCATTGATCGAGGAGTAGTCATGTGAATCCATATACACCTATCGTTCGAGCAGGATGATTCGGGATTCAGCTATTCAACACAGACCGGCCAGATCTCGATCTCATCATTCTAAGCGATGGCCGGCTGAAAGTGCGGGACAGTGGCCGTCGGTTGCCGCGGATTTGCCACCTCCAGTTGCATTCGTAGTTTGAGATTCGCACTCAGTCAGGCTGGAGCGTGCTCATTTGCTCTTCCCGAATCATCTTCTTCAGTTCGTCGAAAGAGAAAATGGAAATCGGTGTTTCACGCAGTAGCGGAGTCATGAGCTTGCGACTGAGAACAATCGCACTTCTCGCAGACCATTGAAGGTCCGTCTCCGGTGCCTTGAGGTGCGACAGCACTTCATCCAGATGTTCTTCAACCCAAACGGTTCGCCGCTGATGTTTCGACACGGCTGACTTGTCGCCCTCGACAAGATCAGCAAGTTCATGCGCCATTTCACTAGGGGTGCGTGCCCCACTCCAGTCTTTACATTCGAGTACCCATAGACACTGTCGCCGTTCGTCGAGGGCCAACACGTCAATGTCGCCAAGGTCATTGTTGTCGGATCCAGTGAGTCGGTTTCCTTTGATTTTGTTGACCTCGATCTCCACGCAATCCTCGCCAAGAACTTCGGCGAGTTCGTGAGCGACATCTTTCACAAAGGCATCGCTCGCGTCCTTTTGAATCTCAGTCATCCAAGTGTTCAGTTCCCGGGATTCGGCCCTGTACCGCCCTGACAAGCAGAGCTGCAGGAGGTAGTGAGCCGCCCCCAACGTATTCCGCCCCCCCCAGATAACTCGGTCCTCGTCCCCCGTGTTGGTGATAAGATACGGGCGACGCAGGTAGGAGTGTGTGCGGTTAAATCGCCAAGGCATCACTTCCTGATAGTCGAGGCCGTCTAGGAGCTTGATTCGGCGATTGAGCGACAGTTTTGATAGCAGATGCTCGACATCGTCGACCTCGATTGAAAGCCGCATAGCCATCATGTCGATAAAGCCTTCTTTGGATAGGTTTGCCACGCCGCCTACGAAATTCTCATACGCGTAGACCGCCGCTTCCGCGTGAAAGTTTGTTATCGTGGTGAATGGCTGGTCCATCTCCTTCTCAAATGCTGCATCGAGCCGCCGAACTGAGTCAGGAAGATCGGGGTTCGAACCGCCTTCGGCCGAAAGGTCTTCAAGAACTTTGTCGACACTTTTCACGTGCTCCCCAGCGAAGGCCCGCAAGAACGAGTCTCTCGCAGCGTCCCATTGTTCCATGTCTCGCCCAATTCTCTTCGACGGTAGAATCCAAACCGGCGTGTCTACAAGGCCGTGATGCAGCATATCACTTTCGAATCCGAACTGGGTCACCGATGCTGAGATGGCGACCAGTCGGTCAATCTTTGAGTCGGTGAGTAGTCTGCTTCCCTTCGGCGGTTGAGCGGTCGCATATTCAATTAGAAATCGCAGCGCACTCGCGGTCTTCATCTGACGCGGTAATTTCTCGGTCAAGCGAGCGACGACTTCACTTTCATTGCCGAAACAGGCTATCTCGGTGGGAAGTGTGACCTCCAGCATCCGATCGTGAACCTGCGAGGCCTCATGATGCCCCACCAAGCTCTCTAGCAATCTGTGGGGTGACAACGTCCCAACGGCTCGTTCAAGTGCTCCCATCAAGATATCTGCGACGTCGCGGTAGAGTTTTGACCGTTCCGCAACAGAGAGAACACCTGGAGTCCAACCTCGTTGCTCTACTGCTTCGCCCAACTCATCGAGAATTCGGTTCTCTTCAAATGCGGTGACGGAGCGATATCTTGGCAATCCTGATGAGTCGTTCTCTGGCTGTGCGGGGAGTGCGATGATCTTTTTCTTCTTCGAAACCGGTGCCACCTCGTGTAGCGCAGCATCGACATCCACTGGTGCGCCCCCATATCCAGCGGCCTCAATCTCTGTTGCGAGTTGATTGAGGAGCAGTTGCAGTAGACGGCGCTCACCTGAGTTATCAGCACCAGCCATGGTTTCCCCCACTCTCGGGTCGAACATGATACCGACAATTCGATCCGGCGCATTCAAAGCTATGTGGACCAACTCCCGATCGGGCGGCAGGGTGAAGCCACTGGGAGGTTGGTCCTTGCCGGCACTTCCCGAGAACCCAATGCGAAATACGGCGTTGCCGGGTTCCGCCAGCCAGTCAAGCCACGGCGATATGTGCGGTTCAAGTTGCCAGATCCAATATGCGAGAAATTCACAGTAATCGACGTAGGAGTTGGCTGTTCCTTTCTTAGCTTCGGCTTCGGCTGTAGCCCAAACGTCTACCCGACCTTCCAAGAGCAGCGCTGGCGGTCCGTCGATCTGATCAAGGGCAAAATAAAGCGGGAAATCGTCGGACTCGTATTTCAGCATCACACGGCCAACGTGTTGGCGATCCGGCATCGTGGCTCCGTGGACATCTCGCTTACGTGCCGCTTCTCTGTACAGCTCTCCCGAACCCCCGGGTGGTATGATCAAGGTTGTCGCAAGAGCGTCGTCAGAAAAGTAGTAGGAGTACTCGTTCGAACGAAAAAACTCGAATTCGTCTAGTGAAGACATTGCGAAGATTTTCGTGCGCTCTCGGATCAAAGCGCTTCCCATCTCGAAACGACGGAGGATTTGGCTCTCACCTAGCTCCAGAAAAGCGATGGCCTCGAGTCCAGAAGGAGGCAGAGAGAGAAATCGAAGGCCATTAGGTGGATTGAAGCCGATCGCGCGCTGCACCCCGGCAGTATGGGAAAGGAGTAGGAAGTGGACTTCTTCTACTCCGTCCGTTTCGGCAACTTCTAGAATTGAGACGCAAGTCTGCTCGATCTGATCACTCAGACCGGGTTCGGCGGCTACCGGAAAGAGTTCTGAACCGCCGTAGGCGTTGAGATCGTCGCCCACCATGTAGGCGAATGCAATCTTGTCGTGGTCAAACTGATAGAAAGCACCGCGTTGCACAGCAGGGCTTCCTTCGAGAATCGGAAGGTGGTCACTTCGGTACGTCCAACCCAGCATCTTCAAAGACTCCCGGATGTTCAACCAATTGGCATCAGCGAATGCCTTTCGGAAGATCTGTAGATCTTGACCTTCAAGGAGCCGTAGAACTTCATACCGGATAGCAGTGGCTATCAAGGATGGCAGCGTAGCGACTGTAGCCCCGCCTCGGAGGCGAGCAAGTGGACTCCGTAACAGGGGACCGTCGTCCACGGTGTAGTTTTCAATGGCGAGCTTGGGCAGGGACGCACGCACTTTGCCAAGGCAATCGAGGGACAGACCGTACGGTCTTAGTGCGTTCTCAATGTCGTTCTTACTCAGGCAAACGGCCTTGGTGAGGCTCTTCAGTGAATCTGGTGGCGGAATTGGTACGGGATCCCGGCTCGCTATCGGGGCGCTGGTCTTGCGATCGATGCCTGAGCGGCGAAGTATCAGGTCACTGAGGATAAGGGCGGAGCGGATCAGTTGTGATAGGCGCTCGTATGTCTCGTTCGCGAGGCCTCTTCGGTGGGCAATCTCCAGTGAGTGAGTGATGCGTCGCAGATTGAAAACAGAGTCCGAGTTGATTCCGCCCATGATGCGGTAGGACCCACCATGATAGTGCACCTCCTCAACAAAGGGGCTTTCTCTCGGGTCTTCCTGCATTCCGAGGAATGCTAGGTCTTCGTTCAGCAATCGTTGTAGGTCTTCCGACGTAGCCTTCCGTTGCGTTCTCCGGCGACGACACGAAGCAGCCACATGAACAGCCGCTTCGAATCGCAATGCGTGGGGAGCCGCATCCGGAAAAAGCTGGCACGCCGCGAGTTTCCCTAGGAGGTCGATGGGATCAAACTCACTCTCCCAGCTCTTGACCAATGACGGCGAGGCGCCGAAAGCGACGGGCTCCGGTGCGATGGCTCCCAGGCGATACCCGGCCCAACCGGCACCGGCAACGATAGCCGCTAAAGCCAACAGAAGGCATAACA
>CAZJUE010000253.1:1157-4037 GCA_964549025.1 uncultured Anaerolineaceae bacterium | reverse complement strand
CCCACGTAGCTGACATGTCCCGGCCCTCTCAAGCCCAGCCCCGAGGCGCGGTCGCGCCGGCGGAAGCTGGGCTGCGCGGGCTGTTGCTTTCGGTTGCGCTGACTCGAACGGTGATCAACACCGGATTCCGCATGGCTTATCCGTTCCTACCGGCCCTGGCTCGCGGCCTGGGAGTGCCAGCACAGTCAGTGATCCTATTGGTCACCGCGCGCTCCGGGCTGGGATTGGCCAGTCCGCTGCTCGGCTCACTGGGCGATTTACGAGGCCGCCGATTCGCCATGCTGCTCGGGGTGGCGGTTTTCGTAACTGGTCTCGCGCCGGTTGCGATCTGGCCCTCCTTTATCAGCTTCGCCATCGCCATCATGGCGACCGGGTTGAGCAAAGCCATCCTCGATCCAGCACAGCAGGCCTACTTCGGCGACCAGTTCGAATTCGAGCGCCGTGGCCGGCCGATTGCCATCGTCGAACTGAGCTGGTCCGGCGCCTACCTGCTGGGAATACCGGCGGTCGGGCTGCTGATTTCTGGGATTGCTTGGCAGACGCCCTTTCCGGTGTTGGCCGGCCTGGCCCTGCTGGGAGGCTGGTGGCTCTCGCGCGTTGTACCGCGCGACCCGGCTCGTGATCCCGCAGACCTCAACCTCTGGCGCAGCTTCGCGGCGATTGCCACCCGCCGCTCGGCAACCGCCGGGCTGGCCGTGGCGCTGCTGATCGCCATGGGAAACGAGGCAGTGGGGATCGTGTACGGGCTATGGATGGAAGGTTCCTTTGGTCTGCAGGTCGCCGCCTTGGGAGCGGCCTCGGCGGTGATTGGGATTGCCGAGCTGGGTGGGGAGGGAATGGTGGCCGGGCTGTCCGATCGTTTAGGAAAGCGACGCTCGCTCGCCTTTGGCTTGCTGCTCAGCGCGCTAGCGTTGCTGGCATTGCCGCGGCTGGCCACCAGCCTTGGCGGCGCGCTGGCTGGGCTGTTTCTGATGTACCTGACCTTCGAATTCACTATCGTCGGCATGCTACCGTTGATGACCGAGCAGGTGCCGCAGGCTCGCTCGACGCTGATGGCCGCTGGCATCGGTGCCTTCTCACTGGGGCGCAGCCTGGGCGCGCTGCTTGGCGCGCCGCTATTCGCCGGCGGGATCCAGGCCAATGCGACAGTAGCTGCCGGGCTCAACCTGGTTGCGTTATTGATTCTGCTGACATTGGTTGAGGAACGCGGCAAATGAGCGCAGATCTTCTGATCCACTCCGCCGGCCAACTGCTGACCCTATCCGGCGGTCCTCAACGCGGCGACCTGCTTGGCAAGCTGGGTATCATCGAGGATGGCGCGGTGGCGATTGCCGATGGCCAAGTTCTGGATGTCGGCCCCACCCAAAAGCTCAAAGCCAGCTATCCGGGCGCAGAACAGCTCGATGCCGGTGGCCAGGTGATGATGCCCGGGTTCGTCGATCCGCACACCCACCTGATCTGGGCCGGAGACCGGGCACAGGAATTCGAACGAAGGGTGGCGGGCGCCAGCTACATGCAGCTGATGGAGGCCGGTGGCGGGATTTTGTCGACCGTCAACTCCACCCGGGCGGCTGAGTTGGAGACCTTGATTGCACAAGCAGCCCGGCGCTCGCGACGCATGCTTGAGCACGGCACCACTACTGCCGAAGCCAAGACCGGCTATGGGCTGGACTACGCGACCGAGCTGCGCATGTTGGAAGCCATCCTGGCGCTGGACGAGCGGGGCCCGCTCGAGTTGGTTCCGACCTTCCTGCCGGCGCACGCCGTTCCCCCGGAGCAGGACGCCGAGCAGTACACCGAGATGGTCTGCGCCGACATGCTGCCGCAGCTGCGCGAGTGGTGGCCGGAAACGGCTGCTCTGCCTTTCGTCGACGTTTTCTGCGAGCAGGGCGTATTCGACCTGGGCCAAAGCCGGCGCATCCTGGAGTCCGGCCGCCAGCTGGGTTTTCCACTCAAGATCCACGCCGATGAATTTGCGTCGCTGGGCGGTGCGGCGCTGGCAGCCGAGCTCGGGGCGGTGTCTGCGGACCACCTGGTGGTCACACCGCCCGATGAACTGCGGACGCTGGCCGAGTCTGAGACCGTGGGAGTGGCGCTTCCGGCCACCCCATTTGGGCTGGCCGAAGCTCACTACACGCCGGCCAAAAGCATCCTGGAGGCCGGCGGACTGCTGGCGATCGCCACCGATCTCAACCCCGGCACTGCTTGGTGCGAGAGCATGCAGTTCATCCTGGCGCTGGCCTGCCGCTATTTGGGGTTGACGCCGGCCCAAGCAATCGCCGCCGCCACCATCAACGCCGCCGCCGCGATCGGCCGCCAAACCAGTGTAGGCAGCCTGGAGCCCGGTAAGCAGGCGGACTTACTGATGCTGGAGGTCGCAGATTACGGGCAGCTTGGCTACCGCTTTGGCACGAACCTTGTACGAACGGTTGTCAAGAAAGGTCAGATCGTCGCCGACCGGAGGAACGATGCAATTCTCTGAACTGCCGATACTGCTGCAAGCGGCCGCACTGGTTGTGGGGGCCTTCATCGCCTGGTTTGCGCTGCGCTTTGCGCTCAAGCTCACCGTACGGCTGTTTGCTATGGGCTGCCTGGCAATTGCAGTGCTCGTTTTAGTCGGCGGATTGGCCGGCTGGATCGGGTAGCCTAGAGCCCCCGCAGGGGACTGGATAACCAAAAGCCCCTCCGCAGTGGAGGGGCTTTTGCCTTCCATTTCGGGTCCGCTCTGCCCAACCGGGCTTTGCTCAATGCCACGGGCACTTCGCCCATCGGCTCCGTCCCGTACGCCTTCGGGGCACAAGCGGGTATTTCAGTTCGCTCAGTACTCCGGCATCGGCGGCTGCGCCGGCATCTTCTCGTCTTCAGGGACCTCGGTGATCA
>CAZJUE010000253.1:0-1057 GCA_964549025.1 uncultured Anaerolineaceae bacterium | reverse complement strand
TCCGGCATCGGCGGCTGCGCCGGCATCTTCTCGTCTTCAGGGACCTCGGTGATCAGCGCTTCGGTGGTCAGGATCATGGCCGCGATCGAAGCCGCGTTCTCGAGCGCGCCCTTGGTGACCTTGGCCGGATCGATGATTCCGGCTTCCACCATGTCCACGTAGTCGCCAGAGATCACGTCGTAACCGATCTTGTCGTTCTTCTTCTCGGCCTGCTGGCGGCGGACCGTTTCCAACACAACCGCGCCATCCTGCCCGGCGTTGCGGGAGATACCCCGCAGGGGCATTTCCAGCGCCCGGCGCACGACCTTGATGCCGGTGTTGATGTCGGTCTCCTCATCGGACAGGTCTTCAACCGATTTCAGGGCGTTGATCAACGCCACGCCACCGCCGGGCACGATGCCCTCTTCAACCGCCGCGCGGGTGGCCGACAGCGCGTCCTCGACTCGGTGCTTCTTTTCCTTCAGCTCAGTCTCGGTCGCCGCGCCGACCCGGATCACTGCCACGCCGCCGGACAGCTTGGCCAGCCGCTCCTGCAGCTTCTCCTTGTCGTAGTCGCTGGTGGAGCGCTCGATTTCGACCTTGATCTCCTCGATGCGGCCCTTGATCCGGTCGCTCTCGCCAGCGCCCTCGATGACCGTGGTGTCGTCCTTGGTGGCGACCACCTTGCCGGCCTTACCCAGGTCGTTGATGGTGACCGACTCAAGCTTGCGGCCGAGCTCTTCGGTGATCACTGTGCCACCGGTCAGGATGGCGATGTCTTGCAGCATGGCTTTGCGGCGATCGCCGAAACCCGGTGCTTTGACCGCCAGCACGTTCAGCATGCCGCGCAGCTTGTTCAGCACCAAAGTAGCCAGCGCCTCGCCGTCGATGTCCTCGGCAATAACCACCAGTTCTTTTCTACCGACCTGCACCAGCTTCTCCAGCAGTGGAACGATATCGCTGGCGGCCGAGATCTTCTTGTCGTGGATCAGGAGATACGGCTCTTCGATGGCCGCTTCCATGCTCTCCGGATCGGTGACGAAGTAAGGCGAGATGTAGCCGCGATCGAACTGCATGC
>CAZJUE010000252.1:0-4051 GCA_964549025.1 uncultured Anaerolineaceae bacterium | reverse complement strand
ATGGTCAGCGCACCGATCTCCTTGGCGATCTGCGAGATCACCGGCGCGGCGCCGGTGCCGGTGCCGCCGCCGATGCCGGCCGCCACGAAGACCATGTCTGAGCCTTTGAGCACCTCGTACAGGTCCTCGGCTGATTCTTCGGCCGCCTTTTGGCCGACCTCCGGATCGCCGCCGGCTCCCAGCCCGCGGGTCAGCTTGTCCCCGATCCGCACCCGGGTGGGCGAGTCGGACAGGAGCAGCGCCTGGGCATCGGTGTTGATGGCTACAAATTCGATGCCGGCCAGGCCCTCCTCGATCATGCGGTTGACGGCGTTGCTGCCGCCACCGCCGATCCCAACTACTTTGATTCGTGCAAATGATTCTGTGTTCGGCTGCATGTTCTGCCTCCTCTACTCCTCCGCGGGATGTGATATGGGGCGCGCGGAGCTCACCCCGGTAGCAGTCGTTTGAACAGGCTGGCCGCCCGGCCGAGATCCAATCGCGGCCAGGGCGAACTGCGGCGGCTCAGCAACTCGCTTTCTTCCTGCAGGATCCCACAGTGCAACAGCCCGACGCTGGCCGAATAGGCCGGATCGTCGAGCTTCTCGACCAGGCCGCGCAGGTTCTCCGGTTTGGCAGTGCGCACCGGCATGCGCAGCACATCGCCGGCCACCAGATCGATGCCGGGCAGCCGGCTGGTGCCGCCGGTCAACACCACCCCGGCCGGCAGCAGCGCGTCGTAGCCGGCGCGCTTGATCTCCTGGCGCACCAGCCCGAAGATCTCCTCCACCCGCGGCTCCAGGATGCTGGCCAGGTCGGCGATCCTGATCTGGATCGAATTGCCCTGGCCAAACGGCCGCAGCGTGACCAGCTGGTCGTGGTCGTTTATGGTCACCCGGCAGGTGCCGTGGCGCAGTTTGACCGTTTCGGCGGTCTCCTGCGGCAGGTGCAGCCCCTGAGCGATGTCGCTGGTCAGGTGGTCGCCGCCCACCGGGATCACCGCCGAGTGCCAGGAGGCGCCCTCGATGTACACGCCGATGTCGCAGGTGCCGCCGCCGATGTCGCACACCACCACGCCCATCTCACGCTCGGTCTCGGACAGCACCAGTTCGCCGGCGGCCAGCGAGCCCAGCACGTAGCCGTCGACCAGGATGCCGGCGGCCTCGACGCACTTCTCCAGATTGCGCAATTGGGAGGCGTTGGCGGTGACGATGTGTGCTTCGACCTCCAGCCGGTAGCCGTACATGCCGATCGCCGAGCGAATGCCGTCCTGCCCGTCGACCGCGAAATTGCGCGGCACCACGTGCACCAGCTCGCGGTTGAAGGGAATGGCGATCGAGCGGGCAGCATCCAGCGAACGGGAGACGTCGTCGTAGCCGATGGTTCGTCCGGTGACTCCAGCCATGCCGCGGCTATTCATCGATTCGACCTGGGCGCCGGACAGGCTGACCAGCGCCGAGGAGATCTCATAGCCGGAGGTGCGCTCGGCCTTGTCTTTGGCGATCTCGATGGCTTTGGCCACCGACTCCAGGTTCACCACGCCGCCCTTCTTCATCCCGGTGGAGGGCACGATGCCGGAGCCGATGATGCGCAGCTTGCCCTCGGCGTCCAGGTGCCCGACCAGGATGCAGACTTTGGTGGTGCCCAGGTCCAGGCCCACAAAGATGTTCTCGTCTGCTCCGTTGAGTGTGGCCACGCGCTACCTCGCTAGCTTGTAGTACGGCGAGGACGGATCCTCGACGCTCACGATGTCGACCACCGCGCCGGTGTCTACCAGCATGTCGGCGATCGCTTCATAGACCTCGATCTTGAAATCGACATCTCCATCCATTCCGAATTCCACCCGCCAGCCGCGCGGGTCGTCGAATGCCAGCCCGTGCTCGGGGCTATAGGACAGGTCGAAGGCGTATGGCATGCGCTCGACCAGCGAGACCGCGCCCCACAAGATGTGCGGATCGATGGCCGGCTCGAGCGCATCCTGGCTGATATCCAGCACCGGCTGCTCGGCCCGCACCTTCACCAGTGGGGCGTCCGCGCCGCGTTGGATGAATGCCACTCCGGATTCACTCAGCCACCAGGTCGCTCCGCCGTCGTCCCACTCGACGATCGGCCGGCGTTCCTGAATGTCGATCGTCACCTGGTTCGGCCAGCTCACCTGCACCTCGGCGGCGTCGATCTCGGCATAGGAGGTCAGCCGCCGCTCGATGGCGCCTGGATCGACCTCGAAGATGGATCGGCCGCGCAGGCCGGCGATCGACTGCACCTGGGCGACGCTCATCAGCTCGGCCCCCTCGACCGCCGCGGCGCGAATGGCGAACTCGTTGCTGGTCCACATGCGGTGGGCCAGGAACGCCCAGCCGACCAGCAGAATCAGGGTCAACGCGCGTGGGCCGTAGCGCACCACCGGGAGCGCCGGCAGGCTGGCCTCGGCGCCCATCTCGTGCGGCAGCGCGACCGTATGAGCCCGTCGACGGGGCGTCTTCTTGCGCTTGGCGTCGCGGCGGGCGCGGCGCAGCGCGCGATTTGAGCGCATGCGATCGGCGGCGACGGCCATTAGGATCTGCTCCTGAAAGCCAAGCGCTGCGCCTCAGTGTGGCTATGCGCAATAGGTTGTTTCCGCCCCATCACAAGTCCAAGCCGGTGATCGCTCACTGCGCCTGTCCATAGCTGCGCACCAGCCCGCTCTTCTGCGCCTGGCGCTCCAGCGCCAGGTCGATCAGCCGGTCCATCAATTCCGAATACGACAGCCCGCTGGCTTCCCACAGCTTGGGATACATGCTGATCTGGGTGAAGCCGGGAATGGTGTTGATCTCGTTCATGTACAGCTTGCCGCTGTCCCTTTCCAGCAGCAGGTCAACCCGCGCCATGCCCGCCCCGTCGATCGCCCGATAGGCTTCCACCGCGATGCGGCGGGCTTCCTCGATGGTGGCCTCGTCCAGCGGCGCCGGAATGTGCAGCTCGGAGCGGTCGTCGAGGTACTTGGCCCGGTAGCTGTAGAACACGTCGCCGGGCACGATCTCGCCCGGTACCGAGGCTTGCGGCTCTTCGTTGCCCAGCACGCTGAGCTCGATCTCGCGGGCCTCGATGCCGCGCTCGACCAGCACCCGCCGGTCGTATTGGGCGGCGTCCATCAGGCCTTCGACCAGGTCGGAACGGCCGGTGACCTTGCTCACCCCGACCGAGGAGCCCAGGTTGGCGGGTTTGGTGAACAGCGGATACGGCCCGACCGATTCGGCCCGATGAAGCGCCGCCTCGACGTCTCTGCGCAGGTCGGAAGCGTCGATCAAGACGAAATCCAGCACCGGGATGTGGTGCGCCCGCATCAGCATCTTGAACAACGCCTTGTCCATCGCCACCGCCGAGGCCAGCACGCCGGCGCCGACGTACGGCAGCTCCATCAACTCGAACAGCCCCTGGATGGTGCCGTCTTCTCCGAAGCTGCCGTGCAGCATCGGGAAGACCGCCTCCAGCTCGGCAATCGCCTGCAATCGGCCGTCCTGCGCGCGGGCGTACAGCGCCGGCTGGCCGGGCTCCGGCAACAGCGTCACCGGCTGCAGCCCAACGGCGTCGCCTTCGCCTGGCGAGGACAAGGCGGATTCGAAGGCTTGCAGCACGTTAGCGCCGCTGAACCAGTTGCCGTCGTGGGTGATTCCGATCTCGATCACTTGATACTTGTCGGCGTCCAACGCCCCCAGGACCGATCGGGCGGACCGCAGCGAGATCTCGTGCTCGCCGGAGCGCCCCCCGAAAAACACGCCCAGGGTCAGCTTAGCCACCCGCCTTTCCTTCCGGAGGAAGGGCCTCCCAATCTCCGATCAGCTCGATCTCCAGTTCCAACTCGACTTTAGAGTGCTCGGCCACCCGTTCACGGGCAGTCTGAATAAGTGCATATACATCGGCGGCTGTAGCACCGCCGTGATTGATAAAGAAGTTGGCGTGCAGCGGGCTGATCTCGGCCTGCCCGCGCCGCTCGCCTTTCAGGCCGGCGGCTTCGATCAACCGGCCGGCGAAGTCTCCCGGCGGATTGACGAACATCGAGCCCATGCTGGCGCCGGCGGGCTGCGTCTGCCGC
>CAZJUE010000251.1:0-4056 GCA_964549025.1 uncultured Anaerolineaceae bacterium | reverse complement strand
CGCGCCGAGTGGGCCGATCTGGTCGACGAATTGAGCGAGAGCCGAATTGGGAGCCTTCACGGCCTCAAGCGCGGCGCCGGGGACGAGTCCCGCCCCAGGATCCTGCTCGCCGCCCACATGGACGCCATCGGGTTGATCGTTTCCCAGTTGGCAGGCGAGTTCCTGCGGATCGATGAGATCGGTGGCCTCGACGCTCGGGTGCTGCCCGGTCAACCGGTAATCGTGCACGGACGGCGCGAGCTGCCGGGAATTGTGCTGCAGCCGCCTCCACAGGCTCGCCCGGACGACAGCCAGAGCGAACCGGTGCGGCTCCAGCATCTGATGGTCGATGTCGGTTTGACCGAGGCCCAGCTCGAGCGAGCGGTGCGCCCCGGCGACCTGATCTCCTTTGCGCAGCTGCCGATCGAGCTGGGCAACGGTATGCTGGCCGGCCACTCGCTGGATAACCGCGCCTCGGTGGCGGCCGTGACCGCCTGCCTGCGCGAACTCGGCAGCCGGAAGCATGCCTGGGACGTTGTGGCGGTGGCCTCCACGCAGGAGGAGGAGACCTATGCCGGCGCCTATACCTCGGACTATCAGCTCGAGCCGGACATGGCGTTGGCGATCGACGTGACCTGGGCGCGCGGCCCCGGTCTGCCGAAGCACAAGACATTTCCGATCGGCAAGGGACCGACCAACGGATGGGGGCCGAACCTGCACCCAGGTGTCTACGCTGCGCTGGAACAGGCGGCCAAGCGCATCGAGGTTCCATTAGCCCAGGAAGTGATCCCCAAACACTCCGGCACCGATGCTTACGCGTTGCAGATCGCCCGCACCGGCGTGCCGACCGGCTTCGTCGGCATTCCGCTCAAATACATGCATACCCCGGTCGAAATGGTTTCGATGGTGGACATTGAGCGGGCGGGACGATTGCTGGCGGAGTTCGTGGCCGGGCTGGAGCCTGACTTCGTGGGGACATTGACATGGGATTGAGCACCTTGGCTCTGCGCGCTTCGTCCCGGATGGATGCCGCACCTGCGGTGAACGCGGTACTGCGAGCGGCTCGGTGACTGGCCAAGACAGCCCGCTCGCCCCCCGCGCTTCCCGCCAGCACCTGCGGCTGTTGGCCGACCTGAGCGAGGCAGTCGCGGTGTCGGGAGAGGAATCGGCGGTGCGCAAACTGGTCCGTGACCGGCTGGAATCTGTGGCCGACGAGCTGCATACCGACGCCATGGGCAACGTGCTTGCGACCAAGCGCGGCGAGGGCCGACGACGCCTGCGGGTGATGCTGGCGGCTCACATGGACGAGGTCGGCGTTATGATCGTGGCGATCGACAGCGAAGGGCTGGCCAAGTTCGAGGCGGTCGGTGGCCTGAGTCCTGCGCAGCTGATCGGCAAGCCGGTGTGGGTCGGCCGGGAGCGAGTGGACGGAGTTATCGGCGGCAAGCCGGTCCATCTCGCCGAGGCCAGTGAGCTCAAGCAATCAGTCAAGATCGAATCGTTGCGGATCGACGTCGGCGCCACCAGCAAGGAGTCCGCGCAGGCCAAGCTGAAACCGGGCGATCGAGCCAGTTTCGCCACCCGCTTCGCCCGGGTCGGCGACACCATGCGCGGCAAGGCGCTGGACGATCGAGTCGGCGTTGCCACACTGATCGAGCTGGTCGAGCACCCGCCGGCGGGCATCGAACTCTGCGCCGCTTTTACCGTCCAAGAGGAAGTCGGACTGCGCGGCGCGGGGGTGGCGGCCCGAGCTTTCGAGCCAGACGTGGCAATCGCACTGGACTGCACGCCGGCGATGGACATGCCGACCTGGGACGGGTCGGAGAACGTACGCTACAACACTCGCTTGGGACTCGGGCCGGCGATCTACGCCGCCGACAGCTCGACCATCGCCCATCCGGGTCTGCTGGAGCATTTTCTGGGTGTGGCCCAGGCCGTCGAGATCGCGCACCAGATCCGACAGCCCGGAGGCGGTGGGACCGACGCCGGCTCCATGCATCTGGCGAACGAAGGAATCCCCAGCCTATCGGTGTCGGTGCCGACCCGCTACCTGCACACTGCCATGAGTCTGGCGCGGCTGGAAGATTGGCGGCTGAGCGTCCGCTGGGTGTATGAGGCGCTGGCGGCGTTGCGGCCGAGCGTGCTATCCCGCTCATGAATATCGATGGGTGGACGGCGCCACCATGGCTTAGCGTCGCGCAGGGAGCGACGCACTCTCGGCTCATCGCTGCGCCGAACAGGAGTCCCCAATGCAAGATCTGATTCGACAACTCGTGGAGACCTACGGTCCCTCCGGACGCGAAGACCAGATGCGCGGATTGATAAGGGAGCTGATCGCCGATAGGGTCGACCGGCTCAGCGTGTCACCGATGGGCAGCCTGCACGCCATCGTGAATTCGGGCGGCGGGCCAAAGCTGATGGTCGCCGCCCACATGGACGAGATCGGGATCATCGTTTCGCACATCGACGAGCTCGGGTTCGCTCGCTTCAATTCAATTGGCGGCGTGTACGAACACACACTGGTGGGGCACCGGGTGCGGTTCGCAGGCGGCGTGCAGGGGGTGATCGGCATCGACGCCAAGGTGAAACGAACCGAGGCGCCCAAGCTGTCGGAGGCCTTCATCGATTTCGGCGTCGGCTCGCGGGAGGATTGTCCGGTGCGCGTGGGCGACATCGGCGGTTTCGATCGGCCGTTCGTGGCGCTGAACGGACGCTACGTGGCCAAGAGCATGGACGATCGGATCGGGGTGGCGGTGGCGATCGAGGTCCTCAAGCGGCTCAAGGACACGCCCAACGAGCTCCAATTCGCCTTTACCACCCAGGAAGAGGTCGGACTGCGCGGCGCCCGCACCTCCGCCTACGCGCTCGATCCGGATGTCGGCATCGCGCTCGACGTCACCCGCACCGGCGATACGCCACAGGGCTTGAAAATGGCGGTCGAACTCGGTGCCGGACCGGCGATCAAGGTCCGGGACGGCAAGATGCTGGCCGACCCGCGAGTGGTGGATTTGATGGTCCGGCGGGCCGAGGCCGCCGGCATCCCGCATCAGATGGAGGTGCTCGAGAGCGGCAGCACCGACGCCACCTCGATCCAGCTGGCCCGCGCCGGCGTGCCGGTGGGCGTGATCTCGATCCCCTGCCGCTACATCCACACCCCGTCGGAGATGGTGGACGCCGAGGACGTTGAGAACGCGGTAAAGCTACTGCTCGAGATCGTTCAGGGGGAGATCACGCTCGAGTGACTGTGGGGCCAAGTGTGTCCTTCTACGTCACAGTGAAGGAGTTTGCCAACCGACTGACCAGGAGGCCCCTCAGGTGGGTGGGCTTCGCCCTCCTAGCTCTGGCTGTTCTCTATCAAGGGAATCTGGTGTATCGGAATTACATGGTGAGATGGGCGAAGGCCACTTATCGCACCCTTGGGTTGTCATCAATGCATCGCAGCGCGCGTTTCCTGCTGGGGGAAGCCGAAGCCGAGTACATCAGCTTCCTGCGATCCGTCGTCCCGGAAGGAATGCCGGTCGTGAAGCCTGAGAATGTCGGGTACTACGGCGATCAGAACGTCCTGCAGTATTTCCTATTGCCGCGAGGCATCCCTGCCTGCCCATGCGAATTCAGCTTCGGTGACTACTCTGGCGAGTGTGGCATATGCCTCGCCAAAGAGGGCCACTACGTTCCTTCGGTAGGCAGCTTCCGTCCGGATAGCGTGCTTGCGAGCCGGAAGGATTTCGTGGAGTTCCCGGGTAAGTCTGATTTGATCCATGGAATTTACGTGCCGAAGGGAAGTGAGCAACGCAAGCCACTGAGTTTCGTGCAGGCTTCACCTTCTGGGCTCGCGCTGTCGGCGGGATTGAGTGTTCTCAGCATCGCGGCGACCACAGCTGTTGGATTAGCCGTTTCCCGGGCATTGCTCGCAGATAGCGGCTCCACGTGGCCCATTGCGGCAGCCTTTCCAGTTGCAGCAGGAATGGTGACCTGGCTGGTTTTCCTGTCTTCCTGGCTCCTGAAGCTTCCTGTTACCGTCGCGAGCTACGCTGTTGCCCTGGGATTGTTGTTCCTAGGCGTCTTTGTGGCCCGCCG
>CAZJUE010000250.1:0-4058 GCA_964549025.1 uncultured Anaerolineaceae bacterium | reverse complement strand
CCTGCGGGTGTCTTGAGTCTGCAAGATCCGCCCTTCGGTGTCGAGGCGGCCACGACGGGGTGATTTCGAGACGAATGACGCAAATGCATCAGAGACAGGATTTGTCTGCATCTTTTGCCCTGCATTTGGCCGAGCTAATTTGGATGTCTACACCCGGAGAGTCCATATCAACACAAAGGAGAGTGAATAATGCTTAGGAGCGTATTGCTAGTGGGTCTGCTTTTGATCCTTAGCTTGACCGTCGCCTCTCCGGCCCTGGCTGGAGCGACGGTCGCCAACGGCTGGTATGAAGAAGAGGAGATCTACTACATCAACGGTGGAAAAGAAGATTTCGCAGAACTCGGGGAGAACGACCTCTACCTGATCGGCGGCGATCGCGCATTGCAGGCAAACGTTGCCGAATTCATCCCCGGAGAAGCGGGCTACTCACCGCATTGGAACGTCAATGTGGTTAGTACCGCGGCGGGCGTGACGGTGGACGATATCCTGGCCTCCGGATTCGCGTCAGAGCACTTTCCAGAGGCGCTCTTCGATGATGTCGAGGATATTCTGGCTGCCGCAGCTGATGGCCTGGTGACGATCGAAAGACCCGGCACCGTCGTGCTGTGCCCGGTCGTCACCGAAGAGACTGCAGATGCGCCTGGGAACGTGGAGGCTTCGGAGGATTTTCCCCGGCCCTGGCCAGTGGACTTCTAGAGAATCACTGCCGCCCATGAGAGACAACCGGAATCGGGCAAATCGATAGCCCCTGGATGAATTGCAGCCGCAGTTCCGGCCCGATCCCTTCCACTCTGAAATCGGTTGTTTCCCCAACGCAGCTGACCTCGGTGCTTTCCGAGGTCAGCTGTCGTCAGGTGAGGGTGCATGAGCTTGGCAGGCGTTTGCAGAGTACCCATCCATTCGAATCGAATCGCTGATCAAGCCTTTAAAGCGGCCAGCACAACATCTGCCAGCTTGAGCCAGGACGGCGGCTCGATCTTTGTGGAGAGCATGCAGCCACGCAATCCGACCTTCCTGGACGGCGCAAAGCTTAAGACCGGTATCCGCTACCCGCTGAACGCTGGCTCGTCGCTCCAGGTCGGGCGGGTGGCGCTGACCTTCAATATCATTAGCTAGCGCGAACACTCGGGCGCGGCACGAAGCTGCCTCAAGTGCGGTGGGGAGACAGCCTCCTTTGACGTCAGCCCTTCGAAGGTCCATCCTCACTGTGCCAGCGCGATCCGTTCCGGCTTGGCCACATCCCGTGATGATGACCTCCGCGACTCAGATGACTTGCTTTCGCTTCAGCTCTTCAATCTCCGCGTCGCTCAATCCCAGCAAGTCCCCGTAGACATGTGAATTGTCGGCTCCCAAATCGGGGCCTAGATGCCGAATGCTGCCCGGCGTTTCGGAAAACTTGGGCAGCACAGCTGGCACTGCAAGCTCGCCAAAGCGCGGGTCATTCACCAACTCGATGTTGCCGCGCTCCTGGATATGGTGATCTTGGAAGATGTCCGCAATCGAGTTGACCATGCCTACAGGAACTTGGGCATCTTCCAGCAGGTCAAGCAATGCCTCGGCCTCCTTTGATTTGACCCACTCCTCGATGACCGGATAAAGGTCGTCCGCGTTCTGGCAACGGGCATCCAGATCAGAGAAGCGCGGATCGTCCAACAGGTCTGCCCGTTCCATTGCGTTCGCGAGTCGCTCCCACAATCGATCGGTGTTCGCCCCGATAACGATCCACTTGCGGTCAGCGGTCTGGAAGGTGGACGATGGCACCACAAAGGGATTGTAGTTGCCAGTGCGTTCTCGAACGTAGCCGGTATGGTGATGTTGGGGGATGCTCATCTCAGAAGCTCGCAACACTGGCTCGTACAGTGCCAAGTCGATGACCTGCCCGCCTCCGCCACTCGCATCCCGCCAGTAGAGTGCCAGCATCATGGCAAAGGCTCCCACGTAGGCGCCCATGTAGTCGGCCAGCGCATATCCGGCACGCATCGGAGGTGCATCCGGGCTGCCGCTCACGTACTGCACTCCGCCGTAGGCCGAGGCGATGCGATCAAAGGCACCTTTGGCCCGATTGGATCCGGTCTGACCGAATCCGCTGAAGCGAAAGATGACGAGGCGCGGATTTTCGGCGAGCAGCGCTTCCGGCGACAGGTTCCAGCGCTCCAGCGTTCCCGGACGGAAATTCTCAATCAGGGCGTCGGAGAGGCTGGCAAGCCGTCTCAGGAGCATCTGGCCTTCGGAATGATGCAGATCTAGGGTAATCGATCTCTTATTGCGGCTTTCCTGCAGCCAAATAAAGCTGAGCCCAGGCAGTGGGCCTGGCCTACTGCGAGTGGGCTCACCCTCTTCGGGAAGCTCAACCTTGATTACCTCGGCTCCAAAGTCGGCCAGGAAGGTCGCAGTAACGGGCGCACCAAGGATCGACGAAACATCCAGGACCCGCAACCCTTCGAGAGGCAGAGGCGGTCCTCCAGCCCCGGTTATGTGCTCCTCATCCATCCTGATCTCCTCCAACAGAGATTTGTGCCGCCCAATGTCACATCGGCTTCAGGCACAGGGGGAAACCTGCGGTCCGAAATCCCCGCCGAACGATCCGACCCTCGCTCTGGTAGGCCCCGGCCACTTGGCCGGGCTCAGATCGCGCTGTCCCCTGGACGAAGAACGTCCGTCAGGCGCAAGCCATCCTGTCCACCAAAAATGTGCAAATGCTGGGGGCTCGCACCGAAGACCATTTGATCTCCCGACTGGGGGCGATGGTCCAGTTGGCAGCGAGCGGCAAGCGTGGCGTCATTCGCCTGAATGTGCAAGACCCACTCAGACCCCGAAAGCTCAGCTGCAATGACCCTTCCCTGCACCTGAAAACCCAACCCTTCTGTGGGCTTAAGATGCTCAGGTCGAATCCCGATCAGCACCGAGCCATCACGAACATCGAAGTGGCCATCTACGGTTGCAGATGGCGTACTTAGCGTTCCACCTGCAACTTCGCCCTCGACCAGGTTCATTGGCGGTGATCCGATAAACTGTGCCACGAATATCGTTGCCGGGCTGGAATAGATCTCCTCAGGAAGCCCGATTTGCTCGATCCTGCCATCGCGCATGATGGCAATGCGGTGACCAATGGCCATCGCGTCAAGCTGGTCATGGGTAACAAAGATTGCCGTGGCGCCGAGGGAGTTAAACAAGCTTCGGATCTCAACCCTCAACGACTGACGAAGCTGGGCATCCAGGCCCGAAAGCGGTTCATCCAGCAGCACAACTTCGGCCTTCTTGGCCAGCGCCCGTCCCAGCGCAACGCGTTGACGTTGGCCGCCCGACATCTCGCCCGGCCGGCGCTGCAAAAGCTCGTCGATTCCCAGCGTCTGAGCAACCTCTCGGACGCGAGCCAGGGCCTGGGTCTTGGGCAGTTTGAGGCCATAGCGCAGCCCCAACATCATGTTGTCTTGCGCGCTGAGATGGGGATAGAGAGCGAAGTTCTGGAATACCATCGCGACGCCGCGCCTGTGCGGCGGAATCTCCATCTGGCTCATACCATCGAACCGGATCTCGCCAGAATCCGCCCGCTCGAGCCCGGCAATCAAGCGCAGCAGCGTTGACTTGCCGGATCCGGAAGGACCGAGAATGACGAGACTCTCGCCGGCCTGGACCTCAAGGTCCAGGCCGGCGACCGCCTGCACAGGGCCGAAGCTCTTGCTCAGCCCGTGCAGAGAGATGGCACGCATCTCATTCCAATCCCAGGATCGACCGTACCTCCTCCTCTGCCTGGGACAGCGCCACCGATGGCGGAGTTCCTGTAGCCACAGACTCAAGCACAGTACGGAAGACTTCCGAGGCCTCGAAAGCGCGCTCTCCTCTGAATGCCAACCAGTTCGTAAGCTCGCCGTCGTAGTTCACCGAAACCGCGAAGTTCGGGTTATCGCTGTAGAAATCGGCCAGGATCTCAACCGCCTGATTATCCACAGGGATGTATCCCGTCACCTGGGCAAACTCGGCTTGGGCCTCCGGCGCTACGGAAGCCGCCACAAATTCGGAGGCGAATTCCGCCCGGCAAGGATCGTCGGTGATGATCA
>CAZJUE010000249.1:0-4058 GCA_964549025.1 uncultured Anaerolineaceae bacterium | reverse complement strand
CGCCGGAGGCGGCCAGGGCGCTGATGCATGCCGCCACCAAGCCGCCCGACCTGGGATTTGACCTCACCCCGCGCGAGCGCGAAGTGCTGGTGCTGATGGTCGAAGGCCTCAACAACCCGGAGATCGCCGAGCAGCTGGTGATCAGCCGCTCCACCGTAAAGCACCACGTGGCCAACGTGCTGTCGAAGCTCGGCACCTCCAGCCGCACCGAAGCGGTCGCGCTAGCGGTGAAGAACAAACTGGTGGAATCCTAGCCAGAGCCACCCCTTAATCCCCTCCAATTCGATAGCGCCGGCATTGCCGGCGGACAAGCATCCCAGGGCATAGGTCACCTGGGCCATTCGCGTTTGGCCCACCGCACCCAGGGCCGAATGCACCCTCAGAGCGATGTCCTCCAAGCCGCTTGCTCATAGGATGAGATCGGATTGGTGGACGAGAAATACCGATGAAGCTGATAACGATTTCGCTGGTTGGAGCGCTGGCCGCCTTCGGAACACTGGCTTCAGGCGCAATCGAGTTGGCGCCGCTGGCGAGCGCGGATAGTGCCTCGGCATCCAAGAGTGTCAAGGCGATCCGTCAGGCGGTTCCTGCTGCTGTCCCCCAGCAGCTCGAAGACCGAGGTGAGCCGGCGCCGCAGCAGTCGGTCGAGGATGTTGAACAATCGGCCGTCAGCGAACAACCGACTCAGATCGTCGAGCAGGTCTTGACGCCAATCCCGGAGGTCGTCGAGCTTCCAGATGAGTTGCTGGTCCGGCTGCCGATGGATGACCACTATTACTCACAGCTGACGGATACCGACCGAGCCAATACCTGTGGGCCGACCGCACTGATGATGGTGCTGGACTATTTCAATCTGGAAAGCTCGCTCGAGACGGTGATCCGCAAGCACGAGTTTCCGACCTTTCAGGGCGGCTACGACGCCAGCTGCACCGCCAATCCGGTGTGCACCTCGCCCGGTGCCTTGGCGCGGGTCGCCGCCGAAGACTACGGTCTGGCGGTGGATGCCCGGGAAGGCTGGACCTTCGAAGAGGTCCGCCGGTCGCTGAATTCGGGTCGTCCGCTGATCGCCGACATCGCATGGCAGATGCAGGACTGGGGCCCTGGGCACTTCGTGGTGATTTTCGGGATCGATCCGGCTCGGCAGACGGTCACCTACCACGATCCGTACGACGGCGCGGATCAGACCGTGAGCTGGGCGGAGTTCTCAGCCGCCTGGGACGGCCCGGTCGATCAATACGATCCGCTGCAGCCCGAGGGCCATCGTTTCTGGGCGATGGGGATCGGTGTCGAATAAGTCGACGCCTGAGATCGCTCAGCCCGCCACCATCAGGTGGCGGGCGCAACCTTTCCCTCAGAAATTCGCCATATAGTGGCTTGCTGTTGAAACTCCGGATCGAACATTGCCGGATCTGCGCCGGTCAGCAGCGCCTGCGGCGCCCGCAGCACCTGCCCCAGCAAGTCGGCGCGACGCTCGGGGTCCAGCTCTGCCAGCACTTCGTCCAGCAACAGCACCGGCAGCTCGCCGCGGCGCCGCCTGATCCACTCGATCTCGGCCAGCTTGTAGGCCAGAATGGCGGTGCGGTTCTGGCCGCGGGAACCGAAGGAGCGCAGCTCACGCCCATTTACCACGAAAGACAGGTCATCGCGCTGCGGGCCGAAGGTGGTCACGCCCCGGCGGATTTGCTCCGTGCGCCGTCGTTTCAGCTCGGCGGTGAACTGAGTGGCCAGCGAATCGGGAGCAGGGCGCTGCGCTTGCGGATCGGATGAGTCGGGCGCGGCATCCCGCCGTGTCGTCTCGCCGGCCGTCGCCACCAGCACCCCGCCCGCCTCCGGAAACGATGGCTCATAACGTAGCTCCAGCTGCTCGGCACCGCGGCTGAGGCGAGTGTGGATCGGGTCGGCGATCGCATTGAGCTCGGCTAACGAAGCCGCGCGCCGGCCGACCAGCTCGGCCCCCAGCTTCGCCAGGCGCTGATCCCAAAAATCCAGCTCATTTGGCTTGCCGCTTGTGTCCGCACTCCGGCTGCGGCGCTCCTGCAAGCTCTTTAGCAGCGCGTTGCGCTGGGTGAGCACCTTTCCGTACTCGGACAGCTTCTCGGCATAGCCCGGATCGGCCTGCGAGAGCGTATCGTCCAGTTGCCGTCGGCGACGCCCCGGCGAGCCCTCCACGATTTCTACATCGTGCGGCAAGAACAACACCGCGTTGAACTGGCCGTACAGGTCGGAGGCCCGCCGCTTGCGGCCGTTGACCAGGATCTGTTTGCGCGTGCGTTGGATACCGTTGGACAGGGTGTCAAGGATGATCCGGATCTCGATCTTTGCTCGCTCCCCGGCGCGCTCGACCTCGGCAACCAGCCGCCCGACGGGGGGTTCGGCCTCCGGCAGGCTCTCCAGCCGAATGAGCTCGCGATCGGTGCCGGCGTGGGGGGAGGAGGCGCCTACCAGGTAGTAAATCGCCTCCAGCAGGCTGGTCTTGCCCTGGGCGTTGGCGCCGACCAACAGGATCGGGCCGGGTGGGACCTCGATCTGCAGGCCGATGAAGTTGCGGAAGTCGGTGAGCGAGAGCTTGGCCAAACGCATGGGAGGCTGGATTGTAACTTGGCGCGGCTGGCCGGCTCGCATTCCCCCACCCCCCTGATCACGTAGCCCTCGCGGCCGCGCTGAACCATAATGCGTCGGTCATGAACACCGATGACGAATCGGTTTCAGTCGAGAGACTGGCCCCATTTGAACAGGACCAGGATCTTGCTCCGCCCACGGTCGTCCACCTGCAGCGGCAGCGTCAGGCGGGCAGCTCTTGGATCTCAGAGAGCGCAACGGTCACCCGGCCTCAGCTGCGCCGGGCGAGAGAGCCTGGGTGATCTCGTTGAGTATCTACGTTAGGTCGAGGGCGGTCAGCTTCAAACGCAGGCGCCCGGTCTTGATCAACGAGGCCACCTGCAGGTCGTTGGCCCTGTGGTTTGGATGCTGAGCTTCGCGGTAGGCGATGCCCAGGAATTTCTGGGTCTTGCGGGCATTGGGGACCATGCCGGAGATCAGCAGCTCCTGCGCGCCGTGCAGCGTCTACAGCGACTCGCGGAACTCTTCCGATGTGGTTGCCATCACCTGGGCGCTGGACTTGGCGTTCTCGAAGGAGGTCGCCAACGAGCCGAGCTCGGGCTTGAACTGCTCGGCAGCCTTACCTGCGGTCGATTTATCGGTAGCCGCCTCGGCCTTGGAGCCTTTGCTGCCTTTGGTGCTCGAGTTCTTCTTAGCCATCGTTGTTCGGCACGCTTCCACTTTGTCCGCGGGCGGCTTGTGCCGGTGGCTTGCGGGTGTTTTCCAGGTACTCGTCCAGCATGTCCTGGGCATAGCGTCGGTGCCCGCCCGGCGTGCGAAATGGCACGAGAAGGCCTCGCTTCTCGATTCGATTGAGCGTGCTTAGGCTGATGCCAAGGTAATCGATCGTTTCGCGAGCATTGAGCAACCGGCGCGGACCGCCATTCGCTGGGCGAGCGCCCGCTTCGCTCCCGTCGGTGTCTTGGTACGGCCCGACGCCCGGCGGCGATTTCCGCTCGGGGGCTGAGCCGTGGCCGTCGCTGTCTTTCCTGTCGCTTGCTTCGACTTTGTCTTCGTATTCCATCTGTACTCCGCGCGCGCTGACCCCAGCTCACTACATCCGATGCAACCGGCTTGCACCGGTCTGACACTGTTTCGCTTGCTTTGGCTGAATAAGAATCTACGTGGGTGAAATGGCGAAAGGTCTGGGAGTTGGGTCCCAGTTAGGAGACTGTAAGTTCGGGTCTGCCGGCCGCGTCTTCACGCTCGAGCGGCCGATCACAATGAGTCGGCGGCCGCGCGTTGACTCTGATGGTATGGGTTTGATATAGTTAGTCCACTTTGGTACCGGCGTACTAAGTTGGTTGTCGGCACAGAGCGCATGGACGCCGGCCGACTACCGGCCAACGTGAGCATACCGGTCCTATAATGCGGATCCAAATCGCGCGATGCGCGAGCTTGTGGGGCGAATATCCTTTTTTCATCCATCCATCTGCAGAGTGTCTACCTCGCCCAGCCCT
>CAZJUE010000248.1:0-4064 GCA_964549025.1 uncultured Anaerolineaceae bacterium | reverse complement strand
GGACCGCTAGCCTCTGTCAGCCAGTTGATCCTACCGGTTTGCGGCGGGACGCTGGTGCTCGGCTTGGTCCTGGCGGTGGTGCTGGTGTTGCGCAATCGCAGCCAGGAACCTGCCGATGATCCAGAGATGATTCACAACCTCGAAATGGCTGCCGGAACCGGCGAGTTCGACTACGCCGAGAGTCCCGAACCGGCCACCGCGCCTTCGCCAATCCCGGCCGCCGAGCCCTTCGCCCCAGAGATAGCCGGCGGCGACGACAGCTTAGCGACCTTCCGCACCATTTATTCCATCGGCGACGACGATTACGACGACTCATTCAGCATCGAAAGCCCCACCGGCGACTTCCTGGGCGAGTGTGGCGTCGGCATCGGCGATTTGATCGGCGTCGGCGAGCCAAACAAGGTGGCGGCCTTCGAAGTGTGGTTGTTTGATAAGAACGATATCCAGACCGTCACCAAAGTGCTCATGAGCCGCTATGCCTATCAGGATCAGGAAACCCGCAATCGATTGGCTGCCAAGGGCGACCCCACGGTGGCCGAGCCCGGCGGGGTGGTCACATTACAGACCGCCTCGCTGGAGGTGGAGGCCCGTATTGTGGACCTCACCTATGGGGAAAGCGCCCTCCCGTCAGAGAGCTTCTTTGAACGACTGACGATTGAGTTGCGGGCCTGGTCGCGCGACGGAACTCCGAACTAGCTAGCGGGCAAAGAAGCAAGGGCTCGAACCGTCAGGTTCGAGCCCTTTTTGTTTCCGCTTGCGCTGGTTGGGAGCAGGGGAAGCCTGCCCTGGCGGCTCTATCGGATTTCGATGACCTTGAACGATAACTCGCCGCCCGGGGTGACGGCATGCGCGGTCTCCCCGGCTTTCTTGCCCATCAGCGCCTGGCCGATCGGTGATTTGTGGGAGATCTTGCCGGCCCCCGGATCAGCTTCCTTGGCCCCGACGATCAGGAACACTTCCTGATCGCGTCCGTCCTCCTGCACCACAACTTCGCTGCCGATTGTCACTTCGTCGAAAGACGCAGGGCCGTCCACGATGGTGGCATCGCGAAGCAACACTTCCAGCTCCTGGATTCGTCCTTCTAGAAAAGCCTGATCCTCCTTGGCTTTGATGTAGTCGGCGTTTTCGGCCAGGTCGCCCTGGCTCACCGCATGCCGCAAGCGGGCGGCCATATCCTCCCGTCGCGGGCCTTTGAGCTGTTCCAATTCCCGGCGCAGCTTCTCGGCACCGTCGGTTGTGAGGAAGTGTTGCTCGTTCACAGCTACGGTCTTACCGTGGGATCGAACAGCTTGCTGTGCTCCTGCAGCGCGAAACGGTCGGTCATTCCCGCCAGGTAATCACACACCGTACGTTCCAGTCCGCCCTTGCGGGCCTTTTCCTGGACCGGTGTGGGCAGAATCTCTGGCTTGCCGATGTAGGCGTGGAACAGGTCTTCGGTGATGCGCTCGGCCTTGGCCTGCATGCGCACCACCTTGTAGTGCTTGTACATATTGGCGAAGAGGAAGTCCTTGAGCTGCTGATTCATGCGCGCGTAGTCGGGATTGAAGGCGACTACGTTGTGATCGAGCAGTTGCAGCGCGGCGACGTCCGTCGGATTGGCGGCGCGCAGCCGCTCAGTGGTGGCGGCGATCAACGCCGAGACCTCCAGGCCGATCAATCGGCGGATCAATCGGTGACGGGTGAGCTCGTCCAGCAAAACCTCGTGCCAGTCGATGCTGTCCCGCAGCAGCTCCCACAGATCGATCCCGTCGAGCTGGCTGGGCTTGATCAGTCCGGAGCGCAGCCCGTCGTCCAGGTCGTGCGCAGTGTAGGCCAGCTCGTCGGCCAGATTCGCGATTTGGGCCTCCAGGTGCCCGCGCTTGTCGGGCTCGTAATCGCGGGCATCAGCCACGTCGTACTGGGTTTCGTGCTTGACGATGCCTTCACGAACCTCCCAGGTCAGGTTGAGGCCATCGAACTCAGGATAGCGGCGCTCCAAATTGGTGACGATCCGCAGCGACTGCTTGTTATGGTCGAAGCCGCCGTGTTCCGCCATCAGCCGGCCAAGGGTTTCCTCACCGGAGTGTCCGAAGGGCGGGTGTCCCAGATCGTGGGCCAGGCAGATTGCCTCCACCAGGTCTTCGTTGGCGGCCAGCGCCCGCGCCAGCGAGCGGCCGATTTGCGCGACCTCAAGTGTGTGAGTCAACCGGGTGCGGTAGTAGTCGCCTTCGGTGATCACGAACACCTGGGTTTTGTACTCCAGCCGTCGAAAGGCGGTGGTGTGCAAAATTCGATCGCGGTCCCGCTGGAAGACGGTTCGGTAGCGAGGCTCGCTTTCAGTGTGCGCCCGCCCGCGGGTATCCTGGCTGCGCACAGCATAGGGTGCCAGCGCGTGGTCCTCACGCTGTTCGATTAGCTCTCGGGTGACCATGCTGGTCGTTGCTGAAGTGTCCAAGCGGACGCAGAGTGTACTCGAACGCTGTGCGGGGTGTCAATTCGGCCGTGGGATAATGCAGGGAGCGGGCCGCCTTGGATTACTGCGCATAGCCACACGAAGGACACAGGCAGGCCGTAGGCGGCTTCGCATTGGAAAATCGATACGGGCTCAAGAAGCGAATGCAAGGAGGGCAAGTGGCAAAGGTCGTCACCGTTCAACAGATGCGTGAGATCGAGAGCGCTGCCGACGCAGCCGGGCACACCTACGACCGGATGATGGAGCTAGCTGGCTTCGCAGTCGCCCAAGAGCTGATGGCGCGGGTGGATGGCATAGAGGGAGCTTCCGTGCTGGTGCTGGCCGGCAGCGGGAACAACGGGGGAGACGCATTGGTCGCGGCCGACCTGCTGGCAGATGCGGGCGCGCAGGTTGTGGTTTATCTGACCAAGGATCGCCCCGAGGACGATCCGCTGATCGCAAAGCTGAGAGAGCGCGGCATGCTGATCGCAGTGGCCGGCCAAGATCAGCGCTCTCGAGTGCTGAAGCTGCAGCTTGGTAAGGCAGCGATCGTGGTTGATGGAGTGCTCGGCACCGGGATCGAGCTTCCGCTGCGGGGCGATGCCGAAGCGGTGCTGAACGCTGCCAAGGCCGCTCTGGACCAGCGGCCGACGCCACCTTTCGTGCTGGCGGTCGATTGTCCGTCGGGCGTGGACTGCGACAGTGGTGAAGCTGCTTCGCAGGCGCTGGCCGCGGACGTGACGGTGACCTTCGCGGCCGCCAAGCTCGGTCAGCTACGCTTCCCGGCGGCTGCGCTGGTGGGCGAACTCGTGGTGGCCGACATTGGCATTCCCGAAAAGGACCTGCGTGAGATCGAGATCGAGTTGGCCACCGCCGAGAGCGTGCTGGAGTGGCTGCCGGTCCGCCCGCCGGATGCCCACAAAGGCACATTTGGACGGGCGCTGGTGGTGGGTGGGAGCCGCAACTACCCCGGCGCGGTACTGCTGGCGGCGGAAGCGGCCTACCTGGTGGGGGCCGGGTTGGTGACCTGCGCCGTACCCGAGTCGATCCAGGGGATGCTGGTGGCCCGGCTGCCGGAAGCCACCTGGATCCCGCTTCCCGAAGATCAGGGAGCGATCGGCGCTGAAGCCGCGCAGGTGTTGGAGGAGGAACTTCCGGCGGTAGAGGCGCTGCTGCTCGGCCCAGGTTTCGGTTTGGCTGAGGCCAGCGGCCAGTTCATCGAGCAGCTGCTGGCCGGCACGAACCTTCCCCCACTGGTGGTGGACGCGGACGGCTTGAAGCATCTTGCCGCAATGGGCGACTGGGCGGATAAGCTACCGGAGCAAGCCGTGCTCACGCCGCACCCAGGCGAGATGAGCGTGTTAAGCGGGTTGCCGGTGGAGCAGATTCAGGAGGATCGATTGGCGATCGCTCGCTCCTGGTCGGAGAAGTGGGGTCGGGTGCTGGTGCTCAAGGGCGCCCACACGGTCGTAGCCGAACCGCATGGGCAAGCCACCATTCAGCCTTTTGCCACTCCGGCGCTGGCGCGGGCCGGCACCGGCGATGTGCTGGCCGGGATTTTGGCCGGGTTGCTGGCTCAAGGCCTTGGCGCCTACGAAGCGGCGGTGTTGGGGAGCTACCTCCATGGAACTGC
>CAZJUE010000247.1:0-4103 GCA_964549025.1 uncultured Anaerolineaceae bacterium | reverse complement strand
AGTGAATTCCGGCGGCTTCTCGGGGTTAGCAAATACTCCATCGACCGACCAATACTCTTGCGGCTCAAAGAAGTCGATCTCCCGCTCGCGATCAACGACTAGGCGCAGTGCCGCCGATTGCACCCTGCCGGCCGAGAGCCGGCTGCGGACCTTGGCCCAAAGGATGGGGCTGATGTTGTAGCCAACCAGCCGATCGAGAATGCGTCGCGCCTGCTGGGCATCGACCAGATCTTCGTCGATCCCACGCGGGTGTGCGAAAGCCTCTTCGATGGCTTCCTGGGTGATCTCGTGGAAGACCACTCGTTTGGCTTGCGCTGGCTCGATGTCAGCAGCTTCGATCAGGTGCCAGGCAATCGCCTCGCCCTCCCGATCCGGATCGGTGGCAAGATAGACCTCTTTGGCCTTCGAAGCTGACTTCTTGAGCTCCTTGACCACTTCACGCTTCTCATTGGGCACCCGGTACTTCGGCTCGAAGTCGTTATCGACGTCCACCGAGATCTGCGAGCGCAAAAGGTCGCGCACGTGGCCGACCGAGGCCTTGACCGAATAATCCTTACCCAGGAATCGGCCGACTGTGCGCGCCTTGGCGGGCGACTCCACGATGACCAATTTCCCCTTACGATCGTTCTTGGACCGCGCCGACTTGCGCGGCTTGACCTTAGGGGGTGTGAGCCCTTCATGCGCATCGGTGCGCCCCATGCGATACAGCGTTGTTCCGCATACCGGGCAGGTACCGCGCGTCGCCGGCGTACCGGCCGAGGTAAAAGTCGCCTCCGGGTTTTCAATTGGGCGCTTCTGCTTACATTTCAAACAATAGGCTTCCACTAGCTAATACCTTTGTTGCCTTCAGGAATACTCATCCCAACCTTTTTCAGATAACTTCGCCACCAAACGTCTTACCCCTTCAGCCTGATCGCGCCGGCAAACCAGCAGCACGTCCTCGGTATCGACCACGATCAGATCCTCGATGCCCAGCAGCGCGATCAATCGCTCACTGCCTGCCTGGTACACGACGCTGCCGGCAGATTCGAGCGGCAGCGCCTTCCCGGCGACGATCAGATTACCGGAGGAGTCCGTGTCTGCCAAATCGGGTAAACGGTCCCATCCGCCAATATCCAGCCACTTCAAGTCGTCAGCGGGGATCACACTCACCCGGTCAGCCCGCTCCATGATGCCGTAATCGATCGTTTCGGGCTGCAATCCTTCCCAGACCCGCGCAATCACCTCGGCCTGCCGGTCGGTGCCCAAAGCGTCGGCGATCTGTGCAAGGCCAGCGTGCAGTTCCGTCATCAGCCGCTCGATCTCCTCCAGGATGCGGTCTACCCGCCAAACGAACATGCCCGAATTCCAGGCGTATTCACCGCTCTCTACATACCGCTCCGCCAGCTCGTGGTCTGGCTTCTCCTCGAAGCGCAGCACCCGATGGGCCATAAAACCGTCCACGGTCTTCAGCTGCTCGCCGATGTGGATGTAGCCGTAGCCAGAGGACGGGTAGCTGGGAGTGATGCCGAGCGTGACCAGCTCGCCTTCCCGCGCCAGTTTTTCCCCCGCACCGAGCAGTTCGCGGAAGCGTTGCTCGTTGCCGATGATGTGATCTGCGGTCAGGCAGGCCATCACCGCATCCGGATCCCGCTGGCGAAGCAAGACCGCCACCAGACCGATCGCCGAAGCAGTGCCGCGCGGAAACGGCTCCGAAATGAAATTGCCGACGGTCAAACTGTCCACCTGGCTGCGAAGCAGTTCGGCGTAGTCGGGCACAGTGACCACCAGGATACGCTTCGGATCGACCGTCGGCGTGAGCCGTTCGACCGCCAGCTGAAAAAGCGTACGCTCGCGAAACAACCGCAAGCTCTGCTTGGGGCGGTGATGGCGCGACAGCGGCCACAGTCGGGTACCGCCGCCACCGGCCATGATCACCGCATAGGTATTTTGCACGCTCATCCGACCCGGTAGCTGCCGCCCGGCTCGCGGGTACGAACATAGTGCATGCCGCCGACTTGCCGGGCCTGGCCGCGCAGTTCAAGCATCGACAGGCAGGCGTTCAGCTGCGCGATCGGAATATCGGTGCGTAGGCTAAGTTCATCGATATGTAAAGGTTCGGTCGAGAGCAGCTGCAGCACTTTCCGTTCAGTTTCATCCTCCGGCAACGCCATCTGCGCCGGCGCCTGGCCGGCGACCGCGTCCAGATTGAGCACTTCCAATACCTCACCCACCGACAGCGCCGGGAAAGCGCCGGTGGCGATCAGCCGGTTGGTGCCACGGCTGGCTCGATCGTGGATGCGGCCCGGCACCGCAAACACGTCCCGGCCTTGATCGGCAGCGAAGTTGGCGGTGATCAAAGCTCCGCTGCTGTCGGCGGCTTCCACTACGATCACCGCCAGAGATAGCCCCGAGATAATCCGATTCCGGGGTGGGAAATTGCCAGGCTCGGGCCGGGTTCCCAGCGGGTACTCGCTCACCACCGCGCCGGCCTCGGCGATCAGCGCCGCCAGCTTGCGGTGCTCCGGCGGGTAAAGATGATCTAGGCCGGATCCCAGCACCGCGATCGTGCGCCCACCGGCCTCCAGGGCCGCCTTGTGGGCCACCCCATCGATGCCACGCGCCATACCAGAAACTATCGTCACGCCGGCGGCTGCCAACCCACCTGCCAGCTCCGCAGCCGCGGCCCTGCCATGGGGCGTCGCTCTACGGGTGCCGACGATCGCTGACGCAACCTCGTCTCTCGGCTGGAGCTGCCCCCAGCAATACAGCACAATTGGCGCCGAATCGATCTGGCGCAGCCGTTCCGGATACTCCGGATCGTCCAGCGCAAGCACCGTGAAGCCCTGTCCGGTCAGGCGGTCGTACTCGGCCTGCAGATCGAGCGCCTCACGGGTCTTCAGAAACTCATCAATCACTTTGCGGCTCATGCCGCTACTGCGCAGCGCGGCCGCAGGCGCCCTCCAGGCTGCCTCCACGTCGCCGAAACGCTCAATCAGCGCCTGCAGGCGAACCGGCCCGATCCCGGTCACTCGATTGAAACCGAGCCAATACAGCAGCTTATCGGGCAATGTATGTTTGTGGAGCCCCCGTGAAACCGGCAGAGCATACCACGGCGTTTCTGGCAGTGTCAACCAAAGGGGCTGTTTGGCATCACCAAAGGCAGGCCCCGCGCTAGGCTGAAGCTTGGGACGTGGCCCTGCCGTCGAGGAGGGCGTAGGAACGCAGCCGGAGCCCTTACGGCTCCGGTGATCACTGCGTAATTGAGCAGGCTGGCGGGGATGACGGGATTCGAACCCGCGATCTCTGCCTTGACAGGGCAGCGTGTTAGGCCGCTACACCACACCCCCGAGCGCGGGCAAGTCTACCATAGCTGAAGGCTGGGCACCGCATGAGGCAGGCGCTGGCACCTTGATGGATTGCGGGATTCGAGCCTGCCGCGATTGCATGCGTGCCAGCGGCCTCGAACCGACTTCAGTCGCCAAGCACCCGTTCAAACCCGGCGACCAATCGCTCAACCGCCTCGTCGGTGATCCAGTAATGCACCACCAGGCGCATGCGCTTGGGATGCCGGGCGGTAAGCCGGATACGATCGGCCGCAAGGGCGTTGATCAGCTCCTGCGTGGTGACTTGGAGATCGTCCCTGACCCGCAAGTACACCATATTGGAAGGTGGCGGGTCTGGATCAAGCTGCAGGCCACCAATCGAGCGCAGGCCATCGGCCAGCTTACGCGCTCGAACGTGGTCTTCCGCCAGGCGGTCGGTCATGCGATCCAGGGCGACGATGCCGGCGGCGGCGATCACCCCGGCCTGCCGCATGCCGCCTCCCAGCTGCTTGCGCACTCGACGGGCCCGCCGGATGAAGTCCTGCGAGCCGCAGAGCACCGACCCGACCGGCGCACACAACGCTTTGGAGAGGCAGAAGGTCACTGAGTCAGCCGGTTCCGCCAGGTCAGCCGCCGAAGCGCCGGTGATCGCCGCGGCGTTGAAGATACGTGCGCCATCCAGGTGCAAACGCAGCCCCTTGGAAGCACAAAGCTCGCCCACCTGGCGGGTGTAATTCGCGGAGAGCGCCGCACCGCCGCAGCTGTTTTGTGTATTCTCCAGGATCACCAGACTGGTGA
>CAZJUE010000246.1:0-4132 GCA_964549025.1 uncultured Anaerolineaceae bacterium | reverse complement strand
GGCAAGCTGGTGGTCCAGTTGACGGTGGTCCCGCCGCCCAGCGTGCTTCCGGCCAGCACCACCACTCCGACGTCGTCGCTGGTCAGGATGCCGCGCTTCTCGTACAGATCACGCATCGCCGCGTACTCGACGCCGTCGAAATCGCCGCCAGTGTGGTATCCGCCTTTTTCCAGCACCAGCACTTCGGCGCCGGCCGCCGCCAGCTCTGCCGCCACCACCGCCCCGCCAGCCCCGGATCCGACCACCACCACGTCGGCGGACAGCCTTGCATTAGCGTCGACAATTCCCGCCGAATCTGTGGCTATGCGCAATGGATGGAGTGGGTGATCGTGGTCCGCGGCTGAATTGTGCTCCGAGGCGGAGACCCGAGCCGCCGTAGAGACGGCTGTCCCGCCCGCGGCGGCGTCAGCCTCAGCTGCCGGCGGCCCCGGATAGCCGATGTCCGACCAGCTGGGATTGCCACCGATCTCCTCATTGATCAGCGCGTATTGGTGGAATAGCGCCAGACGCTTGAAGGTCTGGAAGCCCTGACGCAGCAGCCCGATACGGCTGTTGGCCCAGGCCCGCAGCACCTGCTCGCGTTCGCCGGCCTCCATTTGCATCAGACGCTTGGGCACGCGCGTTAGCAATCCGTTGACCAGCGGATGGTTGAGCAGCGCCAGCGCCCGTCGAAAGTCGGCCTGCTCTGGGCGTCGTGCCGCCCGTTCGATGGCTTCCGCCACGCCGTCGGCGATCGCTGCGTTGCGCGGGCTGTCGGGCCGATTGCCGGTCAACGCGGCGCAGACGCACCGCAGCGCCTGCATCTCACCAGGTCTCAACCATCCCATAGTCCTAGCATACCGCCGTTCTCGAGCCAGACCCGAGGCGCTCGGTGCTCTGAACCACTACCAATCCTTCCGCTCTCTCCCACCACAGCCGATGCCCACCTGGGCGAGGGCTGCAGCGGGCGATCGATCGGTCTCCACGGTTAGAATGGAGCTTCGCTTGAGAAGGGAGCAGTCGGATGGCCGCCAAATCAGAGATCCCCCCACAGAAACTTGAAGCCTATGACCGGCTGATCGCCGCGCATCCGGAAATCGAGCGCAAAGGCAAGACCAACCCATACACCTCGGTCAACGGGCACATGTTCACCCACCTGGACAAGACCGGTACGATGGGCATCCGTCTGCCAGACGACGAGCGGGAAGCTTTCGTCGAGAAGTTCCAGACGGGGCCGTATGTGCAGTACGGGGCGGTGATGCGCGGCTACGCCACAGTCCCTGACGAGCTGCTGCAAAACACCGAGGAACTCATGCCATTCCTGGAAATCAGCTACGCCTACGTCCGCAGCTTGAAGCCCAAGGCCACAAGTAAGAAGAAGTAGGCTGGGCGCCCGCTTGGGCGCGGTGGAGCTGGAGCGAGTACACGAAGAACGCCAGTGGCAGCAGGAATTCCTTGTACTCGGTAACGTCCCACAGCCGAACGAAACGGTCCCCCAACACAAGAAACAGGACCTGCACCGCCACGCAAACCGCCGGCAGCGTGTAGCGCAGCCAGTCGCGCTTGTCCGCTCTCGAGGCGGTACCGATCAGGATGAAGATCGCAAGGAAGAAGCTCGACTGGGTGACCAGGCTGTTCCACATGTCGTAATTGAAGGCAGCAGCGATCGCGCCGACTGCCATCGGTCCCGGGCCAGGGACGAGCCTGGCCAAATTGAATCGACGCAGATGCCGCTCCAACGCAGAACCCAGGAATGGGAGCATGACCAGGAAAGCAAACCCCGAGAGGTAGTACAGGTTCTCCGCCTCGTCCGTAGCCAGGTTGTGCAGATTGAGCTCTGACCGGGCCGTGCCCTGCAGCGGTGCCGGCGTCTCAATGGCTGCAAGTCGCTGGAACCAGGACAGCTCCTCCAGCCCAATCAGCAGCAGCGTCACAATCAGTCCAAGCATGACCAGCCCTGGGGCAGAACGCGCTGGAACGCCGGAGCGGCGCAAGGCCGCCGCCAGTACCACGGCGGCGACAAAGCACAGCACCGCCGAGCCAAGCTCGATAGCGTGGTCCTCGCGCGCCAATCGGTGAAACGCCACCGGGTCAACAACGAACAGTAAGGCAAAACCCAGGCCCAGGCAGATCGCCGGCCAAGCAGCGGGCGTCGCGTTCAATGGTGCGCCTTCGGCGGCCAGCCTGCCACCAACCGACGCTTTCCGATGGCGCAGGACGGTGCCCACCAACGCAGCGCTCCCGGCCGCCACCAGCGTCGTGCGCAGCAAATAGATCGCGTCGAATTTGGGCCGCCCCTCCGCCAGGAGCGGTGTCTCGACCATCAGGGCCAGATCGATCGCGAGCGCGATCAGCAGCGCGCAGTAGGCCAGACCCAGCCGGATTGCCAGGCTAGATGTCTCGGCCGCCGTCAGCCGGATAGGCGCCGCCAGGTTACGATCGCTCATCCGTCGTCCAGCTCGAATACGGCCGCCTCGGCATCCCGGTACACCTGCCGCATCTGGGGATCTTCAGCTGCAGCTCGCAGGAAGTCGGTGTGCTTAAGATCGGTAAAGACGTACTCGGCGCCGAACTCAACTTGAATATCCATCGATAGGTCGTCAGACTCCCCCTGAGTCAGTTCCACCCAGCGATCGTACAGTTCGGGGACTTCCAGCTGTAGGTAGCTCGGATCGAGGCCCACCAGGTAGGTGTTGTGCGTGTTGTGGAAAAACAGGCGCGGGAAGTCATCCCAATCGGTCTGAAAAACCCGCGCACCAGAAGGGCTATTTCCCGCCAGCCAGCCGGCTGCTGCCCGGTAGCGATCGCGGGAAGTAGTGTCGTCCAGGCTGTGCAGTGAGGCGCGGGCACCAGACCAAGCCAGCAAAACCAGGGGCAGCAGCGGCATCACCATGCGCAGCGTGGGCTGCCGGCCTGTGGATCCAGCCGCGATTCGATCGATCAGCGGAGCCCAAGCGAAGGCGGCGAAGATCACCACGATGGCCGGAAAGTACTCTATGAACCGCCGGGCCTCCAGCAGCATCACGCCGAAGGACAGCACCAGGATCAAGGCCATGCTCGTGCGCAGTTGCATGCGCCGTCCGGCCAAGCCCAAAGCCAGTACGCCGCTGCCGAACAGCAGCAGCGCCAGGCCGGAGTTATCGACAAGTTGGGCAGTGCTATACGGGAACCACTCGTTGCCAACGTTGATATTGGTGGCGTTGCTCAGCTTCGGCAGGATGTGTCTACCGAAGAAGACCAGGTTCCGCTGGAAATACGGATGCGTTGCCAGTCCAAGCAGTGTGCCAAGGCCACCGTAACCCAGGGGTCCGAGACGCAGTTCATGCGTCGTCAACCAGCTCGCCAACGCATACGCACCACCGACCAGCAGCAACAGCGGGAACGCGTCATACAACCACACGTAGACGAAGGCGAGCGGCAGCAGCAGCCGCATGCGCCCGCTAAGTGCCCAGTGCATTCCAAGGATCAGCACCGCCAAAGAAAGACTCTGCGCCCTCGGCATGCTGAGGCGATAGATGAAGGCTTCTGATACGACCAGCGTCAACAGCGTCCACGAGGCAGCGTACCGTATGCCTTCACGATCCAGCGTCCACCACAGACCAAGCAGCGTAACTGTGCCGAATACCACGGCGGCCCACTTAGCGCCGACGACGAGATCGCCAAAGGTGAACGGAATCAGTGCAACGTGAAAAAGGAAATGGTGGTCGACGAACTCTTCTTCGTTGAGGATTGTGAGCGGCAGCCAGTCGAATTCCGGTTTCAGACCCTCGGTTCGCATCAGATAGGCCAGCTTGATGTGGTAGTAGCCGTCGGTGCCGGCCAGGTTGGGGCTGCTGAATTGAAGCACGGCGAGGAAGCCGAAAACAAGAACCGCAACCAGTGCTCCCCGGACCCAAGCCTCGCGCGTCCAGGACAGCCGCCACGTCAGAGTTGGGGATGAATCGGCGTAGGTTGACTCGCTCAGCGGAACACTCCGGAAGTGAATGCACGGGGTCTGCTCAGTCGCAGACCCCGCATTCCATCGTGGATTGGTGCTCCGTCGGCGGAAGACTGCCGGCGCTTAGTCGTCTCGCTCGTTCTCGTTTTCGTGCTCGTTTTCGTTCCGGTTGCTGTTTTCGTTGTGGTTCTCGTTCTCGCTTTCGTTCTCGTTCTC
>CAZJUE010000245.1:0-4143 GCA_964549025.1 uncultured Anaerolineaceae bacterium | reverse complement strand
TGGCCTCCGGAGTGACGTCGCGGGGTGCAAACCCGGTTCCGCCGGTGGTCAGGATCAGGTCGGCCTGGTCGGCGTCGGCCCAATCGGTGAGCGCAGCCTGGATCTCTGTCGCTTCGTCGGGTCGCACCTCCCGAAGCGCAATCGTCCAACCGTGCCGTTCGGCCAGTTCCACCAGCGCCGGTCCGGATCGGTCTTCGCGGTCGCCGGCGGCAGCGCTGTCCGAAACGGTCAGGATCGCAACCCGCACGCGCTACTCGACCTCCGCGCCGACCAGTTCCTTCCAGTCGCCGTGAATGCCGTCCTCGGTCACGCCGAAATACAGCCGCACCGATCCGTTGGTCTCTTGGGCCAGGTCGTATCGGCTGCCGCGACCGCTCTTGCGCCTGCGCAGGACCCCCAACCCGCCTTTCCATTCCTTGGCTGCCCGCCGTGGGTCTTTGGGCAGCTGCAAGTATTGGGTGATGGCATAGTGCCACAACCGGCGGGCTGAACTCTCGGTCACGTTCTTGACCACGTTGCCGTTCCGCAGGTCGCGAACGGTAAAGTACTTGACTCCGTCCCGCTCCTGCACCTCCACGATCTCGCAGCCGGTCTTGGGGGCCTCAGTGCCCGGCGTGCCCTCGTCGGCGGCGCTTGCCGCGGCCGTGCCCGGTACTGTGCCACGCTGCACCATTTGCACAATCTCGTCGCGCACCGCCAGCCCGGTGTCGGTCTCCTCGCGCACGTAGATCTTGTTGTCGTCGATGGCGTAGGGTGGATCGTCGCCGCGCGGCACCAGCACCCGCAGGATCGAAACCTTGCCGCTCTTCTGCGCATCGACCTGGCAGGAAAGCGGCGGGCTGATGCGATTGCTGATCTCCCGCTCCAGCTTGCGCACTGCCGCGCTGGGGTTGTTGATGCCTGGCGGTTTGCTCTTGGTTTCCGGGCTGATGCCGATATACAAGGTGCCGCCGTTGGTGTTGGCAAAGGCACAAACATCGGCGATGATCGAGTACAGCGCTCCGCCGCGCACGGCCATGCTCTCGTGAAACCCTTGCACGATCGAGGGGCCGTCTTCGAGCGCTTGGGCGATGAAGTCCACCTCCTGCACTCGCTTCTCCAGGTGCGGCCGGGTGCGGGCGAAATCGTTGCTCTCCAGCAGCTCCCTGATCGCTTCAAACGAGGCTTCCGGCAGCAGCATGTCGGTCGCGCGCTCACCGACCCCCAACAGCTTGCTGTTCTTGGGATCGGCGTTCAAGCGGTGGGCGTCCGAGCCCTGAATGCAGTGCATGCGCCGCGGATACTCGGGCTTGGTGCCGTTGAAAAACGCCGCGGTAGAGCGCCGCCCCTTCTGGGTCAGGTCGGTGACCTCCAGCGCCAGCAAGTGCGGATTCTGCGTATAGGCGATTTTGGTTTGGCCGCCGATCGGGAACCCGCGCATCGCCACTCCGTTGCTCGAATTGGCATGCGCGGCGATGGCGATGCCGCCTGCCTCGTCGATCAGGCGATACGCTGCCAGAACGTCGCTGGAAGCCCCCACCATCGAGGCGCCCTTGTCAAGCTCCTCAGCCGGGATATTGAGTGACAACAGCAGATGTTCGAGTTCACGCAACGATTTCTCGGGCGGAAAGATGCCCAGTATGTGAAAACCGAACGTGGCGGTGAACTCGAATCCCGGCAGCACCAACAAATCCTTGCGGATCTGCTGATACTCGGCCAGCCGCTGCTCCTCTTCCTTGCGGATGCGGCCGAGCTGCTTGAGCAGCTCTAGCTGCTCCTGTTCTTCCTTCATGCTGCGCAAACCGGCCACCGTGTTGTGATCGGTGATGGCGATGATTTGCATGCCCATCTGCCGGGCTTTGCGCAGGACATCCAAATACGTAACGTCCGGCTCCCGATAGTCGCTGGAAGCCGGCGTATGAATGTGCAAATCTAATGTTATCCAACTTCGTTTCTTAGCCAATCGATCCCTCCGAAAATGCGGGAGAGGTTAATCTGTGTGCCGCCGGATCATCCCAATTAACTCCGGCGGGTCGTACGGTTTTAGGGCGAATCCGTTTGCACCGGCATCCATGCAGCGGTCTGAAACATCCATTCCGGAGGTCATGATGACCGGTATCTCTGCGATCTCCGGCGTCGCCCTGACTTCACGCAGCAATTCCACTCCATCGACCCTACTCAAAAAGACATCCATCACAACCAGATCCGGGCGCTCGGCCTTGATGCGATCCAACACGCGGTCCGGATCGGTGGCCAGCTCCACATTGAAGCCATCCAGCTCCAGCAGGGTACGCAGCAGGCCGACCACGCTGGCGTCGTCATCAACCAGCATCAACTTGGCGCTCACCCACCGCGCTCCTTAAGGTTAGCGGATGGCGGATCGGCCGCGTCCTCCAGCAAGGAAGGTCGCGGCATGCCGCCGGCCTGCGCCGCCGGCTGGTCGGCCGGCTCGCGCCCGCCCTTACGCTGCGACGGCTGCTTCTTCTTCCCGGCGCCGGACTTGGATTTGGCTCGCTTGGCGACCTTCTTCTGCTTGCCGGGCGGCGCTTTTCCTTCGGGCGAATCCAATGCGACCTTCAGCACGTCGGCCACCGTATCGACGAAGACGAACTCGATCTTTTGCTTGATCTCGTCCGGCACATCGTCCAGATCGACCGCATTGCGCTTGGGCAGCACCACCGTCTTGAGCTCAGAACGATGGGCCGCCAGCACTTTCTCCTTGACCCCGCCGATCGGCAGCACCTTGCCACGCAGGGTGATCTCCCCGGTCATGCCCAGATCGCTTCGCACCGGCCTGCCGCTTGCCAGTGAAGCGAGCGCGGAGGCTATCGTGATTCCGGCCGAGGGTCCGTCTTTGGGCTGCGCGCCTGACGGAATATGTAGGTGCAGGTCGTGATTCGACCAGTAGTCTTGCTCGATGCCCAGCTTGTCGGAGATGCTGCGCACGTAGGAGAGCGCCGCCTGCGCCGACTCTTTCATCACGTCCCCAAGCGAACCGGTGAGCTTGAAATCCTTGCTGCCCGGCATGGCGGTGGCCTCGATGAAGAGCACATCGCCTCCGGTCGGCGTCCAGGCTAAGCCAGCCGCCACGCCTGGAATGCTGGTGCGCTCGGCCACTTCCTCCGGACCCAGGTAGCGTGGTTTGCCGAGCAAGTCCTTGACCGCCTTGGGCGTGATCCGCTTCCGTTTGGCCGACTCCTGCGCCACCTGGGTGGCGACCTTGCGACACACCCGCCCAATCTCGCGCTCCAGGTTGCGCACGCCGGCCTCGCGAGTGTAGGAGCGAACCAGCTCACGAACGGCATCGTCGGTAAAGCTGATCTCGCTTGGTCGCAGGCTGTTCTCCCGAATCTGGCGCGGAATCAGGTAGTCGCGGGCGATGATCGTCTTCTCGCCTTCGGTGTATCCCGACAGGCGAATGACTTCCATCCGGTCCAGCAGCGGCGCCGGGATGGTGTCTTGCCAGTTGGCTGTGGTGATGAACATCACCTTGGACAGGTCGAAGGCCACCTCCAGGTAGTGGTCGCGGAACTCGCTGTTCTGCTCGGGGTCCAGCACCTCCAGCAGCGCCGAGGCCGGATCGCCGCGGAAATCACGCCCAAGCTTATCGACCTCGTCCATCATGAAGACCGGATTGCGCGATTCGACCCTGCGCAAGGCCTGCAAGATGCGGCCGGGCAAGGCCCCAATGTAGGTGCGCCGGTGCCCGCGGATTTCGGCCTCGTCATGCACCCCACCCAGCGAGATGCGCACGAATTCGCGGCCGGTTGCTCGGGCGATCGAGCGGCCCAGCGAGGTCTTACCCACTCCGGGCGGCCCGATGAAGCACAGGATGGCGCCTTCCCGCTCGCGACTGATCAGGTCCTGAGGCGACTCGTCCTCGTCGCCGCCCCGCTCCAGACGAAGCTTGCGAACCGCCAGATACTCCAGGATGCGTTCCTTGACGTCTTCCAGGCCATAGTGATCCTCGTCCAGCACCTCCTGCGCATGCTGCAGGTCGAGGTTGTCGTCGGTTTCCACGCTCCACGGCAGCGAAACCAGCCAATCCAGGTAGGTTCGGATCACCCCGAACTCGGCGGCCGCGGTGGGGAGTTTGGCCATCCGATCCAACTCCCTAAGAGCCTGCTTTTCGGCCTCGGCGGGCATCTCCGCTTCATCGATCCG
>CAZJUE010000244.1:0-4148 GCA_964549025.1 uncultured Anaerolineaceae bacterium | reverse complement strand
GCAGGATCAGAGGCTCCCCCACTGGCTGACCGTACTCGGCCGCGACCTCGAATTCGCCGGCAACCGCGAGCGCCACTCCGACATAGGGAAGCTTGAGCGTCTGCGCGATGGTTTCGACGATGGTCGACAGCGTTTCTCCCGGTGCGATGGTCGCCTCCAGGCGCTGACCCAATCGAGAGAGCGCCTGATACGGCTCATCTCGCTCGCCATACATGAGACGGTTAACGCCCCGCTGAAGGCGATTGCGCAGCGGCTGAAACCCCACCGCCACCAAGCCGGTTGCGAACAGCGAGATGCCCAAGTCTCCGCGAGCCCGGAACGCTGCCCCCAGCGCACCGACGACGGCCACATACGCGGCGATCACCAGCACGCTCAACGCACCGTAGACCAGCGTGCGGTTGATGAGGATGTCGATGTCATACAGCCGGTACTTGAGTATTGCGATCGCGGCGGCCAAGACAACGCCGACCTGGACCGCACTGGTGAGGACAATTCCCAGTTCGGTCGCCAATTGATTGTCTGGATCTGTGCTGCTGAGGGCAGACCCCACCACCAGGCCGACGATCAGAAGAGCCCCAGCGTAGGCCATCCATTTCAACTGCTGCCGCTCGATGCCCCGCGAGCGGCGAAAGCGGACGATCGGCGCGGCGATCGACCCGATTAGCCCAACCACCAGCAAGGGCACCAGCAGGAAAGTCAGAAGGTCGAGTGCCTGCTTGCCGAGAACCCTGTTGATGTCCTCCATTCCGAGCCGTACGCCAGGATTTTGGGCTGCAACCACAGCCATGATCAGCGTCGCCGCAACCATCCCGACCGCGGTTGCCACGGCGATCGGCCACCATCGGCGAGAAGGAAGACGGCCATCCGGAAACAGCAAGAGCAGGAACGTCATCGGCAGCATCCCCGGCGGAAACCATGCCCATTGCTCCACCCAGATCGCCAGGTTGGCTCCAGCCAGCCCATCCTCGCCAGCCAACGCCCGGCCAAGCATCCCGTATGAAGTCGACGCTAGAGTCAGGGTGTAGAAGAATCCAACCGTCACCGAGATCCATCCGACCGGATTTCGAGGGTGGCGAGCGGCCACGAACCCTCCGATCAGACTGTAGGTAATCGCGAACAGCGGGCTGAACACCTGATGCAGTCGAGTTTCAGGTAATGCTTGCGCGCGCGAGAACGCAAAGACGCTGACGGCAACGGCGATGAGGGCAAGCGCAATGGAAACCGAGGCGATTCCCCAAGCCAGACGTTTTGCACTCGTCTCACTCATTAACCCTGCCTCCCGGAACTACGATTTCGAGCCGCGCGGCATGGCTGGAAGATCGCTGATTGCGATACCTCCTCAGGCGAACGGCCTGATGGGGACCTGAAAGGCGCCATCAGAGCGGTAGAGGCGTGCTTCCGTGATCTGATTCTACAACCCGATGCCCGGGGACCGCGGCTCTGACTGGTGCGCGCCCGGGCCTCTCAATGGCGCTTGCACGACGTCACCTCGCACCTGAGTTCGGCCTGCTTGGTTAACGCGCTGCCGAAAAGCCGGGCCGGGCCCGGGCGAGCACATGGAGCCTCCGCTCCGGATCCACCTCACTCCCTGGTCATCAGGTAGACGGCGATGCTCCGGGAGGTTACGGCTTCGGTTCTTCCCGATAGCTGCTCGATGCTGAAATGGTTGCCAAAGCGGCGATCAAGTTCGCCTGGCTCCAGCCTGCTTTGAAAGCACATCAGCAGGTAGCGACTCTCAGCGTGTGAGAGAGGAAGCACATTACGCATGTATCCATCTCGCTGGGTTTGGCTCATGTCGCTGAACGCTCCGACATCGAGCAGAAAATCGTATGTGCCGGTCACCTCGCGTAGGTCGGTGAGGTCCTCTTGTAGCAACTCGATCTCCACGCCTGCCCGCCGAGCGTTACGACGGGACCGACCAATAGCAGTCGGCGAAAAGTCCACGCCGGTGACCAGAAAGCCCTTCTCTGCCAGATAGATGGCCTCCAGACCCACCCCACATCCGAGATCAATCGCCCGTCCGGGAGGGATGCGACCGCTTTCGACCAGGTTGACCAGATCCGGCAGCAGCGGGCCGAATATCCACGAGATTGGCACAAAGGGGATCCGATACAGCAGTTCATAGATCAGGATGTGCATCCGGCTAGCCAATCAAGCTGCGCTTGCGGCCGGACTAGCCGCTGGCGCGGCTGCCGCCCGCCGGTAAAGCCAGATGCTCACAAACATCATCCACGCCAGGGCAAATAGCACGAAGAAGTAGCCGACCGGGGAGATCAATCCGATCACGAGCACCGCGGTTGCCCAATTCGTCCAGCGTCGGGACAGGCCACTGCGCGCCCAGACAAGCGCCGATGCGCCGATGAACACCGCGAAGGTGAAGGCCGACAGGTTTCCGAGGAAGGCACCGTAGAGGTCGAATGCGGTGACCGCGGCGATTGGGTCAATTCCAGCACTCGCCCCGGCGCGGCCCGCCGCAACAACCTTGATCGTGTGGCCAACTCCCAAAGCCAGGGCGGTCGCAACCCCGCCACCGAAGGAGATGGCCGACAGGCGTCCGGTTCCGTGCTCGCGTTCCCGCAGGTCGGCGTATAGGCTGCCAGCAAACCAGATCAGGCAGACGACCGCGAGCAAGCCAAGGTAACCCTCTGCCATGACCCTCATCGGATTCTCGCTGTAGATCTCCGCAGCTTTTTCGGCGGCAGGCAGGTACTCGACTGCTGCGGCATTGGCTGAGCCGGCCAAGGTCAGTACGGCTGCGAGTACACCGCTCAACGGCGCCCAGCGTTCAAATCGTGACGTCTTCATTTAGTCCTCCCAGGGTATGGGCCGGCTTGTGCTCGCCGGGCGTCGGAAGAAACGCGAACCTACGTGTGTTCGCAACTTGGTTCAGTCCTCAGCCTTCGCCCGCTGATGGGGCGGGCAGCGACTGCAGGTAAAGGTACATCGCGGTGAGCTGTTCGTCATTCATTGCCCCCACCATTTCCCACGGCATCCATTCCGGGTCGATGTCATGTCCATGGGGGCTCTTTCCGGTTCGCATGGCCTGCATGAATTCCTGCGCCGTCCACTCGGCCAACTCACCTCCCGGAGTGAGGTTCGGCCCGTCGGGGGAATTCGGATGCGGCGGGTTGCCGCCTGCCAGGTCCTGACCATGGCAGGTCCGGCAGCGGTCGAAGGAGTTCACCAGGTACTCGCCGTATTCGGCGGTCACGCTCACCGGCGGCGCAGCCGGGCGCGGGGCATCGTGGTCGATAGCTTCCGGAGCGATCGCGTCATCGCCGACCATTCCCAGCGCCAGCAACACTCGCGCCAGCGGCGTGGGCGAGAACCCGCCGTCAACCACGTTGTCGACCGCGGGCACGCTCCTAAGGAATGCGATCAGGTTTCCCAAGTCTTCGTCAGTGAAGTAGTAATAGCTTGCCGATGGCATGAGCACCAACGCCCGTCCACCCGGGGCAACGCCATGTCGAATGGCACGCACCCAGTCGACATCGGTGTAGCCTTGACCGATGCCGCCGTTCCCCGCGGTGAGATTGGGCGCCACGGCCGCGCCAAGCATCGGGTCATCCAGGATCAGCCCTCCGGAGAGATCGTCCTGATGGCAGAACACGCAGTGAATCTGAGCCCAGCGGCGGCCGGCTTCGATCGAGGTTTCATCCGAGGGGATGGCGATCATCTGCGGCTGAACGTCGTAGGTCCGATGGATGCGGACGCTGGCGATGACGTTCATCACGATGGTGGCCAGCAGCACCAGTCCAATCAGACTGCCGAGCGCTATCCCCACCCATTTCAGTACCTTACGCATCGCGGTTTCCTCCTCGCTTCGTGTTGCGCACACCGAGATCCAGTCGCCTACAGCCTCAACAGCGTGACGGCGATCACCAGGCTGAGAAGGTAGAGCAGCGCTGGCGTGGCAAAGCCGACGCCGCTGGCCGCCAGGAAGATGGCGTAGATGGCTGTGGCCCCGACCGTCAGGTAGCCTAGCCAGGCAGGTAGACCGGCCTGCAGGAACGCAACGCCAAACAGCAGCACACCACCCACAGCTAGCCAGTAGTAGACGAATTCAAACCCTCGAAAGGCGCCCTGGTAACTGCTGAGCGGATCGGCCGTCTGCCGGTACACGAAGATCACGCCTGAAATCGCGCCGA
>CAZJUE010000243.1:2034-4159 GCA_964549025.1 uncultured Anaerolineaceae bacterium | reverse complement strand
GGCTCGACCAAATGTGGGGCGATGCGAAGCATAACCCTCCGCTCCCTTATGGCTTCACGGGCCCGCCACAGGTCGCCGTGCTGCAGGTAGCGGATGCCTCCGTGCACGATGCGGAAGCAATTCGCGGAAGTCTCGCCCCCAAAGTCTCCTTTATCAAGCAGAGCAACGGATAGCCCTCTCAACGACGCGTCCCATGCAATGCAGGCGCCGAAGATACCCCCTCCTACCACCACCAGGTCGAACTTCCTTCCAGCTAGCTGGGTCAGATCTCGGTTCATGTTCAGCACTCTTCAGCTAATGGCGCTGCTCGCACTAGCGCTAACCAGGCGGGCGTCAGCCCGCGATCCCTTCTTCCACCAGCGAGGCGCACAGGGCCATCGCCTGCAGCAGTGCCAGGTCCTTGTCATTAAATGCAGATCCATTGCTCCGTACCAGGGTGAGCACGCCCAAGAGACCTCCATTTGATGTCAGTGGAACCGCCATCGCCGAGCGGCCTTCGTTCTCCCACTGACGAGATATCCAGCGCTCATCGCGCCGAGTGTTGGGCACTAGGGCAGGTCGGCGATTTCGCGCCGTCCAGCCAGCCAGGCCGCCCAGGTAAATGTCTTCCAGTTGCTCGGCCATGCGTTCTTGAAGAGCGCCCTGGTATGCGACCGATCCGCCGGAGAGCTTCCCCCCTCGATCGAGGAGGATCACACTCCCACTTGCGGCACTCAGCTTGTTGACGGCCAGGTCCAAGGTGCGGTGGAGCACCGGCTCGGCGCCGTCCGGTTTCGCCAGCGCTCGATTGAATTCGTAAAGCAGCTTCACACGGCCACGGTCGAGACTGGAAGCGGCGCGCTCGGTTCGCCAGTCCGTAGAGCGGCGAGTCGCCTTCTCACGAAGCGCCGTGCACATGAGATGCTCGAGCATCAGGTGGATGTCTTCGACCCGCTCGATGTTGTCGCTGGGGACACGCACTTCAAGATCGACTGCAACGCCGAGTCGCCCTCCGTCGAATCCGGTAAAGCCAATCGTTTGCGCTCCCCGCCCCTGCGCAAGCTCCACCGCTCGAATCACATTCTCTGACTCCCCGCTGGTTGAAATCGCAATGACCACGTCACCGCGCTCCAGCAGGCTGGAGATCTGACCAAGAAAGACGTTTTCGTAGCCATCATCGTTGGCCAGCGCCGAGAAGGTTGCCATGTTGTCGGTGAGGGCCAGCACTCGGAAGTCCGGCACGCTCGAAGCCCGCGTGTTTTTGCCGAGATCGCAGGCAAAATGCGAGGCTGTGGAAGCACTCCCCCCGTTGCCCATGATGAACACCTTACGGCCCTCCAGGCGGGCGCAGTGCAACATGTCGATCGCCGTTGCGATGTGGTCCTGTGCGAGATCATCAAGCGTCGTGTGGAGCTCAATCAGGTAGTCGCGGATGGGCTGCTGATCTTCAGGAAGAGTCTTGAGCGGTGGCGCAGCCCGTGTGCTGACGGCTTGGCCGGAGCCGTTCTGGTAGTCGAGTATTACCTTCGCTCCCTGAGGTTCAAACTGGAAAGGAAGCTCCTGCAACTCTCCCAATGCTTCGCGCACGGCGGGCTGGCGGTCCACCGGGACGTACAGCATCAGAAAGCCTCCTCCTCCTGCGCCGGTGATCTTGCCGCCCATGGCCCCGGCAGAGCGCGCCACTTCATACGCTCTGTCGATCTCTTCGTTGGTGATGCCAGTCGCCAAGCGCCGCTTCAGCATCCAAGTTTGGTGAAGCAGCTGCCCGATTGCCTCCGGCTGGCCTTTTTCGAGCCGGTCCCGCACCACATAAGCCAGCGCCTTCATCTCATCGAGCACTTCCAAGCGATCGGCGATCTTCGATCGCTGCTCGGTGAGCACCGATTCCGACTTGCGAGTGATACCGGTGAAGAACAGAAGCAGATTGCGCTCGAGCTCGGCTACGATTTCCGAATCCACGGCCAGCGCTTCCACATGAACCTGGCCATCCTGCGCAAACTCCATAAACTGCAGCCCGCCGAAAGCCGCTGCATACTGATCCTGGACACCCATCGGCCGTCCGAGTTGTTCGATCTCCAGTCGGCAGGCAGCTTCGGCCAGTTGGCGTGCCGACGGATGCTGACCCTGCAATGCCCATAATGCCAGC
>CAZJUE010000243.1:0-2024 GCA_964549025.1 uncultured Anaerolineaceae bacterium | reverse complement strand
ACGGTACTGGAAGAGCCGAGGCCGGAGCCGCGCGTGGGAATATCGGCCATCGTTGAAACCTCAACCGAATGATGCAGGCCGGTCGCTCGCAGCGCCTCCCGAATCAACTCGTGCTTGATCTCATCAAGCGAATCGACCATTTCGGTTTCTGTGTAGCCAACACGCAGTTTGCGGTCGAAGCGGTACTTGGCAGTGACATAAATACGTTTGTCGATGGTTGTGCTGAGCACACAACCTCCATGGTCCATGTAGTAGCCGGGAAAATCGGTGCCCCCACCAAAGAAGCTGATGCGCAGCGGCGACTGAACGACGATCATTGCGGCACCTCCTCACCGATGCCGGCCGGATAGCCATCCGAAATCACCGCAGGAGCATTCAGCGCATGCGCGATCTCCTCACCATTCAAGGAAAACATCCCCACAATGGTCACCAGCAGCGCCAGATCTGCCGACGAAAACGAACCTGTTCCACTCCTACACAACGTAAGTGCCCCGATCACATGCGATCCGGTCACCAGCGGAATGCACAGCGCTGAGCGAGACTCGACCTCCCAGTCTCGCAACATCCAGCGCCGGTCTTCGGCGGTGTCCGCGAGGAGCGCCGCCTTGCAATGAATAACCACCCAGCCCGCCAGTCCCTTGGCGTAGGTGGCCAACAGACTCCGGGATGCTTCCGGGGTGGGCCACAGGGAACCATCCTGAATCACGGCAGCATCGCGCAACCTCCCGCTGTCATCCAGCAAGAACGCGCTTCCGCTGGTCGCATGCGCGGCTGCCGAGGCCCTCTTCAGCAGGCTTTGGAGGAACCGTTCCCGGCCATCCAGGCCTAGACCGGCCGCGTACAGCGTTTCCATCTCATCGGGAACCGGTTCCTGCCGGATCTCCGATTTGGATTGCGTAGCCGGGCTTGAGGAGTCCAGCGCATCGCCGTTCGATCGAGGGCTGACCCGCACCGACCATAGGGCAGTTTGCGTCTGCATCGCCGTCACAGTGTTTCGAAGGCCGCTCCTGAGATTGGTGGTCGGCGTCCACCCCAGGTCCCGCCATGCCCGTTCAGCCGACAGGAAGATCCGGCGAGTCTCCCCCAATTTGGCCGGGCCGTACTCGGCCGGGCGCGCGTAATTGGTGATAGCCTCTAGCTCCTCGAAGATCTGGTTGACCGAGGTGCCCTGCCCGGAACCCAGGTTGTAGATCCCGCTCGCGGCGGGATTGCTCAACGCCAGCATATTGGCCTCCGCGCAATCAGCGACGTAGACGAAGTCGCGTTCCTGTTCCCCATCTCCATTGATGACAACTCTCTCTCCGTCCAGCATCTGTCCAGCGAAGATCGCAACGACGCCGGCCTCCCCGCGTGGGTCCTGTCGCGGCCCGTACACATTCGGGTAGCGGAGCACGACGTAGTCGAGTCCATAGTTCTCGCGGTACATGTAAAGGTAGTGCTCGACCGTGTGTTTGCTGGCGCCGTACTGGCAGACTGGGTTAATGGGATGCTCTTCATCACAGGGCAGGTACTCCGGCTCTCCGTACACTGCACCGCCGGTCGAGATGTAAATGAACCGCTCCACATCGAACCGTCGTGCGCACTCCAGCAGATTGAGCGAACCACCGATGTTCACGTCAGCGTCGAACACTGGCTCGCGCACCGAACGGCGCACGTCCATCTGCGCGGCGTGGTGGTTGACCACTTGCGGTCGCTCCCGCTGGAAGACCCGCTCCAGATCCGCACTGCGGATGTCAAGGTGATAGAAGGTGGCCTGTGGGCTGAGGTTGCTGGCGCGGCCGGTCGAAAGGTCATCGACGACAACCACTTCGTGACCTGCCCCGAGGTAGGCGTCCACCACATGCGAGCCGATGAATCCGGCGCCGCCGGTTACCAAGATTTTCATGAGGTTATTTCCTTTTGGTCGTGCGGGGGAAGCTCAGTACGCGCCACGGGCCCTTAAAACGGCCGGGAGCGTCTGAACCAGCAGTTGCAGGTCGAGCCACAAGCTCCAATTACGCACGTAGTGCATGTCGAGACGCACC
>CAZJUE010000242.1:0-4202 GCA_964549025.1 uncultured Anaerolineaceae bacterium | reverse complement strand
TGTTCAGCGTCCTTAGGCGCACCGGATCATGGGTCGGCGGGACGAGCAGTTCGATCGGTCGGACAACGGTATTGATCATCGCATTGTCGCTCCTGCCTGACATCGATGTGATCCCCGGGCTTCTTCTGGGCGACCTAGAGGGGATCCATAACAGCATTACGAATAGTGTGCTCGTGGGGCTAAGCGTAGCCGTGATTGCGGCGGTTGGTGCACGGCTCTTCGGAAGCAAGCGGACGTGGTTCTGGTTCTTCGTGACGGTTCTAAGTTACGAGGTTCACGTCGGCATGGATTTCTTCACCGCCCAACGCGGGGTGATGGCACTATGGCCATTGACCACGGAACGCTTTATCGCTCCGGTACTGCTGTTTTATGGCGTCCATTACAGTGAAGGTCTGTTTAGCCTCAACCATGTGTGGACCATCCTTTCGGAATTGGGCTTTGCGGCCGCAGTAATCGTTGTGTTCCATCTCCTGCCGAGGCTGAGATCATCGCTGAGGCGGCCTGCGACAGGCTAGTCAACGCCGCGCCCCCCAACTCGCTGTCCCCAATTGAAGCTACGGTCTAGTGCCGGGTCTGCATCATCAGGCATACGCTTGGCCTATGTTCGCCCAAATTGGCCGTACAAGTCCGATCGCCAACATTTCTGTAAGTCGGCAATTCCGGCAAGCGTCTCTCTGCGTAGCTTGCTAGGAAGGAAATGAATATGGAAATCAAGGATCTGATCTCTCCGCTCTTAAGATGGTGGTGGTTGCTGCTGGTGGCAACGCTGATCGCCGGTGTAACCAGCTTCATCGTGGCCCGGCGCGAGCCGCCGGTCTACAGGGCCTCTACCACGCTGATGATCGGACGCGCCATCAGCGCTCCGAACCCCAGCGGGGGCGAGTTCCAGACCGGCCAACAACTGGCCGACATCTACGCCGACATCGCCGAGCGCGACCCGGTGGCGCTGGCCACCAAGGAGGCGCTCGGGATCGAATGGCTGCCGGACTACAACGCCCGCGCCCTGCCCAACTCGCAGTTCTTGGAGATCACGGTGGTTGACATCGATCCTGAACTGGCGGCGATCGTAGCCAATGAGATGGCCCACCAACTGATCTTGCAGAGCCCAACTGCGCCGGGACAGGAAGACCAGGCGCGCCAGGAGTTCGTCACCGGGCAGCTCAACTACTTGGAGACCAAGATCCAGGAAACCCAAGACGAGATCATTGCCAAGCAAACTGAGCTGGCCGAGATAGTGAGCGCACGGCAGATCGCCGATACCCAGACCGCCATCGCCGCGCTACAAGACAAACTGACCACCCTGCAAGCCAACTACGCCTCGCTTTTGGGCAACACACAGGCCGGCGCGACCAACACGCTGAACGTCATCGACTTCGCCTCGGTTCCCTCCGTGCCTTTTGCACCAGATGTCCCGATGATCACGCTGCTCTCGGCGGCAGTCGGGTTCTCACTGGCCGCGGCCGGCGCCTACCTGATTGAGTACCTGGATGACACCATCCGCACGCAGGAAGATGTGGCCCGGGTCACTGACCTGCCAGTGATCGGTTTCATTCCAGACGCCAAGGAGCTCAAGCTGCACGGCGGCAACACAAAGCTGCTGGCCAGGATGCCTGACAGCCGGTCGGCGGAGGCCTTCCGAACGCTGCGCACCAACCTCGAGTTCGCCGGGACGCAGGGCCCTCCGCGCACCATCCTGGTCGCCAGCCCGAACGCCGGTCAGGGCGCGGTCACCGTCGCCACGCAACTGGCGGCTTCGTTCGCTCTAACTGGAAAGCGGGTAGCGCTGATCGATGCCAACCTGAGAGACCCAAGACTGCACGAATTCCTGGAGATCAAGAATGAGCTCGGTTTGGCCGACATGCTGGAAGAAGACTTGGTGCCGCAGGTGGTGGCCACGGACTCCGGCGACTGGCACCTGAAGGTGATTACGGCCGGCAAGCCGACTGAGAGGGCCCCGGAGTTGCTCAGCCATCTCTCGCTGCTGACCGCGCTTACCCGCCTGCGCGAGCAAGCCCAGGTGTGCATCTTCATCGGCCCTCCGCTGGTGCTGGCCGAGTCGATGCTGCTGGCCTCCAGAATGGAGGGCGCATTGCTGGTACTGCGTTCCGGCCACACTCGGGAGCAACTGGGGGCGGCGGTCATGGTGCAGCTCAGACGTGCCGGCGCCAACGTCGTCGGGATCGTGCTCAACGGGCTGCGCACCACCCGCAGCATACCGTCGACGATCGGCTACCTGTCAAGGCTGCGGCCGAGGACGGCCTCCAATGGATCCGAATCCGAACAGGAGCCCACGCTGCAGGAGCTCATGCGCAGCCGCGGAGAGCAGGCGGTACCAAGGCCGGAAACGCCCGAGCCGAGAACTCCGGCTTTCAAGGGCGAATGGAGCGCTCCGGAGGCTTCCGATTAGCCGCGGCATCCCAATCCTGATAGGCCCAAAGTCACGTCGATGAAAAACGTACTGGTCACCGGAAGCGCGGGGTTCATCGGCTGCAACTTTGTTCGGGCGCTGTTGGAAAGCGAGCCCGAGGTGCGGGTGTGGACGCTCGACGCGCTCACCTACGCTGGCGACCGGCTCAACCTGTCTGACTTGCCAGATCCGTCCCGACACATGTTTGTCGAGGGTGACATCTGCGGCCAGCAACTGGTCACCGAGCTGCTTCGCCGCCACCGCATTGACACCGTGGTGCACTTCGCGGCCGAAACCCACGTGGACCGCTCGATCGTAGGCCCTAGCGGTTTCGTGCGCACCAATGTGCAGGGCACGCTGGCGCTGCTGGAGGCCGCCCGCACGGTGTGGCTGATCGAAAGTGGCCGGGGAGCGGCGCGGTATCGTTTCCACCACATCTCGACCGACGAAGTGTACGGCAGCCTTCGGCCGGAGGCTCCACCCTTCACTGAGCGTACGCCGTACGCGCCTAACTCGCCCTATGCGGCATCCAAAGCCGCTGCCGACCACCTGGTGCGATCCTATGTGCACACCTACGGCCTGCCGGCCACGCTGAGCAACTGCTCCAACAATTACGGCCCGCATCAATATCCTGAGAAGCTGATTCCGCTGATGCTGCTCAACGCGCTGGAAGGAATTACGCTACCGATCTACGGCGATGGGCAGCAGATCCGGGACTGGCTGTACGTGGAAGACCACGCCGTGGCGCTGCTCGACATCCTGCGCCAGGGAAGCATTGGTCGCACCTACAACGTCAGCGCCGGCGTGCAGATCACCAACCTGGAGCTGGTGCGGCTGCTGTGCAGGCTGCTGGACGAGCTGTCACCCGAGTCACCCTGGGCGCCGCACGGCGACTTGATCCAATTTGTAGAGGACCGGCCGGGGCACGATCGCCGCTACGCCATGGCCGCTGCCAGGATCGAGCGCGAGCTCGGCTGGCGGCCGCGGGTGGGGCTGGAGGACGGCTTGCGCCGGACCATCCGCTGGTATCTAGACCATCCTGCGTGGGTGGAGCACATCCGGGCCAAACCCGACTATCAGGCCTGGATGCAACGCAACTACGCAGTCCGCGGGGAGGCCGCGTGAGCTGCGCTTTGCGAGAGGAGACTGCATGAATAACGTCGCACTTGGGGAGGCTGAATGAAAGGAATCATCCTGGCCGGAGGCAGCGGCACTCGACTGCACCCGATGACGCTCAGTGTGAGCAAACAGCTGCTGCCAGTCTACGACAAACCCTTGATCTATTACCCGCTTTCGACGCTGATGCTGGCCGGCATCCGAGAGGTGCTGATCATCACCACGCAGGAAGACCAACCGCGGTTCCAGAACATCTTGGGTACCGGGAGCCGCTGGGGGCTGGCGTTGGAGTACGCGGCGCAGGAGCAGCCGCGCGGGCTGGCGGATGCCTTTTTGATCGGTCGGGATTTCATCGGTGACGAGCCGGTAGCGCTGGTGTTGGGGGACAACCTGTTCTATGGACGCGGGTTGGGCGAAGTCTTGCGGAAGGCGGCCGGGCTGCGCCGCGGAGCTACGATTTTCGGTTACCGGGTGAAGGATCCCCGGCGCTACGGCATCGTCGAGCTCGACGGCAGCGGTCGGGCGCTGGGCATCGAGGAGAAGCCGCTGCATCCCAAATCACCGTACGCCGTCCCCGGACTGTACTTCTACGACCAGCAGGTGGTCGAGATTTCGGCCGGGTTGCAGCCCTCCGCCCGCGGCGAACTGGAGATCACCGACGTCAACCTGGCCTACCTCG
>CAZJUE010000241.1:3166-4263 GCA_964549025.1 uncultured Anaerolineaceae bacterium | reverse complement strand
CTGGCTCAAGCTGGCAGGGGTTATGTTGGCCGCTTTAAGAGCTTGATCGGCGATTCGATGCCAGGCTCCTGGGGCCTGCGGCTGACCACATGACCTGGGCTTCCCTGTGAGCACAGCCAGCACGCAACTAAGGAGTACCTGCCTGATTTCCCGATAATCGCCCCATTGTCCCCCTTTGCACCATAGGCCCGATCTCGATAGATCTCGGGCTCACCAGAGCATGACATGAAACCGGCGCCATCGGATGCCGCGACACGCAGGTCAGCGGCTCGAATGCGGGCGCCATCTCGGAGGTTGGGGCCGGTTTGGACCCTCACGGAAGATCGCTCTGCTGGGGCGCAGCGTCACCGCGCTCACAGGACAAAAGTCCGATCCGCTCGCTGTAACACGACCGCAGGAGCCTAGTTTTCCTTAATAGGGTGTTGTTCTGCAGGCGCGCGACCATCGCGGTTGCAGTCCTGCCGCGTGGCCGAAGTTACGCGGTTCGCCGAAAAACACGGATAAAGAATAAAAGCGATGACCGAGATGATAGGCCGGCGATTCGACGGACTCCACATAGTGGAGCGGCTCGCCGAATCGGATGGCGATGGGCCCCACGACTCTAAGACCTACCTGGCGGATCGCACAGCGGCCGAGGCCCCGGTGGTCGTAAAGGTATTTCCTGCCTCGGCAAGCGCCCCAGATTTGCTCGCTTCCCTCAAGCGAGGCCTGATTACGGCCTCCCATTTAAACGATGACCGTATCCCATCCATATTGGGATCCGGCGCAATCGACGGGATGCCGTATGTCCTGCTGCCCTACTCGGCGGGTGCCAGCCTTTCTTCCCGGCTGCGGTCGGGGACAGCCCATTTACTTGACCCAATCCAACTGCTCACGGACCTCGCCGAAGCGCTCCAGAACGCACACCGGCAAGGGGTTCACCATGGAACTATTGATCCCAGCCAGCTGCTTTTCGATGCCGAGACGGGAGATCTGCGCCTGATCGGCGTGGGTCAATCCTCGGTACGGTCCTTGCGGCCTGAAGACGAATGCAGCGTCTATTGGGCTCCAGAAGTGGCAGCCGGAGCGCCCGGTTCGGAGCTATCCGACCAGTACTC
>CAZJUE010000241.1:0-3066 GCA_964549025.1 uncultured Anaerolineaceae bacterium | reverse complement strand
AGGCGTTGACCGTCGTCGAGCCATCGAGCACCTCGGACTCCTCGGCGAGTTCCGTAGCCGCGCCGACCCCGTTACCAACGGCTACGGCTGCCGCGCCTGTGCCGGGTCCTACAAAGGCACCGACCACAGCCACTGCAAGTCCTGTCCCCCCGACCGCCACGAGCGTTCCGCCGACTGCCGTGCCGCCGACCGCCGCTCCGCCGACGCTCAACCCAAACAAGTGCAAGCCCGATCCCGGGCATCAGAATTACTGCACGCCGACACCCTAGAGGCGCCAAGCCGCCGAGCTGAGGCCTTTCACCAGTGCGTTGATCGCGGGTGTTCTTGACGGCTTGATTTCAAGCACCAAGACGCCTAGGATTGATGTACGGCCTGAGTATGCCTGTAGACCACAGTGAGAAATCCGGGCTCGCGGATGATTCGCTTGCGGATCACAAGACTGAATCCGGTGAAGCTCCGGACGGGAGGTTGACCTTTCGCTCCAAGGGGGCGCTTGCCCGCCTCCGCCGCGACCTGAAGGACTTCCACGCTGCAGAGCGCCGGGTGGCGCAGGCCTTCCTGGACCAGCCCGCCTCTATCGTGGGCCTGTCGGTTACTCAGGTGGCCGATCAAGCCAGCGTCTCGGAGGCCACCGTAGTGCGCTTCTGCCAAAGCCTCGGCTTTTCCGGTTTTGCTGAGTTCAAGATCCATCTGGCCAGCGAGATCGCGGAACCCTTCAGCATCGTACATGCCGACATCAAGGACAGCGATGAGGCTGTGGATGTTCTGCACAAGGTATTTCGATCCGAAATGCGGTGCCTCTACGACACGCTGTCCATCGTGGATCACACGGCTTTTCTAAATGCCGTTGCGGCTCTGGCGGGTGCCCGTTCGGTGCTCATATTCGGTGTTGGGACGTCAGGCCCGATCGCATTGGACGCGGCCTATCGCTTTGAACAACTCGGCATCCCCGCCGCTGCAGTCATTGACTCAATTCAAATGGCAGTGGCGGCCCTCAACATCGACCCCAAAAGCGTAGCACTCGGAGTATCCAATTCCGGCGCCACTCGCGCGACGCTCGACGCCATGCGACTGGCTCGGTCAGCCGGCGCGAAGACCATATGCATCACAACTTTCGAGCGCTCCCCGATCATCAATGCGACCGAGATTCCGCTGGTGGTGGCTGCGCAGGAAATGCACTATCGCTTTGAAGCCATGGCAAGCCGGCTTGCCCATCTGGCCCTTCTCGACGCGCTCTGCATTGCCATTGCGCACGTGGATCCCCAACGCAGGGAATCGCATCTCAGACGCTCGGCGGAAGTTATAGCCCGCCACCGCCTCTAGGCCGGGCCTTACCCATGCATAGCATGCCAAGATAAGCAATTCCACTCTTGTGTAGGTTTCTTGCTTCCGTTAGTATGGTTCATGAACATATCCTTCATATCCAACAGCAGGTAATCCATCGCCCCACGACCCGTCAAAGGGGTTCCATACGACCGTGAGCGTCCTGCGCTTCGGACAGCGATCCTTCACATTTCCTTCAAGCGGCCCAGATCGAAAGAGCCGTATCAGAGAGACTGTCGCCCCTTGGATCTTCCTGGCACCTTCGCTTGCCCTTCTATTGATCTTCGTAGCCCTCCCGGTCGGGTTGGCTTTTGTCGCCAGCTTCTTCCAGATCCCGCTCACCGGCCTGCAGTGGAACTTCGTTGGGCTGAGCAATTACGCCGAAGCAATCACAGACCGCGAATTTCATCAAGCTCTGGTCAACACGGTCCTTTACTCACTTATGACCATCGTCCCAAGCATCCTTCTGGGGCTGGCGCTTGCCATTCTGGTGGACAGCTACGTGCGCGGCCGTGGGCTGCTGCGCACTCTGCTCTTCCTGCCGGTGACCGCCAATCTGGTGGCCATGGCCATTGTCTTTCAATGGATCTTTGGAGTACGCGGCGGCTTCGTGAATGAAGCCCTCGCACTGGCTGGAGCAGGCCCCGTAAATTTCCTCGGTTCGGGAGCCACCGCCCTTCCCGTTCTCGCACTGGTGGGCATTTGGCGATATAGCGCCTACAACATGGTGATCTACCTGGCCGGGCTCACCGCGATCCCGCGCGCCATACACGAGGCGGCCGCTGTGGACGGCGTACGCGGGTTGGCGAAGGTGAGGCGTGTACTGTGGCCGCTACTGGGGCCCAGCACCATATTCGTCACCGTGATCACCTTCATTCAGGCCGTTCAGGTCTTCGAGACCGTTTCCGTCATGACGGGGGGAGGGCCGCTCGGCCGTACACAGACGTTGCTTTTTGCGATTTGGCAAAACGGCTTCTCCTTCTTCCGGCTGGGGTACGCAGCAGCGCTGTCCTTCTTCCTGTTGATCATCACCGTTCTTGCCGGGCTACTTCGCCGGCGCGGGATCACCTCCACCGAATGGGTATAGGTCGATCCGTGAGCCGTCCCAGCTTTCTCCTCCGTCTGGCGCTCACTTTCGTCTTCCTTGCGGGAGCGCTTTTCCCGTTCCTATGGATGATCCGAACTTCAATGGTCCCAGCGAGCGAAGTGTACGTTCTCGGGTTGCGTTTGCTCCCCGATAAGCTGACCTTCGACAACTACGTGCGTGCCTGGCAGCAGGCCCACTTGGGGCGAGCGATGCTGAATGGATTGATTGTTACCCTGGGCATCCTGGCACTACAGCTGCTGACCGTTGTGCCTGCGGCCTTCGCTTTTGCCAGGTTGCGTTTCCGGGGTAGAGACCCCGTGTTCCTGATCGTCGTGGCCTCCCTGCTGGTTTCATCTCAGGTGACCGCAGTTCCCAACTACATAACGCTTTCCTTCCTGGGATTGGTCAACACGCGATTGGGTCTGATCGTGCCCTTTGCGACCAGCGCATTCGGAATCTTTCTCATCCGGCAGTACCTCGTTGCTACGCCGTACGAGCTCATGGAAGCCGCGCGGGTGGATGGTCTCTCGCTCCCCCGCATCTTATTTCACATCTATTTGCCGATTGCTGGTCCGGCGATCGCCGCCTTCGCGATTTTCTCATTCGTCATCCACTGGAACGATTACCTCTGGCCGCTCGTGTCGGCGCAGCAGCGG
>CAZJUE010000240.1:0-4269 GCA_964549025.1 uncultured Anaerolineaceae bacterium | reverse complement strand
CTGGTACGCAACCGCGGGGTGCTGGTCTCCAACGGCAGATTGCATGCGGCCGCGCTGCGGGCGCTGAACGAGGGACAGAAGTGACCGCGGCAACGCGGCCGCCCGCAACCGATACCGCCAGCAGTTCTAGACGGAAGAGCGGAATCCAATGGAAGAATGCCTTGTTGAATCGAACGAGAGGGTAGTAAGCTTGACCGAGATCTTCCCACATCGTGACTTGATTTCCCTCGACGAGCTCAAAGCTGCAAAACGGCCCCAGGGCGAGCCGTCGCCGACCGCGTTGCGCTCGCGCGAGCTGCGCGTCTGCTGTGGAAACTTCCTTGCGGTGCGGGACGTCAATCTGGAAATCCAGGCTCGCAAGGTCACCGCTATCATCGGCCCCTCCGGCTGTGGGAAACTCACCCCACTGCGAGCGTTCAATCGCACGAACGAGCTGGCCCCAAGCGCCCGGTCCGAAAGGCAGGTGATGGTCGCCCATAGCATGCAGCAGACTGCCCGGGTCTTCGATTTCACGGCCATGAGGATGCGCGGGTGAGAATCGCGATTCTCTCCGACATCCACGCTAACCTGCACGCCCTGCAGGCGGTGTGGGATGACCTGCAGGCGCAGGCGCCCGATGCGGTGTACTGCCTGGGCGATCTGGTCGGCTACGGCGCGCATCCGAATGAGGTCATTGAGTTCATTCGCCAACGCGAAATTCCGACCATCATGGGCAACTACGACGAGGGCGTTGGGTTCGACCTGGACGACTGCGGATGCGTCTGTAAGGATCCGCGGTTGCTACGGCTGGGCGATCTCTCGCTAGCCTGGAGTCGCGGGAACACCAACGAAGAAAATAAGGCCTACCTGCGCTCATTGCCGATGCAGATTCGGCTGGAGGACCGCCGACCGAACTTGCTGCTGGTACACGGCAGCCCACGCAAGATGAACGAATACCTGTTCGAGGATCGGCCGCAAGCTACCTTCGAACGGATTGCCAAGGTCGCCGGCTGCGAAATCCTGCTGTTCGGCCACACTCATTTGCCGTACACCAAACGGGTTGCCGGAACGCTGTTTGTAAATACCGGGAGCGTCGGGCGCCCGAAAGACGGCGATCCGCGGGCCGGGTACGTGCTCTTGGAGGCCCGGCGACGTCCGAAGGTTCAGATCCGCCGAGTCGAGTACGATGTGGACTCAGCTGCTCAAGCCATCCGGGAGACTGACCTCCCCGACTACTACGCCGAAGAGCTGATCGCAGGCGGCGCTCCTGAGATGGTCGCCGAAGGCAGCGCCTGATGACCGAGAGCTGCAGCGGCTCGGACGAGCAGGGTGCGCCTGGGAGCGGATGGTCGTGAAACCACAAGTTCGTTCGCGCGGGGCCTTGGATCGTGAACTGCAGGAGCTGCGTGAGAAACTGCTCGAGCTTGGCGAGCTGGTAGACGATACGATCGCCGATAGCCTGCGGGCACTGCGCGATCGCAATGCCCAACTGGCAGAGCGCATCATCGAGGGCGATCAGCAGGTGAACGATCGCCGCTTTGAAATCGAGGAGCTCTGTCTTTCGTCCATCGCCACCCAGCAGCCGGCCGCCAGCGACCTGCGCCAGATCGTGGCTGCTATGAACATCGTGGTCGACTTGGAGCGCATGGGTGATCATGCCGCCGGGGTGGCCAAGATCGTCGAGCGCATGGAACCTCCGAAGGAAGAACACCTGCCTGAAAACCTGGAACGCATGGCTGCATTGGTACAGCAGATGCTGCGCGAGGCGCTCGCGGTCTACGCCGAAGGCGACAGTGATCGTGCCCACAACGTGGCTCGCATGGATGACCTGATCGATTCCACCTATCAGGATTTGTTTCGCGAGTTGCTGGAGCAGATGCTGGACGAGGATCGATTGGTGCCGAACGCCCTGTACCTGCTGTTCGCTGGTCACAACCTCGAGCGCATCGGCGATCGGGTGACCAATATCGCCGAGCGGGTGATCTTTACCGCCAGCGGCGAGATGCAAGAGCTCAATCCGGAGCCGGATGAGTCGCGCATGAACTAGCTCACCCTCGGTCATCCAGATGCAATCGATTAGTGCCGCCGGGAGCCCCGGCGGTCTTTGCTTATTGGATTTCAGCCGCCTGCCGGCGCGATCGTCAATGGTGCTAGCTTTCCCCGGAGCCACCGCTCGGCGGGCTGGCAAGCTGTGGCATAATTCGATCTTTGGCCCGGTTGATAGCCGGTTGTAGGTCGGGCCGCTCCCCGGCTAACGTAAATTGAAGAATGACCGACGATCAGGCGTTCCTGGAGCACACTGATGCCGACTGCCCCTCTTCACGGTCCACCTCATCTCAAACAACTCTCTGACTACAGCAACGTGGCGCCGGCGGAGGTGCTGGATGAGATGTACACTCTGGCGGCCCGCCTGGGCGACTCCCGCATGGTGCACGTCAATGCCACCAGTCAGGGTGGCGGGGTGGCTGAGATCCTGGACAACCTGGTAATCCTGTTGAACGATGCCGGAGTGCGCACCGATTGGCGAGTGCTTCACGGCACGCCGGAATTCTTCGAGGTCACCAAGAAATTCCACAATTCGCTGCAGGGAAACAAGTCGTTGAGCTTCAGCGAGGATGAGCTCGAGCTATATCGGTTCGTGAACCAGCGGTTTGCCCGCTTTGTGGACCTCGACCACGACCTGGTGATCATCCACGATCCACAGCCGGCGGCGTTAGTGGAGTACGTCGCCAACAGCCGTCCGTGGGTATGGCGCTGCCACATCGACATCTCGGATCCGAATCCACAGGCTTGGGAGTTCATGGAACCGTATGTCAAACAATACGATCACATGATCGTTTCGTCCGAGCTTTACAAACGCCCCGACCTGGAACTCCCCCAGCAAATTATCTCCCCCTCGATCGATCCGCTCTCCCCCAAGAACATGTACCTGCCGCCCGAAGAAATCGAAGCGGTTCTGGCGCGCTACAGCGTCCCGACCGACAAGCCGTACATCACCCAGGTTTCGCGCTTCGATCCCTGGAAGGACCCGGAGGGGGTGTTGGCGGTGTGGGAGCGGGTGCGCGAGCAGCAGGACGTCCGCATGATCTTTTGCTACAACATGGCCTCCGATGATCCAGAGGGGGTGCGTATCTACGAGCACATGGGGCAGGTCGCCGCCCCGCACCTGGAGAAGGGCGAGGTGATCTTCGTGCGCGGCGACGATCCGCTGCTGGTGAACGCCCTGCAAAGCCAGGCGGCGGTGGTGATTCAGAAGTCAACCAAAGAAGGGTTCGGCCTGGTGATCACCGAGGCGATGTGGAAAGGGGCCCCGGTGGTGGCTTCCAACGTCGGCGGCATTCCGACCCAGATCGTAGACGGCGAGTCCGGCTTCTTGGTCGACCCGCTCGATTTCGACGCCTGCGCCGAGAAGGTGGTGCGCCTGCTGGAAGACCGGGAGCTGGCCGAGCAGATCGGCTCCAACGCCCGCGAGCGAGTGCGGGACAAGTTCCTGATCACGCGGCATATGCTGGATTACCTGGAGCTGATGCTCACGCTCAAAGCTTGAGCGGAATCTGAGCGGCGGCGGGGCGCACGGCGTGCGCCCCTTTTGATTCTTGGCAGGTTGGCGCGCCAGCGGGGGCGTGCTTGACTTGCCGCGCTGCGCCAGAGCGCCGGTGCCTGCCACGGCCGGGTTGTCTGGCGAGCGGCACCTGAGCGTCAGGGATCGAAATGTCCGCCATGTATAATCCGCGGCGGTGATCGACCGTACCGCCTCAGCCCAACTCGTTACCCCCAAAGCCAACGACGACACGCCCCGCGCATGGCACGCGCAGGCTATCAGCTGGGTCGCGGAACTGCTGGGCAGTTCTACCGACCAGGGTTTGCCCGCCGATCAGGTGCAGCGGCTGCGCGGCATTCACGGCCTCAACGAACTGGCCGAAGCGCCCCGACCTGGCCTGTGGCGTCAGATCCTCGACCAGTTCAACAACTTCCTGGTCATCATCCTGGTGCTGGCGGCGCTGGTTTCCGGCCTGCTTGGCGATTACGTCGAAGCGGTGGCAATCCTGCTGATCGTGATTCTGAACGCCGGACTGGGAGTGGTGCAGGAGCGGCGCGCCGAGCAGGCCTTGGCCGCGCTACGCAAACTCAGCTCGCCGGAGGCGCAGGTCATTCGCGATGGGCACCGGGAATCGGTGCCAGCTAGCCAGCTGGTGCCCGGCGATCTGGTGGTCTTGGAGGCCGGAAACTATGTTCCGGCCGATCTGCGACTGGTGGAAGCGGTCAACCTGCAGACCGCAGAGGCCGCGC
>CAZJUE010000239.1:0-4270 GCA_964549025.1 uncultured Anaerolineaceae bacterium | reverse complement strand
TCATCTGAGCGTTCGGCAAATGTGAATGCTTCGCCAGTCCGCTGAGCACGCCCGGTGCGGCCGATCCGGTGGGTGTAGTCATCGACCGAATTGGGGATGTCGAAGTTGATCACGTGCGATATCTCGGATACATCGATCCCGCGTGAGGCGACGTCGGTGGCGGCCAGAATGTCGAATTTTCCGCTGCGAAAGCCATCGATCGCTCTCTGCCGTGCGTTCTGCGACATGTTCCCCTGCAGGGCTGCCGCGCGATGACCGCGCTTCTCCAGGTCGCGCGCCAGGTTCCGGGCCCGGTACTTGGTGCGGGTGAAGATCAAGACCCGGCCGGTGGCGGTCTGGTCCAACATCGCCATCAGCAGGCGCTTCTTGAGGTTCGCTGACACGGGATAGATCGCGTGCGAGACGGTCTTCGCCGGCGCAATCTCCCCGATCTGAACCGTAGCCGGATCCCGCAGGATACTGTGTGCCAGCTTGCGCATATCGTTTGGCATGGTGGCGGCGAAGAACAGGTTCTGGCGCTTCGCAGGCAGCAGCTTGAGGATGCGACGCACGTCCGGCAGGAATCCCATATCGATCATCCGGTCCGCCTCATCCAGTACCAGGACCTCAACCTGCCTAAGGTCAATATCGCCGTCGCCGGCGATATCGAGCAGGCGGCCGGGACAAGCGATGACGATCTCTGCGCCTCGCCGCAGGCTCTTGACCTGCGCGCGTTTGCTCACGCCCCCATAGATCGAGACGCTGCGTGTCTTGAGGTTCCGGCTGAACTCGCTGCTCATTTCGTGAATCTGCTCGGCGAGCTCGCGGGTCGGCGTGACAACCAGGGCCCGGACACGGCGGCGCGGGCCGGTGGTCAGGCGCTGCAGGATCGGCAGCATGAAGGCTGCGGTTTTCCCGGTGCCGGTCTGGGCAATGCCCATCACGTCCCGGCCACCGAGCACTCGGGGGATGGCTTGCTGTTGGATCGGGGTGGGGGTGGTGTAGCCGACTGCTTTTACGCGCGCGGCAATACGCGGGTCAAACGAAAACTGTTCGAATTTCACTGAAAGCGCTCCTTGGCTCCCTTGAGCCAAGTCACACTCTCAGCCCAATAACAACACGATTTCGATTGTGCCTGGACCGTTGGGTCGCAAGCACGAGGGGCGATTATAGTCGTTTCGGACAAATTAAGTTAGCCAATATCGGCGGCCTTCCCAAAGATCGCTCTATCCCCGGAATCTTGGGTCAGGCAGAACGGCGGACCGCTGATAAACTAGCCGCATGGCAAAGGTCATGATCCTCGGCGCGGGAATTGGCGGCGTGGCGACCGCGGTCGCGCTGCGGGAGGCGCTAGGCCCCGACCACATCATAGAACTGGTCGACCGCCGGTCTGAGTTCGCCTTCGGATTCCGCAAGCTCTCCGCCTTCCTCGGCGGCAGCAGTTGGGAGGAGGGAGCGCGGCCTTTGTCGGCGCTTGGCAGCAAGGGGATCGAGCTGATCCAGGGCGAGATCGAGCAGATCGAGCCGGCGGAGCGCGCGGCAGTGGTCGATGGCGAGCGGCGGGTCGCCGACGTACTTGTGTTGGCGCTCGGGGCGCGGCCGAATCCGGGCGCGGTTCCGGGTTTTATGGACAACGGGGTGACCTTCTACGTGCCGGACAAGCTCGTTGAGGGCAGCACAGCGCTCCGAGCGTTCGACGGCGGCCGGGTGGTGCTCGCGGTGCTCGGCGTTCCGTACCCATGTCCGCCGGCGCCGTATGAAGCGGCGCTGCTGCTGCACGAGCAGTTCGAGGCCCGCGGAACCGATGCGACGGTTTCGGTGTACTCTCCGCTACCGATGTCCTTACCGGTGCTGGGAGACGCCGGCTGTTCTGTGATCGAGGGTCGTCTCGAGCAGCACGGTGTGCGGTTTACGCCGAACAGCGCGCCGGTGAGGGTTGAACCCGGGCGCATTCTCTTCACCACCGGGCCGGTGGACTTTGATCTGCTCATCGGAGTGCCGGCGCACTCCTGCCCGGAGGTCGTCGCTCGAGCCGGGCTGACCGGCGACTCCGGCTGGGTGGAGCCGGATCCGTCCACCCTGGAGACCGGGCACGAAGGGGTCTACGCACTCGGCGACATGGTTTCGATCCCGCTTGCCGACGGAAAGAAGCTTCCAAAGGCGGGCGTGCTGGCGGAGGCTCAGGGACAGGTGGTGGCGGCGCGCATCGCGGCCAGGCTTGACGGTCGGGAACCCGATTCGATCTACGAGGGACGCGGCCATTGTTTCCTGGAGGTCGGGGACGGCCAGGCGATGCTGGTGCGTGGCCACTTTTTGGCGGAGCCGGTGCCGGTGGTCGAGGTCCTGGGGCCGAGCGCCGAGCACCTCCAGGCCAAGCACGATTGGGAACGCAGCCGGCTGGAGGCGTGGTTCGGCCAGTGATCCAGAGGCGACGTTCGCCTGTCATCGCTGCCGTCTAGCCAATCCGCCAGGCCCACTATCGATGTCCTCGCCGGTGGAAGGCCATTTGGGCTGAGCCCAGGTTAGTGCACGGACGATCCCTCGATTGCGCTCTGCCTGGCGGGCTTCGACTAGCGATCGCGAGTTTGAAAGATAACGGAAACGCTCTCGATTTCCGACTCATCGGGGAGCGTACTGTCTGCCGCCGCAGCCAAGAGTGACAGCAGTTTCCCGATGACTTTTCCAGTCGAACGGTCCGCGCGCTCCAGATAAACGTATCTCTCCAGCGATTCGGCGTCGCTCTTCAACGAGTAGCGCTTCGCCCGGCCATCGTCCAGCTCCGCTTCGATCAGATCGGCCTCCATCAGCTTGGCGAGGTGATGGTAGAGATTGTAGCGGTTCTCGTGGGTGAGCTTTTCCAGTTCGAGCGTTGAAAGGGAGTCGTTTTCCTTGAGGCTTTTGAGGATCGTCTGGCGGGTGGGGTGGGCGGCCGCCTTGATATAGGGGTCAGTGTGCTGCCGAGAGCTCCGGCTCGGCTTTCGTCTGCTCACTTCTTGCCGCCTTTCTTCTTCCTCGCCTCAGCAGCCCTGCGCTTCTTCTCCAAGATCAGGGAGTGCGACCATGCGTGGGAGGTAAAGGCGCTCTCCAGATCGCTGGTCGAAAGATCTGCCGCCCCCATCCTCAGATACCTCTCCATGGATTCTTCTGGAATCCCCTTCTGCTTGAGGTAGCTCATCGAGAGCCTCCGATGCCGCGCGGTTCGGGTTTCGGAGCGCTGCAGATAGAAGTGGCTGATCATGTGATAGACCAGGCCCTCACCGTATTCAAAGGTCACCAGAACCGGTGACTCGCCGTAGCGCTGCTCGATCTCCTTCGATCGGATCAGCACGCGCACCTTCTCCGGATCCTCGAGCGTAATCGGGAAGCTGCTGCCTTCCAACCACCACTGGGGATCGTCGTCCTCGTCGAAGAGGTTCACCAAAAAGGAATCATCGTCCTCCAGGATCTCGACCCGCACGACTTCGTCTTTGCTTTTCTGGTTGTTGTACGAGAGGTATCCTGGAAACGCTAATTCGATCACGTACTTGAGTGCCCAATCGGTGGTGAAGAGAAACCCACCGGTGCGCACAAACTGCTCCAGCTTGCCGATTCCGGTGCGGCTCACCTGACCCGGGCAGTTGATGAACACCACCTGATCGGCGCGCAGATCCGCCTTATCCAGCATCGGCGGCGTAATGTGCGTGTAGGGTGTCTCGGCAACGTCCAGTACCTGATCGATATGGTCGTACTGGCCGGCCACTACGATCACGTCGGCCGCATGGATGTCTTCCAGCAGCTCCAGCGTTTCGGGTGACTCCCTGCGGAGCATATCTCTGAACAACTCCTTGGCGATCCGGTAGGAGTCACTCATTTGTGATTTTGCCACTCCACCTGTCTCCCTTCAGTAAGTAGTTACTTACCGGGTTGATAATAGCACTATGAAGTCAGTAAGTCAATACTTACTTGTACTCCTGGAACCCGAATTGTCAGTTTCAATCCTATGGGTGACGGCGAAGTCCCCCACGCCTTGATTCTCGCCCGAGCGTCCTGTAGAGTGATTATGGAAGGGGGAGCGATTGAAAGGGCCGGGGGACCAACTGCCCAGCGCAGCATACCAAATCCCAGTTTAAGCAGCTGAGCCAGCCAACAGAATGCGTTTCCGATTCGAATGTCTCATGTCCATGGGACTCAGATGGGGAGAGAGGATGACCATGAAGAAGGTCACAGGAATCTTATTGCTGTTTGCAACCCTGTTGCTGGCGGCGCCCGCCAGCGCGGGGAATGCCGCGCTTGTGGTTGACGACGACGGCGC
>CAZJUE010000238.1:0-4292 GCA_964549025.1 uncultured Anaerolineaceae bacterium | reverse complement strand
CACTCCCGGATGCCCCGAGCATCAATGACCGCCACCCCCGGGCCAGGAGCCAACCTGGCGCTCCCGTGGAAGTCATCGTCATATATGGTGTGTACCGCCCCCGTATTCAGGTCGACTTGGCGCAATCGATCTCCAAAAATATATCCGGTCCAACGCTCCACCACGAATCGGGAATTGGCGGTCCAGCCCACGATGAAGTCCACGCTCCCCGGCGCATAGACTCGCCTGACCTCAGCGCCGCTGACATGTGCTGCCCACACCACGTCGGCGGGAAAACCCCCAATCGTTCCGCCGTCGGCAGTCATGAATGAGCTTGTTTCCGCGTGAATGATCCAGCGGCTGTCAGGTGACCAGCCCATGATGTCTGCCTGGTTCGGCCCGTCGGTGAGCCGATGGATCCGGTCAGTTTGCGTATCGTAGAGGTAGAGGTCTGAGGAAGGGCCGTCCACGGCGGCAACAAAAGCCAGATAGCGGCCGTCAGGGGACCAGCGCGGCGGACTGCGCTGCGAAAGCACGGTGAGGTAAACCGGCTGGTAGTGCCAGTTCGGGCCGGTAAACGACTCCTCGGAGTCGCCGATCTGGTGCTCACCAACCTCCACCATGCGATCGCGCAGCGACTGCGAGAACAAAGGAATGCTCCGCACTGGCTGCGTGTTGGGAAGCCGATACAGCTCCAGAGTCAGATCGGCGGGCGGTTCGGCCCATGCAGCCTCCGTGGTGCGAACAGCAACCCAGCCGGTGGACGAAACCGCCGTCTCTCCAGACAGACGTGGGTCGAGAAACGGGTATCTGCCCCACAGCGGACGATCGGTGAGTTCGGTCAGCCCGCCGCCATCTGCGTTCATAATCACCAGCCGGTCGTCGCTGGTCATTCCAAGCAACCAGGGTCCGTCGGCGGTAAGCGGACTGGATGCAGTGGGGAAAGGCGTGGTGGTCGGGGTTGCCGTAGCGCCGGCGGTCGGCGTCGGTTCGGCCGACGCTCTAGTGAGAGCCGGCACAGACGAGGCGGTGACCCGGGCAGCGGGTAAGGGGATTGCGGTCGGGCTAGCGGGAAGATCGGTGGCCGCCGGGCTGCTTGGTTGTTGGACGCCCGGTTCGGCAACGCACGCAGCCAGAGCGGTCGTTACCGCCGAAAGCATCAACGCCGCGCGGCGACCGGTGGGCTCCGAACGCATGCTGCACTTCATGCCAAGCTGCTCACCGCAGGGTAGGACTTAGGCGGATGCCCCCGAGTAATGTCGCAGCCCGAATTGCCAGAACCAACGCGCGGCTAGGAACGCGGCGGCGGTCACTCCCAGCGCCAGCAACAGAGTCTGGGTGGTCAGGCGGTTGGTCAGCGCCTGAGCCGGCACGGTCACCGCAAACGCCACCGGTACCAGGAAGGTTAGTCCCAGCCGCAGCCAGGTCGGGTAGATGCCAACCGGCCAGCGGCCGGCTTGATAGATGTTCTGAAACATCTCATACATCGCCCAGGTTCGGATCACCCAGAACGAGGTGGTAGCGATCGCCAGCCAGAAGCTGTAGAAGATCAAGCCTCCACACAGCAGCACGAAGGCGAAGATAAGCGCTTCGGTCAGCCCGATGGCTTCGCCAAGCTCAATCACCGCATAAATCAAGACCGCCAACCCGATGACCACGTCCACCAGCCGCCAGATCTCGAAGCGGGTGATGCTCACCAGCAGCTGCGAATCCTCCGGCTTGGTCAGAGTGTAGTCCAGGGTCCCCTCCCGCACTCCCTCGGCGATCTGCCACATGTTGGGCTGGATGATCGATCCGACGACGCCGCCGATCAGCGTGTAAACCCCAACCACAATCAGCAATTCGCTGACAATCCAACCGCCCAGGCTGTCGGTGTGCAAGAACACCAATCCCACGCCGGCCAATCCAATTGCTATGTTCAGCACCGAACTGAACAGCTGCAGGATGAAATTCGCCCGGTACTGAGTCTCGTTCAGAATGCTGAGCTGAAAATAGGAGGCGATCACCCGCAAGTAATGCATGCTCAGCCTCCTACTGCCGCATACTGGCGGACCGCTCGCCGCCACACGACCCGCATCAGCACCATAGTGACCGCCAGCCAGATCAGCTGGTTGACGAAGCCGATCATCGCACCGTCCGGCGTGCTGCGGCCGAGCAGCAGCTCCAGCGGGAAATAGAACATCCACTTGAAGGGCAGGTAGCCAGCGACCTGCTGCGCCCAGACCGGCAACACGGTCAACGGTGCAATGCGGCCGGAGGCGAAGAACTCGGTGGCAAACCACAGCTCAAAAAGCGCACTCAGCCGGGTGGTCCAGAAGGCGCTTAAGGCCAGCACATACATCAACGTGTAGCGCAGGATGAAGGCCAGCACCAGCGCAGGAATCAGCGCAACCAGCGACCACGGCACCAGCTCGAACTGCGGGCGAAAGATCAGCGCCAGCACGATCATCGTGGGGACCACCGTGATCATCGCTACCGTTTTGCTGGCCAGCATGTCGGAGGTAGCGGTCACCACCGGATGGATCGGGCGCAAAAGCAGCGAGTTGAAGTCTCCCCGGCGGATCTGCCACTCCATCGCCCATGGGCTCCAGCCGGTGGTGATGTTGCGTACGAACATCCAGGCGATAAAGTAGCCGGCAAACTCACCGACCGTGAAACCGCCGACCTCGCCGCCGTGCTCGCGAGCTACCGTGGTCCAGACCACCAGATAGATCAATGACTCGACCAGCAGGCCGATGAGCTGCATGCCTTCTTGCACCCGGTATTGAAAGGCGCCGATGATGTAGGCCTTGAACCCAGCCCATAGCACCTGGAAGAAATGCCTCACGCCGCCACTTCCTCCGTCGCCGGTGTCTCAATCCCTTCGGCAAACACGGTTTCGATCACGTCCTCGATGGGAGGATCTTCCACCGAGAGGTCAACGATCGGCACCTCGGCCAGCAGGCGGGCGGTCACTCGCGGGACCTCGTCCTTGGGGATACGGAACGAGACGCTTCCCATACCGGACTCGACCACCTCACCGTAGTTGCTCAAGTCCAAGCCCTGTTCCGCCGGTTTGACCACCACCTTCTTGTGACTGGTGAAGCGATCGGCCAACTCGGTCAGATCACCGTCAAACAGGATCACGCCGTGATGGATCACGATCACCCGCCGACAAAGCGCCACCACGTCGGCCATGTAGTGCGAGGTCAGCAGTACGGTGGCGTTGTTCTTCTGGTTGTATTCAGCGATGAAACGGCGGATGCGTCGCTGCATCGGAACATCCAGGCCCAGCGTCGGTTCATCCAGGAACAGCACGCTGGGCCGGTGCATCAGTGCCCCGGCAATCTCGACCTTCATGCGTTCCCCTAGCGAAAGGTTGCGGACCGGCTTGCGCACCAATTCGCCTAGTTCCAGCAGCTCGATGAAGTCGTTCTTGGTCTGTTCAAACTGCTGCGGGTCAAGCTCATAGATGGCCTTGAACAGATCGTAGGAATCGATCGCCGGGATATCCCAGATCAGTTGATTGCGCTGGCCGGTGACCAGCGTCATCTGCCGCAGGTATTCGCGTTCCCGTTTGTGGGGCTGGTACCCCAAAACCCGGCCTTCTCCACTGGTCGGGTACAGCAGGCCGGAGAGCATTTTAAGGGTGGTGGTCTTGCCGGCGCCGTTGGGGCCCAAGAAACCGACGATCTCCCCCGCGTCGATCTCGAAGTTGATGGCCTTGACGGCTTCGACCTCTTTCTTCTCGCGCTTGAAGACACCGCGCAGGGCGGCCTTCAACCCGGCCGAGCGTTCATTGACGATATAGGTTTTGGTGAGGTCTTTGACCTCAATCGCTGCTTCTGACATCGCCTTACCCAAAACACGAAAAAACCCTCTCCCCCCGAGGCAGAGGGCTTGTGCGGCTAAGAAGTATAAACGAGATTCGGAGGTCGGGGCTGTACTTACGGAGCGACCAGCGGCTTGAGCAATCCCCAGGTCGCTGCGCCGTTGGTCGTGTTGACCAGCGCAATCGAATCGCCGGTGCGAGCCACCGCCCAGCCGACCAGGTCGCTCACGAAGCTGAATTGACCGTCCCACTGCACGGTCTTCACCCACTCCCAGTTTTGACCGCCGTCGATGCTCTGGTAGATCTTCTGACCACCGAAAGCATAAGCGGTGCGCTGGTTGATCAGCATCAGCTCACCGCCCTGGTACAGATGGCTGGACCAGGTCGCCCCTCCGTCGCGGGTGATATACACCAGGTTGATCTTCAGGCCCGTCTCGCAGCTGACTGCCAGCGCCCCGTGCTGCGGGCTGATCAGCTGCGGCGAATGGGCCTGGCAGATCTC
>CAZJUE010000237.1:0-4293 GCA_964549025.1 uncultured Anaerolineaceae bacterium | reverse complement strand
GTCGCCGAGGCGGACGGCGGCTCCGCGCAGCAGCTGCTGCGCATCCTGCGTGACGAGCTGCAGAGTTTCCTGGCCGAGGCGCCAGCTTCCGACGACGTCACGCTGGTGACGCTACGCCGGATCGGCTAGCGGGGGGAATCAAGCCGCAGGCGAGGGTATGGCGGACCGCGCTGGCGGCCGAGAGACTAGCGCAGCCCGACCAGCCGCCGCTCCCGACGTAATTCGGTCAGCGCATAAAGCCCCACCACGAGCAATAGCCCCGCCGAGAGCCGGTACACACCCGCAATCCCCAGCACCGGCAGCAGCCCCAGCGCCAGCGGAGGGCCGAGCGCGCTGCCCAGATCGCCCAGCGTGTACACCACCCCCAGCGCCCGCGACTTTCGCCGCTCCTCAACCTGATCCCCGAGCACCGCGGTCGCCAGCGCTTGAACGCTTCCGCTGGTGACCGCCGCCAGCACCGCGCCGCCCAGCGCCAGCCCCACCAGCTGCACCCCCATAAGCCACACGCCGATCGCGCCCACCGCCATGCTGACGGTCAACACCGGCCAGCGATGCCTCAGCCGGTCGGACACCCGGCCGGCTACCGGCGCGCCGACGATGCTGGCCACGAAGCGCGCCGCCGAGAACGCGCCGGTGAACGTGGCCAGCGGAACGATCAATGCACCAAGCTCGAACCGGCGGCCGATGAACTGCTCCAGCCACAAAATGGTGGTGGAGGCCATTACCCCGGCGAAGACAAACCGCACCGCGAGCACCGGCACCGCCGTGGGCAGCGCCTCGCGCACCAGCAATCCACGCAGTGAACCCCAACCGACGGGCGCCGCCGGAGGGCCGCTCGCCCGGCGGGTTTCCGGCCGCAGCATCTGCCACATCAGCGCGGCCACCCCGGTGGCCGCGGCGCTCAGCCACATGGCGCCGCGGAACCCCAGCAGGTCGGTGAACAGCCCGCCACTGAACGCGCCCACCGCCGCCCCAACGAAGAACCACATCTGGAACTGCCCCGAATAGCGGCCGCGCAAACCGTCGCCGGAGAGATCGAGCACCGCGGTGTTGCCGCCGATCCACAGCCCCGACCAAGCCGCGCCCCACAGCAACCGCCCGACCACAAACAGCGCCGGGCCATTGGCCAGCGCGTACAGCACGTTGCACAGTGCGCCCAAGGCCAACGAGGCGACCAGGATCCGGCGGCGCGACAGCCGATCGTAGATCAACCCGGCGCCGCTGTTGGTCGCTAACCGCGCCAGCCGATTGATGCCCAGCAGCAGTCCCACCCATCCCAGCGACAGCCCGAGCCGTCCGGCCACCGAAGGATCCGGCAACACAGTGTACAAAGTGCTATCCCCGAGCAGCGACAGCACAATGCCGATGCCCAGCAGATGGATCGTGGCCTGCGGGGAAGGGGGCCTGGTGGTGCTCATGGATGGAGCGGTGCAACGAGGGCGGGACGAGGGCCGGATGACCATCGCCTGGACCGGTGAGTGAATGCGAAGGAGCGCTGGCAGAAGCCAGCGCTCCGCAATGTTGACACCCTCGCGCTCATCGTCGGCCCGCCCGGGGCCTAGCGCGCGTAATCCACCGAACGGGTCTCGCGGATCACGGTCACCTTGATCTGCCCCGGGTAGTTCATGCCCTCTTCGATCTGCTTGGCCACGTCGCGCGCCAGGCGGGTGGCCTCCAGGTCGTCGATGTCGTCGGGCTTGACGATCACCCGGATCTCTCGGCCTGCTTGCAGGGCGAAGCTCTCGGCCACCCCCTTGAACGAGTTGGCCACGTCTTCCAGCGCCCGCACCCGCTTCAGGTACTCCTCCAGGCTCTCGCGCCGGGCGCCCGGCCGGGCGCCGCTGATGGCGTCGGCGGCTTCCACGATCACCGCCTCCACCGACTCCTGCTGGACCTCGTGGTGGTGCGAGGCGATGGCGTTCACCACCACCTCCGGCACCCCATGTCGCTTGGCAAACTCGGCGCCGAGCAAGGCGTGGGTGCCCTCTACCTCATGGTCCATCGATTTGCCCAGGTCGTGCAGCAGGCCGCCCATCTTGCAGATCTCGACGTCCGCCCCCAGTTCGGAAGCGATCACCGAAGACAGCTTGGCGGTCTCGACCGCGTGCGCCAGCTGATTCTGACCGTATGAAGTGCGGAACTTCAACCGTCCTAACTTCTTGATGATCTCCTGACGCAGCCCGGGAACACCGGCCTCATATGCCGCTTGCTCGCCTTCCTCGACGATTGCCCGGTCCACTTCCTCCCGGCTCTGCTTCACGATCTTCTCGATGTGCGCCGGGTGGATGCGGCCGTCGAGCACCAGCTTCTCCATCGCCCGGCGGGCGATCTCCCGCCGCACCGAGTCAAAACATGAGATGGTCACCGATTCGGGCGTGTCGTCGACGATCACGTCCACGCCGGCCGCCTGCTCGAACGCCCGGATGTTGCGACCGTTGCGGCCGATAATGCGGCCCTTCATGTCGTCGGAGGGCAGCGAAACGTTGGACACGGTGATCTCCGCCACGTGGTCGGAAGCCACCCGCTGAATAGCGTCGGCGATCAGCTCGCGCGCCTTGCGCTCGCCCTCCACCCGGGCCTCTTCTTCTACCTGGTGGATGATGCGCACCATGTCGGCCCGCGACTCGCGCTCGACCTCCTGCAGCAGCTGCTGCTTGGCCTCGTCGCGGGTCATGCTCGACACTTTCTCGAGCTCGGCTACCGTTTCCTGATGCATCTGGTCCAGCTCGTTCGCCCGCCTGTCCAGCGAGCTCTGGCGTTTGTTCATGTTCTGCTCGCGCTTTTCCAGCTTGTCGCGCTCGCGATCCAAGTCGCTCCGTCGCTTCTGCAGTCGTTCTTCTTCCTTCGTCAGCTCGGCGCGGCGACGCTTGACATCGGCCTCGGCGTCGTCTTTGATCTTCAGCGCCGCGTCGCGAGCTTCAAGCTCAAGCTCGCGGGCCTGGCCCTTGGCCTTCTCAACGATCCGCTCGGCCTCGTCTTCCCGACCCTGACGCTCACGCCGCAGTAGAAATTGGCTCAGAACATACCCGCCGGCGATGCCGATCGCCAGCGAACCCAATCCGACCACCACCGGTACCAACCAAGTTGGGGTCACTTCGGTTCCTCGCTTTCTGCTTCAATCTCCGCCGCCAGTTGACGCACCAGCGGCGAGATTGTGTGTCTCTCGAATCCACGCCTCGCTAAGTAGGCGCTCAGGCGCCGGCGATAATCCTCCGGCGATAAATGCTGATACTTGCGCGCTCCGGCCTGCGCGGCATCCTGTGCAGCCTGCTGCTCGTCAAAGCCGTCGAGCGCCTGCTCGATCACCCGGCGCGCCACGCCCTTGCCCCGCAGCTCCGAGCGCAGCGCCCGCTCACCGCGCGGCCGAAAGGCCATCCGGTTCTCGATCCAGGCCTGGGCGAATTCCAGATCGTCCGCCAAACCGGCCTCCCGCAGCCGATCGATTACCAGCTCGACATCCTCTGGCTGCAATCCCTGCCGCTCCAATCCGATCTCCAGCTCGCGCTCGCTGCGCGGCCGTTGGGCCACGCGCCGCGCGGCCCGCCGGTAAGCAACCTCACGGGTGTCGGCTTCCTCAAGCCGTTCGATCTCGGCCTCGCTCAGCTGCTGGCCGATCTCCAGCGAGCCGGCCAGCGAGCGCTGCACGCCAAACCCGAACTCACCATCCAGGAACACGTTCACCCGATCGTCCCGCTTGGCCTGCGGTTTCAGCTCGGTAATCGTTCTGCCCAATGTCGGTTAACCGTAAACAGCCGTGACCCGGGTCACGGCTGCCGCGCGCTCCGGCCGGAGCGAATATTCCTAGCTGGTCCTAGCTACAGTGTGAGAGCAGACAACACAAAGCGCGCCGCGGCGCCTACGCCGCTCGGCTGGTTCTCACGAATCGGATGCTACGAGAGTGTCTGTCTTCCCTCACCCACTCACCGCACGATCTAGAGCCGGTATCATGGTTTACGCCTGGTTGGTGCTCCAGGTCACCCCGCTCCAGGCGGGGGTTTGCTTTTCTGCTGCTAGGCCAAGCCGCTCTATCGGCAACCTGACCCGATCTGCGGGTCCGGATCGGCCTCATACCGACCGCGCGGACCCGACTGCACAGATTGTATTACGCGACCGGCGCGCTCGCAAACGCCGTCCGAATTCCCTGTTCAAGCTCGTCGGCCATCTCCGCGTTTTCGCGCAGGTACTGCTTGGCGTTCTCCCGCCCCTGCCCCAAGCGTTCTTCACCAAACGAGTAGTATGAGCCGCGCTTGTCGATCAGCCCGGTCTCCACCCCCAGGTCGAGAATGCCCCCCA
>CAZJUE010000236.1:0-4315 GCA_964549025.1 uncultured Anaerolineaceae bacterium | reverse complement strand
TCGTACACGATCAGCGCGTCTCGGCCGCGCTCGGCGAAGTACTCGCCCATGGCGCAGCCGGCGTAGGGCGCGATGTACTGCAGCGCCGCCGGATCATCGGCTGCGGCCACCACCACCAGTGTGTGGTCCAAAGCGCCAAAGCGCTCCAGATTGGCCACCGTGCGGGCGACCGCGGCGCGTTTCTGCCCGATCGCCACATAGATGCAGATCAAGTCTTTGCCGCGCTGGTTGATGATCGTATCGATGGCGATGGCGGTCTTGCCGGTCTGCCGGTCGCCGATGATCAACTCCCGCTGACCCCGACCGATCGGGATCATCGAGTCAATCGCCTTGATGCCGGTCTGCACCGGCGTATCGACGTCGCGCCGCTTGACCACTCCGGCGGCAATACGTTCAATCGGCTGATATCGCGCGGACTGGACCGGACCCTTTCCATCCACCGGCTCGCCCAGGGCGTTGACCACCCGTCCGATCAACTCCTCGCCGACTGGGACCGAAGCGATCCGTCCGGTGCCGTACACCGACATCCCCTCTTCGATGCCGGAATACTCGCCCATGATGATCACGCCCACCGAATCGATCTCGAGGTTGAAGGCGATCCCCATGACCCCGTTTTCGAATTGCACCAGCTCTTGGGCGGTAACGTCGGTCAGCCCGGCCACCCGGGCGATACCGTCGCCGGCCTCGACCGTGGTGCCAACGTCCTTCAGCTCGACCGAGGGCGTAAACGAGTCGATTTGCTTGCGCAGATCCTCTGAGAGGTTTTCGAGGAATTCAGACATCTTTCCTCCTGCCTGACCGGGGACCCGATCGGCTCAATGAATTGATGGTGTACTGCTGGCGGTCACTGTGAAACGGCGAAAGCGCGCTCGCTGGAAGTGTAACCGAGCGGATTCTGTTTGTCCACCGCTTCACAAACGGAGGCCTCGCCGCACTGCAGGGAACGGCTGCCTTGACCAACGAGCGTCGCCAGGCACCGTAGTCGCAGAGCCATCGGCTGCCTGCTCCCCGCTCAACGCCCGGACCCGCACCACGCGAAATGCGGCGAGCGCCGGCGGTCACTGCTCCGCACGACGCTTGCCTTCCCCCAACTGGACCGAGCGCTCGTAGGCGGCCCATATCGCCCTGGCCAGCGCGGTTCGAAATCCGGCCTTCTCCAAGAAATACAACGCCTCGGCGGAGGTTCCGCCTGGCGAGGTCACCTGATTGCGCAGCCGGGCGGGATGGCTGGGCGAAGATTGGTAGTAGGAAATCGAGCCACGGATGGTTTCAACCACCAGCTGCTCGGCGATGCGGCGCGGAAATCCCATGTGCACGCCGGCGTCGATCATCGCTTCCATGAAAAGGAAGACATAAGATGGTCCGGTGCCCGACAGCGCGGTGGCCATGTCCAGGTAGTCCTCTTCCTCGACTTCGATCTCCTGTCCCAGGGCGGACAGGATCGCCCGCGACTGCTGGCGGTGCTGCTCGGTGATCGACGGCGTGGCGGTCCAGACCGTGATCCCGGCACCGACCTGACCCGGCGTGTTGGGCATCGCCCGCACGATAGCTGCATGGCCCAGGCCGGTCGCCAGAGTCTCAATCCTGGCTCCGGCGACGATTGACAGGACCAGCGAATCGTTGTGAACGCCGCCGGCAAGGTCGTCGATGACCTCCGGCAGGGTTTGCGGCTTGACCGTCAACACCACCACCCCGGCGGAAGCAGCTGCTTCCCGGTTATCGTCGGAGGTGCTGACCCCCAGCTTGCTGTGCAAGTCCTCTAGACGGGCAGGGCGTGGACCGCTCATCAGCAGTCGCTCAGGCGACATTCCGCCGCGCTGAATCAGGCTGGAGGCGATGGCCTCGGCCATCACCCCGGGCCCGATAAACGCTATGCGCTCCTGGTCATACACTAGCTACCCTCGTCCAAGCGTCCTATGGATTGGCGAAGTACTGCAGCGCCTTACGCACTCGCTCTTCCACTGATTCGTCCCCATCCGAATCGAGCGCGCGAACGGCGGACTGCGCTTCCAGCATACTGTACCCGAGGGCAGTCAGCACGGACAGCACCTCATCGTCCGATTCGCTGATTTCCCTCATTTCGATCGGCGCGAATGCGATCCGGTCCTTCAACTGAAATACGATCTTCTCGGCGGTTTTCTTACCGATCCCTGGCACTCGCTCGAGCGCTTCCGGTTGATTGTTCCCCACCGCCATCCGCAGTGTATCGATCGACAGGGTTGAGAGGACCGCCAGCGCCAGGCGCGGGCCGATTCCGGAGACCTGGATCAGCTCGGTGAACAGCTCGCGCTGTTCTTGCGAATTGAACCCGTAGAGGTTTAGCGCGTCTTCGCGCACCGCCAGATAGGTATGCAGGAACAAGGTGCGCCCCACCGCGGGAGCTTGCTCCAGCACCGATTGCGGCACCTCCAACACCAATCCGACGCCCCCGATATCCAGCACCAGCTGTCGCTCGCCGACGCTCTGCACCACGCCTCGAACCGAGCTGATCATGATGTGCTATCCGATTTGTTCACTGCCGGCCACCGGTGTATAGGATCCTGCTCACTCGGAATCGGGCTTTCGGTGCGGCAGCGGGTCGCTGTGCAGGTGACATATGGCGACCGCCAGCGCATCGGCCGCGTCGTCCGGCCGGGGTCGCTCATCCAGCCCCAGCAGCACCTTCACCATTTCTTGCACCTGTTGTTTCTCAGCCTTCCCGTAGCCGCATATCGCCTGCTTGACCTGCAATGGCGTGTATTCGCCGACCGCCAGGCCAAACCTGGCCAGGCACAGCATCGCCACCCCCGAGGCCTGGCCCACGCTTAGCGCGGTGGTGACATGCTCGCGCACGAATAGCTTCTCCACCGCCGCACGATCCGGATGGTGGGCGGCTAGCAGTTCATCCAGGTGATCTGAGATCTCGAGCAGGCGTTGGGAGAGCGGCAAGTCGGCGGCGGTCTCAATGACGCCGTAGTCGACTGCGTGCAGCGAGCTGTCGGGGGCTTGACTGACCAGCCCGTAACCGGTGCGGGCGGTGCCCGGGTCGATTCCGATGACTACCAGCGCGCGGGCGCCTCTAGGCGGTCTCGAGCAGTGCGACTGCTTCTTCGGTGATGTCCAGATTGGTGAAAACGTTCTGCACGTCTTCGTGGTCCTCCAGCCGCTCCACCAGCCGCATGATCTGCAACGATTTTTCCGCGGTCAGCCCGATCGGTGCGTTGGGCAGCATGCGAACCTGGGCCTCGTCGGGCTCGATCTCGAGCGCTTCAAGCGCATCCAGGATGGCCTTGAAAGCGGTCACCGGCGCGATGATCTCGATATCATCTTCCCCAAGAATGGCGTCGTCGGCCCCGGCATCCACCGCCGCTTCGAAGACCTGATCCTCATCCAGGCCGCGGTTCGAGAAAGCGAAATAAGCCGAGCGAGTGAATTGCCAGAGCACCGATCCGGCATCCGCCAGGTTGCCGCCGACATCGGTCAGCTCGTGCCGCAACTCGGCGACAGTTCGATTGCGATTGTCGGTGACCACCTCGATGATCAGCGCCACGCCGTGCGGAGCATAGCCCTCATACTGAACCTGCTCGAGATCGGCGGCGTCCTTGTCTTCTCCGGTTCCGCGCCGGATCGCCCGCTCGATGTTGTCCTTGGGCATGTTGTTCGACTTGGCGCGATCGATCGCCAGCCGCAGCGCGGCATTGGTTTCAGGGTCCCCGCCGCCTTCCTTGGCCGCGATGGCAATCTCTCGCGCCAAGCCGGTGAACAGATTTCCGCGGCGGGCGTCGGTAGCCGCCTTCTTGCGCTTGATGGTCGACCATTTGGAGTGTCCAGACATAGCTTCTTGGGTGCTTTCAGCGAATCGCTGCGATTATACCAATCGGCAGTCCGGCGGCTGCCGAGCCGCTAAGTGCGCTTCCCCCAGCAGCTTGCGTAGCTTGCGGATGGCGTCCAGGCTCTGGCCGCGGTAGTGGTTGTTGGCATAAACCAGCACTGCCGAGGCCTCGGACTCAAGCTCCAGAATTTTGGGCACCCATTCACTCAGCTCCTGCTCCGAATAGGTATAGTCGTAGCGCTCCCAAGCGTGGTCGTGCTTCCACCATTTCGCGGCGTTCCGGCCGTGCAGCCGGACGTACGCCAACGGGCCGGTGGCTCGCGCCACCGGCGGCATCAATCCCCGCAGGCGTGGCTCGTCGACTGCGCAGTAGCCGAAATCGAGCTCGGCGAGCTGCGCAAAGGTCTCATCGTTCACCCAGGCCCGATCGCGGAACTCGATCACTACCGGCAGCTCCGCGAGGCCTTCGCGCAGGTCTGTCAGATAAGCCCGATTGGGAGCGGT
>CAZJUE010000235.1:0-4344 GCA_964549025.1 uncultured Anaerolineaceae bacterium | reverse complement strand
CGGCCAATCAGTGCCGAAGATCGCGCGGTCGGCAAACCGCTCCAGCCAGGGGAAATACTCGAGCAGTTTCTTCGGGGGAATGCTCGACACATCAAGGACCGCGTTGGGAGAGCGGCGCAGCACGAACAGCGCCTCGTCCATCCACAGCGGGCGGCCACCGTGGGCGATGATGAGCTTCAACTCTGGGAAGTCAGTCACCACGTCGTCCAGATCCATTGGATTCGCATACTTGTTGCGGGCGCCGGGAAAGATCGACGTGCCCGTATGCACCATCAGCGGCACGTCGTACTCGATGCACTTTTCGTATACGGTCGCCAGCCCAGCCAATTCAGGTTGGTCGATATAGCCGTTGACGTGAAACAACTGGTGGGGAGGATGCAACTTGATTCCCATCAGCCCCAGGTTGCCTAGCAGGCGGTCCATCTCGCCCGCAACATCTTTTAGCGTGGGCGGGTCGATGCCGCCAAAAGGGATAAATCGCTTCGGGTTGTAGCTGGCGAATTCAGCCGCATAGTCGTTGACGTCCTCCATCAGCCCGAATACTTCCTTGCTGATGTAGTTGATCATTGCAATGCGCTCGATGCCGAGCTGGTCCATGTGCTCGATCACTCGGGCGGGATCGCTGGTAAGCGCCAGGATCTCCTTGAAATCGTCATGACCAAGGCCAAATCGGTCCAGCGCGTCCGGCACCATCCGATTCCAGGGCATGATGTGGACGTGGGCATCGATGATCTCGTAGTCGGGGGTCAGGCCTTCGGCCATCAACCGCCTCTCACCACCACCGATTTGGTGGCCTGGTAGTAGTCCAGGGCCTCCAGGCCGTGTTCTTTGCCCAGGCCGCTTTGCTTGAAGCCCCCCATGGGAAGTTCATCGTAGATTTTCTGCACCATGTTGATCCAGGTGTATCCGGCCTCAAGCTGCTCGGCGGCTCGGTTGGCGCGGCTTAGGTCACGGGTCCAGATTGAGGACCCCAGACCATAGATCGAATCGTTGGCGCGCTCGATCGCCTGGTCCAGGTCGCCCACACGAAAGATGGGCAGCGCCGGACCGAAAACCTCCTCCCGCGAAAGTCGCGATTCCGGATCCACCCGGGCCACCAGTGTTGGGAGATAAAAGCTGCCGTTGTCGTACGCCGAACCTTGCGGGGCTTCGCCTCCGATCAGCACCTCGCCACCGCGATCGATCGCGTCCGCCACCTGTTCCGCCACCTCTGCACGCTGGCCTTCGGTGTGAAGTGGACCGATGCGAACCCCGTCGTCCAACCCATTGCCCACTGTCAGCTTGGCGACCTTGGCGACCAGTTTCTCGATGAACTCGTCGGCGATGGTCTCGAACAGGTACAGGCGTTTGATGGCCAGGCAGGCCTGGCCGCAGTTAAAGAAGCGGCCAACGGAGGCGGCGCTCACCGCCCGATCCAGGTCGGCGTCGTCACACACAATCATCGGATCCGACCCGCCCAACTCGAGCGTCACCGGCTTGATGCCCTGGGCCGCGGCGGTCATGACCTGTCGGCCGGTATCGGTCGCACCGGTGAAACCGATCTTGCGCACCAATGGATGGGTGATCAGCGCCTGCCCGACGCTGCTCCCCGGTCCGACCACGATGTTCAGGCACCCGGCCGGTAGTCCGGCCTCGGTCAGCAGCTCGATGCAGCGGATGGCGGTCAGCGGCGTGGTGCTGGCGGGCTTGATCACGACCGTATTGCCGGTGACCAGCGCCGGCGCAATCTTGTTGCCCATCAACGATATCGGGAAGTTCCAGGGGACGATCGCAGCGCACACCCCGTGGGGCCGCTTCAGCACCAATCCGTGGATGCCCTCATCCAGGCTGGGCACATAACCTCCGCGCAGGTTCTTGGCCAGTCCGGCGTAGTGTCGCAGCGTGTGGACGAAGCGGCGGATCTCCATGCGCGCCTCGGAAATCGGCTTGCCCTGCTCGGCGGTCAGGCTGTGCGCCAATTCGTCTTCGCTTTGCGCAATGCGTTCCGCGCCGGCAAATAGAATCTCGCCCCGCCGTCCGGCTGGAGTGGCCCACCAACCCGGGAACGCCTTGTGTGCGGCTTCCACCGCCTGCTCGACGTCCGCTTCGGTGGCCTGCGGGACGGTGTCGACCACCTCCCCGGTTGCCGGATTGTGGATCTCCAAGCTACTGCGTCCGTTGGCGGAGATGGATTCGCCTCCAATGAAGAACTGAGCCACGTCGCTATCCTTCCTTGAGATATTCGCGGGACAGATCCCGATAGTGCGCGGCGGCGCGTTCGATCCGTTGGCGCGAGCTTCCGCTCAACTGCTGCTTGACCTTTGCCGGCACGCCGGCCGCCAGGGTTCCGGCTGGCACCTGCATGCCTTCGCTAACAACGGCTCCGGCGGCGACCAGGCAGCCCTCACCGACCACCGCATCACGCATCACGACCGCGTTCATTCCGATTAGCGCGCCGCGCTTGACCACACAGCCCTCCAGCACTGCGCCGTGGCCGATGGTGACGTCTTCCCCGATCAGCGTCTCGCCGCCCTCCGGCGTGTGTATCAGGGCGTTGTCCTGCACGTTGCTGCCCCGGCCAACGGCGATGTGTCCTTTGTCGGCACGCAATATTGCGCCAAACCAGACACTGACCAAGGCGCCAATCTCAACATGTCCGATTAGCGTTGCGGTGGGAGCTACGAAAGCGTCCGGCGCGAGAACTGGCGTCTTGCCGCGATGGGAAAGGATTACGGGCGATCCCACCGGATCCAATCGAAAACCGTACGGCAGTTGCGGCAGTAATGCTGGGCACTGAGCAGCATTGAACCGAAGTGCGATATCAGCTCGGTTTCCGTAGACTCACAATGCGGACACGCAACCTCTCCCGCCGGAATCGGGTCATCCGGCGGGGGAACGGATTGCGGCCGATGGGCCGGCTTTTCAGCCATGGGGGATTTCCATTCCGCAGTCTTGCAGCAGCGACTTGGCTTCCTCCCGCCAATGGGCGCGAACCGCCTCAGAGTGCTCGGAAAGGTAGCCATCGGCCACCAGGTCCGGCCCGTAGAGGTCCGTCAGCCAAGCGTCGACCGGAATCCAGAAGCGGTCCAGCGCTGCCTGCGAACGATCGCGGGCGTGTCGGTTGAGCGCCGAAAGGCGCTTCAACCATCCCTGACCGTACATTCGGTGATAGCGCTCTTCCTGCACGATCTTGGTGGCGCGGTGGCGCAGGGGCTCATGGCTGGATTCCGCCGCCGCCCGGCACACCCAGGCCAAGGCCCGGTCCACGACTACGCTGGCGGCCACGAATTCCGGCCAACTCTGAAACGAATCTTTCAGGACGCTCACCGAGGCTGCAATCTGACGCTGCTCTTCCTCCAAATACGCCTCTGCAGAATCCGGTTGGTCGTGCAGGCAGGCATAGAGGCTGCGGGCGTGTCCGCTCTCTTCTTTGGTCATCGCGGCGGCGGCGATCGCGGCCTCCAGGGCCGGCGCGCTGTTGGCCCACTCAGAGAAGCGCTGACCGAGCGCCAGCTTGTTGTCGGCCAAATCGCGGATCAGGTCCGAAAGCTGCGGGTCCATGGTGGCAGCTACTCCAGCGGAATCACCCGCACCAGGGCGCGCTCGGGAACCGCCACCATTTCGATCCAACCGTCATCACCGAAGCGTTCCAGAGCGTGGCGCTGGACCGCCTCCGATTCCTCTTCCTCGCCGGCTTGATCTGCAGCTCCTTGGTCCTCCAGGCGGCCGATCCACTCGAGCGGGAGCTGGTACTCGCGCCGCGCAAAAATGAGGTAGCTCATCAGGCGACCTGGATCACTGGAATCACTGCTCGCCGTGGGACGGCGATCATCTCATCCCAGGTCCATTCCTGGTACAGGCTGAACGCGTACACCCGTGCCAAATCGGGATCTGAGGCGATGACCGTCCCAATGTGGCGCAGCGGCTCGTCGGCCTTGACCTTGGCGAACACGTCGTAGATCTCGCCCGAGGGGGTTTCCATCAAGCGCCCACCGCTCATATGCTGACCCCAAAGCGCTGCAGGCGCTCGATCGCCTCGGGGGAAAGCCGCTGCTTGGTCCAGGGCGGGTCCCAAACGACGCGGATGTCGACGCCGGTGATTCCCGGCTCCTCCAGCAAGCGTTGGCGGATGTCTTCGATGATGAACCCCATGGCGGGGCATCCCATGGCCGTGAAAGTCAGATCCACCTGGGCGGTTCCGCCTCGCCTTCGCAGCCCGTAGATCAACCCCATTCCCACGACGCTGACCGGAAACTCCGGATCGGTAACCTCTTCCAGCGCGGTCCACAGTCGCTGGTCGTCGGGTGAGATCGACTTGGCGGGCCTGGCGACCAACCCATCGGCAGGCGGGGGCGACATCTCGAT
>CAZJUE010000234.1:0-4395 GCA_964549025.1 uncultured Anaerolineaceae bacterium | reverse complement strand
ATTCCTGGTGATCACCCACAACCGCCAGACCATACAGGCCGCCGACGTGCTGTACGGGGTCAGCCTGGGCAACGACAACGCCAGCGAGGTCATCAGCCTCAAGCTCGAAGAGGCTGCCGAGCAGTTGGCGGCCTGACGCCTTTTCGGAACCACGGGCCTGCACCGCTGGCCAAGAGCAACGGGCCGCCCTTGAGGGCGACCCGTTGTCTGGTCTAAGGGATGGTTGACGGATCCTAGCGGTCGACCTCCAACGTTGGGAGCGTCGGGAAACCGGGCGAGGGTGTGGCGCCCCAGCGCAGTGGCTGGCCGCTCGGCGGTGTTTCCTCGGACGAGCTCGGATCGTAGCCCAGGGCTCCGGCCAGGGTAACCTGATACCGGGCGAACAGATCGGCATCCTCCACCATTTGCTGGTCTCCGGCCATCGCCGCCACAATGCGCAGTTGGGCCTCCATCAGGTGGGCCAGCTGCCAGGCCTCCTCGTAGCGGCCGGCGCCGAAGAGCTGATCGATGCCAATCAAGGCTTTGGCCGAGGCCACGATCGTGGCATTGCGCAGCACCTCGACATCGGCCAGCGGATCGTATTGGGCAGTCCGCACGACGCTCAGCGATACCGGCAGCCGAACCTCGCGCGTCCGCTGCGCGAAGGGATCGGTGTAGCTCAAGGTCACCTGCGCGATGGGCCGGGCTCCCAGCGCCGCGGGGCCGGCCTCCAGGCGTACCATCAGCACCTGGCTGTCGCCGGCGCCCATATCGTAGACAACCACCTGGGCTCCATTCGGCGGAACCGCGCCCTCGTGGCCGGTCACTTCCATGAGCTGCACGCCTGCGGCCGGGACAACGCCGACCGACACGTCATTGGCCACCCGCTCGACCAGCCCTTCTACTTCCTGGCGGAAGACCTTGTCCATCTCCTGTGCCGAGTCGATGAAGTGGTAAGCGCCGTGTCCTTGCTGCGCCAGGGTGCTCAGCAGCTGGTCGTTGAAATCTAGGCCCAGGCCGATGGTCGATAGGTAGATGCCGTCCTGGTTGTAGGTCAGCGCCTCGGCCGCGATGCGCTGTGGATCGGTCACCCCCTCGTTGGCGATGCCGTCGGTCAGCAAGATCACCCGGTTATTGCGTCTCAGATCGAAGTGGCTTTCGACCTCCCGGAATCCCAGCATCAAGCCGGCATGCAGGTTGGTCCCTCCACCCGGATTGATCCTGCGGATCGTCTCACCGATCCAGCGTCCATCCCCTACCGGCTGGGAGGGCCACAACAGATATGCGTCCGAGCTGTAGGTCACGATTGCCACCCGATCCTCCGGGCGCAAGCCTTCCAGGAAAACTTGCAGCGAGGCCTTCAGGAAGGGCATCTTGTCTGGTGCGTCCATCGAACCGCTGGTATCGAGCACCAACGCAAGATTGAGCGGACCCCGTTCGCCCAGATCAGGGCTTTCGGCTTGCAAGCCGATCTGAATCCACACCTCGCCGCCCTCCGTGGGGAGCTGCGTATTGCCCAGGCGCAGATCGAGGCCCACCGGTGCCTGGCTGGGTTCCGGGAAACGCTGCTCGTAGTGGTTGAGATATTCGAACTCCCGAACGTTCTCTGCCGGTACGATCGCGCCGCGGTTGATCACCGCCCGGCTGTACGAGCGGGAAGTGTCCACTCCACTTGAGCAGGCCGACATAGCCGCCGCTGCCAGCGCCAGGAACAGTCCCACTCTGTTGCGAAGCTTGTTGTCCATCATCGTTGCTCTCCTTTCGGTCATCGATTGAACTGCCCCCATCCTTCCAGCGGGCCGGTGCACTCCAAGCGGCAGCTGTGTTACATTCGGTGCAACAAAGGGGGTTTTCGGCTCCCTAGCCCCCATATCCGGCCATGAAGCCGTTTTCCGAGCAGCTTTCCGAATTTGTGCAGCGAGCGGGGATCAGCGACGCTGAGCTGGCGCGGCGGCTGGGCGTCAGCCGGCAGACGATCTTTCGCTGGCGGGAGGGCGCCACCCAGAGCCCGCGGCATCGCCCGGACGTGGTGCGCCTGGCGGAGGCGCTCCGCCTGACGCCGCAGGAGCGCGATCAGTTTTTGCTGGCGGCTGGATTCCATCCAGAAGGCCACGGATCAGCGGATGTTTCCGATCAGCCGCACCCACCGGAGGCCGGTCAGGGTTCCGATGTCGTTGGGTCCTCGGCGCCCGAGCCAGCTTCCCGGACCGGTTATCGCCTGCGCCGCTGGTGGGTGCTGGCGGCGATCGCAGCACTTGGCCTGTCGATCTTGATCGCGACCGGAGGGTGGAAGGAAGCTGGCCGCCTGCTCGGCCTCGAGCTGAGCGGCGACCCCCAAGCTGCCGCCCCGGGCGAGACGCTGGTATTGGTGGCGGAGTTCGCCAACTACAGCGGGGGCGGAATCGGTTTCAATGTGCAGGATCGCCTCGCGGAGGCGCTGCAAGCGGAGTTTGCTGAAGCCGGTTTGGAGGCCACGCGCGTTGAGCAGTTGGACCAGTCATTTGACAGCGGCGACCAGGCCGCTCAGGCGGCGGCCCGGCTCGGGGCGGAGTTCGCGCTGTGGGGGGAGTATGACAGCGGGCGGGTGATCGCCTTCCTCACCGGGCCCGGACCGAGCGAGAGCAGCCTGGCCGATGAGCAGCGCTGGCTGATTTCCAGCCTGGAGCAGCTGAGCGTAACCATCAACGTTGAGCTCCCGAAGGAAGTGCAGTGGATGGGGCTGTACGGAGTCGGGCTGGCGCACTTTCGTGCCCAGCGTGACGCGCAAGCCGCCGCGGCGCTGAACCGGGCGCTGCAAAGCGCGCCGAGCGACCCGAACGCGCTGGGTGGCGTGTACTTCACCCTGGGCGTGATCGAGGGCCGTTCGAGCGACCCCGACCTCGATCGTGTGATCGCACTCTACACCGAAGCGCTGGAGCTCGTGCCGGGGCTGGTGTCGGCCATGAACAACCGTGGCTCAGCCTACCTGGCGCGGGGTGCAATTGGGGATCTCGGCCGCGCAGAGGCAGACTTTCGGCGGTCGATGGACCTGGCTCCCGAGTTTGCACCGGCTCCGTACAATCTGGCGCTGACAATCTCGCGGAAAGATGCCCCCGACCTGGACGAGATTCTGGACCTGCTGGAACAAGCCGAATCACTCGATGCCGACAAGGCGCAGCTCCAGAATGCGCTGTGTTGGTTCTTAAGCCTTGCCGATGAGCCGGAGCAGGCGCTGTCGCATTGCGAGCTCGCCATCGAACTGGACGACTCGGGCTACAGCAACGATAGCTATGGGTTGGCGCTGGCACTGTCTGGTCGTTACGAGCAGGCCGCAGAGCAGTTTTCACTGTTTCTGGAGAAACTGGAGCCGGCGGATCCAGCGGCCTATTCGACCTTCGAGCCGATTCGCAGGGAATGGAGCGAGCGCCTGGAGGCGGGCGAGAACCCGTTCGACTCGGCGGCGCTTCGTGCGCTGCTGGAGGGGGAGTACGTTCCATGAGGCGCTGGAAAGCCGGCCATCGAGCCACTCAGTGGGCGGCAGGGGTGGCCCAGGTCCATATCTTTTGACATCCGCCCTCCATCGGGTAGAATGACCGGGCGCCGAAGTGGCGGAACTGGCAGACGCGCTGCGTTCAGGGCGCAGTGGGCTTCGGCCCATGTGGGTTCAACTCCCACCTTCGGCATGACGGCCCCGACTTGCTCGGGGCCGCTTCGCGCTGGAAACTCCGAATTGAAGCGATTCTTTTGTGATCTGCGCGGCCGCAAGCCTGCCTTGCGATCCCGACTGGGCAGGACCGCACTGGCCCAAGTCTTGCACGAGCCTCTGATGGTGCAGCGATTGCGACCCGGCCGCGCCTCCTGTATGATGTCCGCCCTCGATGAATCCAAAACCAGACCCTTGTTCGCAGGTTGGTCTCTGCCCTACTTATGAGTGACCGGCAGCGCTCTGTCTCCAGTTTCTGGGTGTTGGTCGGCTTGATCGTCGGCATCCTGATCGTCGGCGATCTGACTCGCCGCATGACCGATGCCCGTCGCATGCAGCGCGAGGCCGACGCATTGGCGGTCGAGGTCGCCGAACTGGAAGCCGCCAACGCCGAGCTCGAGGAAAACATCGACAATGCACTCTCGGACGCCAGCGTCAGCGAGTGGGCCCGCTCGCAGGCCAAGCTGGTGCAGGAAGGCGAGCGCTTGGTGGTGCCGGTGCCAGAGAGCGAGCTCAGCCCGGATGGTGACGTCGGTGAATCACCAACGATGGAGCCGTCCAGCCCGTTCGAGGTCTGGTGGGCGCTGCTCTTCGGCGGCTAGGGGCCATGTGATATAATGCCGCCCGCGCACGTCCGGGTTTCGGTGTTGCACCAGCGACGAAACTCGGACTGCGTAATCGCTGCGGGGTGGAGCAGTGGCAGCTCGTCAGGCTCATAACCTGAAGGTCGTCGG
>CAZJUE010000233.1:0-4397 GCA_964549025.1 uncultured Anaerolineaceae bacterium | reverse complement strand
ACCATCTCCATGGTGATTGCCTTACCCACCGCTCGCGCCAAGCGCTGGGTGCCGCCGGCTCCCGGCATCACACCCAGGTTGATTTCCGGCTGCCCAAACTTGGCGCTCTCGGAAGCCACAATCATATCGCAAGCCATCGCCAGCTCGTGGCCGCCCCCCAGGCACCAGCCCGACACCGCCGCCACCACCGGTTTCTTGACTCCCTTGATCCGGTCCCAGCGCGAGATTCGGTCGGCCTCGAGCATCTCCACTGAAGAGGCGGTGGCCATTTCTTTGATGTCGGCGCCGGCCGCGAAGGCGCGCTGATCACCGGTCAACACCATGGCCCCGATCTCAGGGTCGCTATCGAAGGCCTGCAGCGCGCTAGCAATCTCTTCCATCACGGTATCGTTCAGAGCGTTTAGCGCCTCGGGCCGATCAATTTGGACCAGCCCTACCCTGCCGTGCACCTCAGTCTTGATCGTCGTGTAGCTCATCCATGCCCTCCAGAACCGGCGGATGCTTTGCTTCCCGCCTGGACCTCGCCGTTCTTGGCTAGCCGAGCCTGCGCCGCAGTTTGCGCAAGTGGTCAGTGTGATCGCGCTCATGCCACAGGGTACGGCGCATTACCTTTCGCGCCGACCAAGTCTCCCCTGATAGCGTTACCACGCCCATGCGCTTACCCAAATCCGGCAAGCGTGCCAGCGTGTTGTCTCGCACCCGCACCAGCCTCTCCATCGGAGTCTGCGGCAGCTCGCCGGACGCCAAACCGATGCCCAGGCGATCGAAATACCACTGTTCGGCTAGCGCGACGTGGTCGAGTACCTCAGCAATTGCCCAATCACCTGCCAACTCCTGCTCCAGATCCTCCGAATCTAACCCTTCCAATGTGGCCTGGAGGTCCTCCCGACTGGCCATCAGCAGCGTTTCGAATTCCTCCAATTCGTCTTCTTGCAGCGGAGGACGATCGGCGGCGAAGAAGGCATTCACCTCATAGTCCTCTTCGTAGCGCCAAGCCCGAATAACCTCGCTCACCAGCATCGGTCCCGACAGCCCACTGACCCGCAGACCGTGCTCAGCCGCCCAATCGATGAAGTTCTCGACCGCCTTGGGGACCAGATTGATGGCTTGGTCACGCCGCTCGTGGGTGGCAAAGCAGCCCGGCAGATCGGGTACGTGAGCGATCCAGCGCCGGTCGATTTCCTCGGCGCAGACGATGTATGGCACGCCGTTTTCTCCCTATGAGTGGGCTGTGATGGATGGCCTATTGCGCCGCAGGAGCGATGTCCTATACTCGGTATGCGTCGATAGGCGCCACCAGAGGTTTTTTATGTTTTTTATTGGTCCTCGGGGCCAGGGTCTGCTCGAGTACGGACTGGTGATCGTTTTCATAGCCATTGTTGTCATCGTGCTCCTGGTGGTGTTCGGCGGAAGCGTAGGGAATTTGTTCAGCAACATTATTGCCAACGTCTAATCCGAACAACCGCCCCCTGACCCAAACCAACTGAGACCGCCGGCCAGAGCTGAGCCACACTCAGCGTTTCAGCGCGCCACCAACCGGCGCGAGGGGAACCACCGCCCGTTGGGTCAACGCTGCTAATTGGCGCCCTTCCCCCGCTTCACCCGGCCCTTCATCCGTCGCGCCAGCTCACGCCGTGGCAGCAGGATACGGCGTCCGCAGGTGGTGCACTTGATCCCGATGTCGGCACCGAGCCGCACCACCCGCCACTCTGAACCGCCGCACGGGTGCGGCTTTCGTAGCCGCACCACATCGTCCATCTTGAGTTCGGTTAACAATGGAGCTTCTCTTCGGGGGGATCGGCGGATTATACCATTCGAGCCCTTGGGGCCCCCGCTGGTATAATCCGCCCGCTGTGGTCCAGGATCTCTCCACATTCATCTCCACCGCGATCACGCTGCTCATAGCTTTTACAGTCCACGAATTCGCTCACGCCTGGAGTGCCAATCAGCTAGGAGATGACACTCCCCGGCTGAATGGCCGGCTGACCCTCAACCCGTTAAGCCATCTGGATCCGCTGGGCACGCTCATGTTGCTGTTTGCTGGATTCGGTTGGGCCAAGCCAGTCCCTATTAGTCCTTCCGCGTTGCAGCGCCGGACGCCGGCCGGGGTAATGTTGGTCTCCGCTGCCGGGCCGCTCTCCAATCTGATCCTGGCTTTGGTCGCCGCGATTCCCTTTCAGGCCGGCGTGTTGCGACCCGGATTCTCGAGCAATGCACTAATTCCTACTGCCGCCGACGTCTTCCAATATTTCATTTTCATCAACCTCATTCTGATGTTGTTCAACCTGCTGCCGATCTTTCCGCTGGATGGCGAGAAAGTCCTGACCTACTTTCTGCCGTCCTCCGGTCAAGCGACTATGCAGAGGATCCGTCCCTACGGCCCGATAATCCTGATCGGTCTGATCGTGCTCGGTCGCTTTGGGGACATCAATTTGATCGGGACTCTGGTCGGCGAACCCGCCTCTCGTCTCTTCTCGGCGCTTATCTCGTAGCTCGTCGTCGCACCGATCCATTTGCCAGGAGTCAACATGCCCAAGACCGATTGGATCGCGGAAGAACTCGACCAACTCCGAGCTTCCGGCCTATTCACATCCATCCGCACCATCGACTCCCCCCAGGGCGCCTGGCTGACCGTTGACGGTCGGCAGGTGCTGAACTTCTGCTCCAACAACTATCTGGGATTGGCCAATCATCCGGAAATGGTGGCGGCTGCCAAGCGCGCCACCGATCAATATGGAGTGGGCCCGGCCGCGGTGCGCACCATCGCCGGCACGACTGATCTGCACCTGGAGCTAGAACAGCGCATGGCGGCCTTCAAAGGAGTTGAGGCCGCCATCACCTTTCAATCCGGCTTCAATGCCAACCTGGCCAGCATCCCGGCACTGGTCGGCAAGCGCGACGTGATCTATTCCGATGAGCTCAATCACGCCAGCATCATCGACGGCTGTCGGCTGTCGGGCGCCAAGATCGTGCGCTACCCACACGCCGATCCGGACGGCCTGCAGCAGGTGATTGCAGAGCATCAAGATGCCGGCTACCCGCGTTCACTGATCGTGACCGACGGGGTATTCAGCATGGATGGCGACGTCGCACCGCTTGACCGCATCTGCGAGATCGCCAAGCAACATGACTACCTGCTTATGGTCGACGACGCCCACGGGGAAGGCGTGCTGGGAAAGGGCGGACGAGGGATCGTCGACCACTTCGACCTGCATGGTCAGGTGGACGTGGAGGTTGGCACGCTTTCGAAGGCTTTCGGGGTAGTGGGCGGCGTGGTCGCAGGACCACAGCTGATTGTGGACTGGCTGCGTCAGCGCGGACGACCCTTTTTGTTCTCCTCAGCCATGACCGCGCCCGACGTGGCGGCCTGCATCGCTGCCATCGATCTGCTGGAGAGTTCGACCGAATTGGTCGATCAGCTGTGGGAAAACACGGACTACTTCAAGCGCGAAATGGACCAGCTGGGGTTTGACACCGGAGAGAGCACCACCCCGATCACGCCGATCATGCTTGGTGAGGCTCCGCTGGCGCAGGATTTCAGCCGGAAACTCTTCGAGCAGGACGTCTTTGCCATGGCGATCGGCTTCCCAACTGTTCCGCGGGGTGCCGCCCGCATCCGGGTGATGATTTCAGCTGCTCACAGCCGCGAGGATTTAGACCGGGGGCTCTCGGCCTTCCGGGAGGTTGGTGGTGAGCTCGGAGTAATCTAGACGGCGAACGGGTCGTAGCCGGGCAAGGTGCCGGCCCACCGGCAGGTCGGAGCTTCGAGCTGATTGCACTCCATGCCCAGTGAACACCGATGCCCGAGTACCCGCGGCGGGCCATCCGGCAGCACTTCAGCCGGATAGACCAACCGAGCCTCCAGCAGAGCCATTCGCCCCGCCTTCTGGCAATAGATCTGCCGTATGGGCCGCCAGACTTCTTTCTGCAGTGGCCGCATAAGCTTGCGCTCTCAATTCAGCCTAATCAGATCAGCCTGCACCAAATAGTGAGACCTGTCATAAGACTGACGGAGATTCGGCCCCCGCGGCACGTTGGCTGGTGGGCTTTCGGGTTTGTGAGATCGCTATCGGACTGCAGAGAGGAACGAATGGAGCCGGCTCAGAATTGGAAGCGGGGCGCCTGGCGGACGATTTTACGACGGTAGTTGATCACGTAGTCTTGCAGTCGGCCTTCCAGCTCGACGAAGTCCTCTGAAGACATGACCGCCTCCAGTGTCTCGCGATCGGTAGCTAGAAAGCCGGTCAGGCGCAGAGGATAGCTGCCATAGGCAGTGTGCCAGGCTTCGCACAGCGTCAGACCCAGGTTCTCCATCGCCGGGACAAATTCCCCCAGCACATAGCGAAAGTACTCCTCTCGGTGTTCTGGAAGAGGATCGTAACTCAGCAGCAGCTTTA
>CAZJUE010000232.1:0-4400 GCA_964549025.1 uncultured Anaerolineaceae bacterium | reverse complement strand
GCTGGATCTCTTCAGCCGGCAAATACATCGGCGCTTTCGAAGAGGCCTGGGCCGGCTACTGCGAACGGCAGCATGGGGTAGCGGTCAGCAACGGCACCGTGGCACTGCAGATGGCGCTTCGAGCGCTGGATTTGCAGCCGGGCGATGAGGTCATCCTACCCACCATGACCATCATCTCCTGTGCAATGGCGGTGGTCTACAACCAGGCGGTGCCGGTGCCGGTGGATTGCGATCCGGAAACGTGGTGCATGGATGTCAGCCAGGTGGAGCAGGCCATTACCGAACGCACGCGGGTGATCATGCCCGTACATATATACGGTCATCCGGTGGATATGGATCCAATCTTCGAGCTGGCCGAGAAGCACAGCCTGCACGTTTTGGAGGACGCTGCAGAGGCGCATGGCGCCCGCTATCGAAGCGGCCGAGGCGCCGACAGAGATCACTGGATGCCGGCAGGCAGCATGGGAGACCTGAGCATCTTCAGCTTCTACGCCAATAAGCCGATCACCACCGGCGAGGGCGGAATGGTGCTCACCGATGACGATGGCCTCGCAGAGCAGCTGCGTTCGCTGCGCAACCTGTGCTATCGCACCGATCGACGCTTCTACCACACCGAACTGGGCTTCAACTTCCGCATGACCAACCTCCAGGCGGCGGTTGGGTTGGCGCAGGTCGAGCGCATCGACGAGATCGTCGAGCGCAAGCGCTGGATCGGACGCCAATACTCCGAGCGGCTTTCGGATCTGGAGCACATTCAGCTTCCAACCCAGAAGGACTGGGCCCAACAGATCTACTGGATGTATGGCATCGTGCTGGATGAGCGGCTCGGACAAACGGGGTCCGACTTCGCCGCCAACCTGCAGGAGCTCGGGGTCCAGACCCGGCCGTTCTTTCTCGGCATGCACCGGCAGCCGGCGCTGCACGCGGCAGGCTTGCCGGAGCAGGGTGAGTTTCCAGTCGCCGACCGGCTGGCGGAGTACGGACTGTATCTGCCGACCGGCCTGGCATTGACCGAGGGCCAGATCGATGAAGTCTGCGATGGCGTGCGCAAGTGTCTGTGAGGCCCGCCTGATCCTGGCTGACGGCAACTGGCCGGTCGCCTCAGGCATGTTTGAGAACCGCGATGGCTAGTCAACCATTCGGCGCCACCTACGCCTCGCACTACGACCTGATGTACGCTGAGAAGGACTATCAGGCGGAGTGCGACCTGCTGGAGGAACTCTTCAGGCGGCACGCGACGGGCACCGTGCAAGCGATACTCGACCTGGGCTGCGGCACCGGGAACCATGCCCTTCCGCTGGCGGCGCGCGGCTACCAGGTGACCGGAATCGACCGGTCGGAGGTGATGCTGGAGGCCGCCCGCTCCAAGCGCGGGCAGGCCACCAACCCGGAATTGATCCACGGCGAGATCCAGCAGCTACAGCTCGACCGCCAATTCGAGGTGGTGCTGATGATGTTTGCGGTCATGGGCTATCTGGCCAGCGACCCAGACCTGCGGCGCGGATTGCAGGTCGTCCGCCAGCACCTGTCTCCCGGTGGCCTCTTCATCGCCGACTTCTGGTATGGACCGGCAGTGGTGGCGATCGGCCCTTCGGTTCGCAGCTCGCAGCTTGACACGCCAGACGGCGTGCTGGAGCGAACCGCTACTCCGTCTCTGGACGCCGACCACCAACGCTGCACGGTGCACTACCAGCTCACTGACGGCGACGGCGCTTTGCAGGCCGAAGAATCCCATACCATGCGCTATTTCTTCCCGAAGGAGCTGCGTGCCCGGCTGGCGCAGGTCGATCTGGAGCTGCTGGCCCTGCATCCGTTTCCGTCACTGGAAGGCGAACCGGATGAAACCACCTGGAACGCGCTGATGTGCGCGCGGGCAGTGTGAAAGTCACCCATCCACTGGTGTCGGTGATCCTGCCGACCTACAACGAAGCCGAGAACATCGTCGATATGGCTTCCTCCGTGTTGGCGGCGGTCGGCGATCCGGTGGAGGTAATCGTGATCGACGATGACTCCCCCGATCAAACCTGGCGCATCGCTGCCGAGATGAACGATCCCCGGGTGCGCTCGGTCCGCAGGCGCAGCCGAGGGTTGGCTTCAGCTTTAGTGCGCGGGCTGATTGAATCGCGTGGCGAGATTGTGGGTTGGATGGACGCCGATCTCAGCATGCCGGCCGATCGTCTGCCGGCGATGGTCCAAAGCCTGGGTGAATACCCGGTGGTGATCGGTTCGCGCTACGTCGGCGATGGGTTGGACGATCGACCCGGCTTCCGGGTATTCACCAGCCGGCTGATCAACGGCTTCGCCAGAATGATTTTGGGCGGCCACGTGCGCGATCTTGACAGCGGCTTCATCGTCATGCGCCGCAGCGTGCTGGATTATGTCAGTCTGCTGCCGGTTGGCTATGGCGCATACTTCATCGACCTGATCCACGCCTGCCGCATGAAGGGCTTGCAGGTGCTGGAACTGCCGTACCGGTTGGTGGATCGCAGCCGCGGCAGCTCGAAGTCGATGCCCAATCTGTGGCAGTTTGCCCTGCACGGAATAGGCTACGTGCTCACCATCTTCTACGCCCGAATCAGGCGACACCCGTGACGGACTCGAGTCCCGAGCCTCAGCGCCCTTGGCCGGAGCGCGACCAGTTGGCGGCGCTGATCGCGCTGATCCTGCTGGCTTACGGCTTGACTCGGGTCGTGGTGCTGCCGGCCTGGCAGCTCGAGTTCGAGCTGCTGGGATTGCTGATCGGTTTCGAACTCGACGCTCGGTTCGTGATGGTTGGGCTGTCGGGGGCGCTGGCGGCGATCGGCAGCGAATGGGTGATGGATTCGCATCCAATCAGTCAGGTTCGCCGGCCCGAAATGCGGTCGCGCCTGCTGCCGGGCCTGGCCGCGCTGGGGGCCGGCGCGATGCTTCCGCTGCTTCCCCTGGGGCCGATCTGGGTCGCCGGCCTGGCGCTTGCCGGCGGGCTAAATTTGGCGGTGCTGCTGGCTGAATTCACCGTGCTCGATCGCCGGGACCGGCGGGCGCCGCTTGCGGCCGCTGCTCTGCGCTCGCTGGGCATCCTGATCGTGGTTGGGGTGGCGTTTGCAGCCCGCGCAAACGAAAGCCGGGCGATCGCGGTGGTGCCAACCATCTTCACGGTGGTCGCACTGGTGTGCTGGCGGGCGATCGGTCTGGCGGTGCCGCGCGAGCGGGACTGGCCGTACGCACTGGCGTGCGGCCTGCTGGCGGCCCAATTGGCATGGGGGCTGCACTACTGGCCGATCAGTCCGGCCCAGTTCTCGCTGCTGATCGGGCTGACCGCGTATTTAGGCGCCGGGCTGGGAATCGCGCAGCTGCGTGGCGAACTGCAGCCACGGCTGCTCTACGAATACGCCGGAGTAGCGTTAGCGACCGTAGCCGTAGTGATACTGGCTGCCTAGCCGGCCACCTGACAATTATCCGGCGATACCGCCTTCGGTCAGCTTGCGCAGATCCTTGAGCGCCTGTTCGAGCTCATCAGGCGATACCACCTTCCCGTTATCACGATGCTGCAACTCGCCGGCCTGCGCCTTGGCAACCGCGACCTGCCGGACGGTGGTTCCCTCGGCCAATGCCTGCTTGACCAGCTTGGCCCCTTGCTCGTAGCCAATGATCGGATTCAAGGCGGTGACCACGATGGCGTTCTTCTCCAGCCACCCGGTGGCGACTTGTTCGTTGGCCACCACACCTTTGACGCAGCGCTCGGTGAAAGCCTGAATCGAACCGATGCTGACCTGCATCATCTCGAACAGATTGTGGGCTATCACCGGCATCATCACGTTCAGCTCCAGCTGGCCGGCAGCCACGGCGGCTGCCACGGTGAGATCGCATCCCATCACGTGGTACATCGCCATGTTCAGCATTTCGGCCATCACCGGATTGACCTTCCCGGGCATGATGCGGGCTGAACCGCAGGGAGGTTGATCTCGTTGAAGCCCGTGGCCGGCCCGGAGGATAGCAGCCGGAAGTCGTTGGCCACGCGGGTCAGGGTGACCGCCATCGTACGCATGGCGGCCGAGTAGTCGGCCATGTCAGCCATCGACTGCATGCTCTCGAATAGGTTGTCGGATGGCTCCAATTCCAGCCCGGTGATTTCCGACAGCCGCGCAACCATTCTGCCGGCGTACTCCGGATGAGCGTTCAGCCCGGTTCCGGTAGCCGTGCCGCCGATCCCCAGCCGGCGCAGGCCATTGGCGGCTCGATCCAACCGTTGGCCGTCACGGGCAATCGCGGTGGCGTAGCCGCTGAACTCCTGTCCCAGCCGTATCGGCACCGCGTCTTGCAGGTGGGTGCGGCCGGACTTGACAATGTGGTCGAATTCTGCGGCTTTATCCTGCAGCGCTGCCGCCAATTGGTTCACCACATCGAGCAGCTCCTGGTGC
>CAZJUE010000231.1:0-4412 GCA_964549025.1 uncultured Anaerolineaceae bacterium | reverse complement strand
ATCCAATATCCGCTCCATATCCAGGTCGGCCGGATCGCGTTCTCCCAGCAGGCGGCCGGTCGGGTGAGCGATGATATCGACGTTGGGGTTCTCTATCGCCGAGAGCAGCCGGGCGGTAGCTCGCTCGCGAGGCTGGCGGAGCGAAGTATGCAGCGAGGCGATCACCAGATCGAATTCGGCAAGCACCGAATCGTCGTAGTCGAGCGTGCCATCGGCCAGAATTTCCATCTCGGTGCCGTGCAGCAGCAGGAAATCGTCCCCTAGCTTTGCGCGCAGCTTCTCGATTTCGGCACGCTGCTTCGCCACCCGGACCTCGGTCAGTCCATTGGCCACGCCCAGGCTCTTCGAATGGTCGGTGATCGCCAGGAACTTGTAGCCTAGCTCCTGCGCCGCCTCGACCATTTCCTCGATCGAACTGTGGCCATCGCTCCAGGTGGAATGCGCGTGCAGGTCCCCTCGCAGATTTTTCAGCTCTATCAACTTGGGTAGTTCGCCGGCTTGGGCGGCCTGGATTTCGCCACGATCCTCACGCAGCTCTGGGGCGATCCACGGAAGTCCCAAGGTGTCGTAGACCTGCTGCTCGTTCTCGCACAAGATCTCAGTTCCATTCTCGCGGGTGATGGCTTGATCCGACAACGACAGTCCCTGATCGAGCGCCATCTGTCGCAAGCGCACGTTGTGATCTTTGGAGCCGGTTGCGTATTGCAGGGCGGTCCCAAACCGCTCGGTGGGGTGGGTCCACACTTGCACCCGCATTCCATCCACCAGCTCGACGCTGGTTTTGATCTCGCCGGTGCTTCGCACTCGCCCGATATTGGGCAGTTCGAGGAAGCTCGACATCACCACTTCCGGATTGTCGGTTGATACCAGCAGATCCAGGTCCCCCACCGTCTCCCGACCCCGCCGCAGGCTGCCGGCCGCTTCCGCCGCCTCGACTTCTGGATGCTTGCGCAATTCCGACAGCAGTTGCTCGGCGATGGTGAGAGCGGTTCCAATGGTGATTCGCCCGGTTTGACGGCGTTTGAGCGCCTCGATGCTCTCCAGGATGCGGGCCTGCGACTTCTTACCCATGCCGGACAGCCCGGCCAGATGGTTCTCCCGAGCGGCCGCCTCCAGCTCCGCGATGGAGGTGATTTCCAGCTCCTTCCAGAAGCGGGCCGCCTTCTTAGGACCTACATCGCCAACCTTGAGCACCTCCAGCAACCCGATCGGGATTTCGGCCTTGAGTTTCTCGTAGAATTCCATCTCGCCGGTTCCGAGCAGCTCGTCGATCTTCCCCGCGATCGCCTTTCCCACTCCAGGGATTTCTTCCAGGCCACCTTCTTCCCATACCGCATTGATGTCCCGGCCCAGCCCTCTGATCGCCTCAGCCCCGCGGCGATAGGCCAGCACGCGGTAGATCTGCTCACCTTTGATCTGCAACAGGTCGGCGATGTCGTCGAACACCTCGGCGACTTGTGTGTTGTTCATCTGGCGGGCTCACCCACGAACGGAGGGCATCATTCTACCCGTCTGCCGGTGTGATATGCTTCACCGTCGTTCTCTCGCGCCCGCTCTGCGGGCGCACCGTCCCTCTGAGGCGCCATGCACGAGTACGTCGGCAACCTGCACATGCACTCGACTGATTCCGACGGACACGGCACCCACCAACAGATCGCCGAAGCAGCCATCCGGGCAGGCTTGGACTTCGTGATCGTCACCGACCACAACCAGCTGGATAAGCAGCACGAACGCTATTACTTCAAGGGCGATCGCCGATTGCTGATGCTGATCGGGCAGGAAGTGCACGACATAGAGCGGACCCCCGAGCGATCGCACCTGCTGATCTTCGATTGCGCCGATGACCTCTCCGAGCATGCCGCCGACCCACAGCGACTGATCGATCAAGCGGCCCAAGGCGGCGCGCTCAGCTTTCTGGCGCATCCGGCGGACTGCGCCGCCGAAATCTTCGGTCGGACCGACCTTTCATGGGAGGATTGGGAGGTGCGTGGCTATACTGGGCTCGAGATCTGGAACTTCATGACCGAGTTCAAATGCCGATTGACCTCCTGGCCGCGAGCATTCTTCTATGGTTTCTTCCCCGGGGAAATCGCCAACCGGCCGTCTGCAGATATCCTGGAGCGCTGGGATGCCCAGCTCGGCGCCGGTTTGCGCACCGTTGCGATCGGCAACTCCGACGCACACGCCCTCCCGGTGCGTGTTGGGCCGCTGCGGCGGGTGATCTTTCCCTATGAATGGCTGTTTCGGGCGGTGAACACGCATGTGCTGTTGCCCGATGAACTTTCCGGCGACTTGGACCGGGACGCAGCCCTAATCTATCAAGCGCTTGGCAGCGGTCGAAGCTTCGTAGGCTACGATCGAGATACCAGTTCCAGCGGCTTTGGCTTTACCGCTCAGGCCGAGCGGCAGCGGGTGGTGATGGGCGAGCAGCTGCAGTTCAAGTTGGCCGCCACCTTGCAGGTGCGCTGTCCTCGACCTGCGGAAATCCGGCTGGTGCGCCACGGTGCCACCGTGAAGCATTGGCCGCGCAGCCAACACGCGGTCCAGACCGTAAATCGAGGCGGCGCCTACAGGGTGGAGGTGCAGCTTGACTCGGGACGCGGCTGGATCTACAGCAATCCGATCTTTTTGGAGCGAATCGATCGATGAGCCAGTTCGAATTGCGCGCTCCGTACTCGCCCACCGGGGATCAGCCGGAAGCCATCCGTCAGCTGATCGCCGGTCTCGATGCCGGTGATCGACACCAGGTGCTGCTGGGAGCGACCGGAACCGGAAAGACCTTCGGCATCGCCAGCGTCATCGATGAGGTGCAGCGGCCCACCCTGGTAATCGCCCACAACAAGACCCTGGCCGCCCAGCTCTACGCCGAGTTCAAGGACTTCTTCCCGGACAATGCGGTCGAGTACTTTGTCTCCTACTATGACTACTACCAGCCAGAAGCCTACGTGCCGCGGCACGACCTCTATATCGAGAAGGAAACCGACATCAACGAGGAGATCGAGCGACTGCGTCTGTCGGCCACTGCCTCAGTGGTTTCCCGACGGGACGTGGTGGTGGTAGCTTCGGTGTCCTGTATCTACGGCATCGGCAACCCTGAAGCCTACGGGCGAATAGTGATTCACCTGGAGCAAAATAGGGTCTATCGGAGGCAGGCGGTCCTACGCCAACTGGTTGAGAGTCACTACGAGCGCAACGAGTTGCAGTTGGGTCCGGGGACCTTCCGTGTGCGTGGCGACACGCTGGAAGTCATTCCAGCCTACGAGGAGCGTGGCGTGCGCGTCGGCTTCTTCGGCGACGAGGTCGAACGGATCGTTGAGTTCGATCCACTTACCGGGGAGCTGCTGGCTGAGCGCCAATCGGTTGACATCTTCCAGGCCAAGCATTTCATCACCGAGGAGGAAAAGCTCAAGGCTGCTATCGGTGACATCGAACAGGAGCTGGCCGAGCAGGTCCGTCACTTCAAACAGCAGGAGAAGCACCTCGAGGCCCAGCGGCTCGAACAACGCACCACCTACGATCTGGAGATGCTGCGAGAGGTCGGCTACTGCTCAGGCATCGAAAACTACTCGCGCCATCTCGACCAGCGGCCGCAGGGCTCGCCTCCCTGGACGCTGGTGGATTATTTTCCGCCTGATTTCCTGCTGGTGATCGACGAGAGCCACATGACCGTGCCGCAGATCCGAGGCATGTTCGCCGGAGACCGCTCGCGCAAGGAGACGCTGGTTGAATTCGGCTTTCGCCTGCCGTCGGCGATCGACAACCGGCCGTTGTCGTTCGACGAGTTTGAGCAACGAATCGGTCAGGTGATCTACACCTCCGCCACACCGGGACCTTACGAGCTGGAGAAGGCCGACCGGGTGGTCGAGCAAATCATCCGCCCGACCGGTCTGGTGGATCCGCAGGTCGAAGTGCGCCCAATTGAAGGACAGATCGACGACCTGGTCGGCGAAATCAAACAGCGCACCGCGATTGGCCAGCGAACGCTGGTCACCACGCTGACCAAGCGCATGGCAGAGGACCTGGCCGACTACCTGTTGGAATTGGGCGTCAAAGTCCACTACCTGCACTCCGAGATCGATACGCTCGACCGGGTGGGGATACTGCGGGACCTGCGCCTGGGCGTCTTCGACGTTGTAGTGGGGATCAACCTGCTGCGCGAGGGGCTCGACCTGCCGGAGGTCTCGCTGGTAGCGATACTGGATGCGGACAAGGAAGGCTTCTTGCGCTCCTCGACCGCTCTGGTCCAGACCATTGGCCGTGCAGCGCGCCACGTCGACGGACGGGTGATCATGTACGCCGACAACGTAACCGACTCGATGCAGTTCGCCCTGGACGAAACCGAGCGGCGCCGGGCCAAGCAACTGGCCTACAACCAGGAGCATGGAATCGAGCCGGCTTCCATTGTTAAGGCC
>CAZJUE010000230.1:0-4417 GCA_964549025.1 uncultured Anaerolineaceae bacterium | reverse complement strand
CCACTCCCAGGCCCGTTTCAGGAAGGCCTCCCGGCCCAACTGCCGCGGATCGATACCCTCGCTCTCCAGCTGCCGTTTGAGCAGCAGCTCGGTGGCGATGCTGGCGTGGTCGCTTCCGGGAACCCAGAGGGTCGGCACGCCCTTCATGCGGCTGTGCCGGATCATCAGGTCCTCGATCCCGAAGGTCAGCGCGTGGCCGAGGTGCAGTTCACCGGTGATATTGGGCGGGGGCATCGAAATGACGAACGGGTCGCCTTCGCCACGCGGCTTGAAGTAGCCGCGCTCGCTCCACCAGTCATAGAGCCGGCCCTCCACCGATTCAAAATCGTAGGTCTTCGGGAGCGTGATGTCTGCCATCGATCCTCCAATCAAAAAGGGCTCTCCGTCCTTGAGGACGAGAGAGCCTCTCCCGCGGTACCACCTCGCTTCGTCCCGCAGCGCACGCACTGCTCGTCGCAGCACAGGCAGCGGGACGCACTCTGTGCCCCTTGAGGCGGGGCTTGCCTTTCCCAGCCGCTACCAGCGGCGGTGAAGGCCTCGCTGTAACGGGCTCACCCGCACCGTTCTACTCCGCTGCGGCTGGCGTCTCTAAGTGCCACATGCGCACGCGCTCCACCACAGGTTTCTTCGGCGTTGTACCCGGACGACGTTCGACGGCAGCAGCGGTGGTGGCTTTCAGCCTGTGGCCGGTCCGTCTCTGACAGCGGCTGTTCCGCCTACTCCTCCCGGGCGTTCGGTATTCAGTTGTCAGGGGATTATAGCAAATCCATGCGCGCCGACCGGCCCGATTGCTGGGCCTACCTCCGGGAAACGCTTGTGCCCGGAGCGACAGTCGGATTGTCAACTGATCAGGAAGGTGGCTGGTCGAGGTCCAACTTCGGCAGGCGGCCGGTGGGCCGGAGCGGTGCACTCCAGTCGTCGGGGAAGAGCTCCAGCGCTCGCTGGGCGGTTTTCACCAGGTCCTCATCCCGATCGAACTGGATCTTGTGCACCGCCATCTTGGCCTCGGAGGTATGCCACTCGATCAGTCGCAGTAGCGCCACCATGCGGGCCCGGCTGTTTTCGGTCTCGATCGTCCCTTCTTTGCCCTGCACATAGCCGGTGCGGGGCTTTTCCAGCACTTCGATCAGCACCGGTATGACGGCCACGTGGTTCATGCCAGCCAGCTTCTGTACCGAAGCGTGCGCCTGGTCGAGGTCAGCCGACCGCATGGCGCGGAAGCGGTGCAGCTGAATCGCGGTCAAAACCGCCACTTCCTTCACCATCGGATCGGGATCTTCCAGTGCGGCCTCGATCTCCGCGATCACTTCGTCCTGTTGTGCCAAACCCGAGCGGTTGGCGAATTCCACCGCCGCCCGCTGCCGAGCGCCGGAGTCGGCGCCCCGCAGATCGAATTCGGTGCGGGCGCGCTGCAGCAGACGCCCCGCCTGGGTGGTCACCGTGGTGGTGTCTTCCTGCTGGGACATCAGCTTTTCGAGCTCTTCTTCGGGGGCGTCCATCAGGTACAGTGCGTGATCGACCGCCGGGTTAAGCAGCGGGTCGTCCAGCTGGCGCAGGTCGTCCAGGTAACCGCGCAGCGCGTTCTCGCCAGGTTGTGAACGAACCTGGCGCGCGCGCTCACGCCACAGATTCACTTCCTCGGCAAGATGGTGCTGGCGCTCGCGCAGCGCTTGCTGCTGCTCCCGAATCTGAGCGCGCTGCTCCTCCGGGGCCTCCAGCAGCTTGTGGGCTAGCTCTTCCAGCTCAGTGCTCAGGCTGACGAATTCTTGCTGTACTTGGTCGGCCTTCCGATCGAGAGCCTGCTGAACCGGACGCAATCCAAAGGCAAACACAATGCGCCATCCTCCTACGTGCGATGATCAGTCGAATGGGTCGAATGTCGAATAAGAGTCAGAACCGAGGTGGCGGCGCATCTCAGGGCCAATCTAGGCCAGTATAGTAAAGTGCATCTTTAAGGTCAACCTCGCCGTTTGTACCCCCGTCCTTCCACGCCATATACCGCCGTTCTTGTATAATGCGCCACGTGAGCGCCGAACGGATGGTCTCCCCGGAAGCGCAGCAAACCGAGTACGGCATTCATGCGCTGCGCCCCGCCAGTTTGAGCGAAATGATCGGCCAGGATCGGGTGCGCGAGAACCTGGCAATCCTGATCGAGGCCTCCAAAGCCCGCCGCGAGCCGTTGGACCACGTGCTGTTCTTTGGCCCGCCCGGTTTGGGCAAGACCACGCTGGCGCACATCCTGGCCAAGGAAATGGGCTCCAACCTCAAGATCACCTCCGGCCCGGCGATCGAGCGCGCCGGCGACCTGGCGGCCGTGCTTACCAATCTGCAATCGATCGATGTTCTGTTCATCGACGAAATCCATCGCCTGGGGCGAGCGGTGGAGGAGATCCTGTATCCAGCCATGGAGGAGTTCGCCCTGGATCTGACCATTGGCAAGGGCCCCAGCGCCCGGTCGATCCGGCTCAACATGCCCAAATTCACCGTTGTCGGGGCAACCACCCGCCTGGCGCTGCTGACCGCCCCGCTGCGAGCGCGCTTCGGCGCCACCCACCGCCTGGACTTCTACGAGCAGTCGGCGATGGAAGCGATCGTGTCTCGGGCCGCAGGGATCCTGGAGGTGGATGTCGATCCAGACGGCATCGAGGAAATCGCCTGTCGAGCGCGCGGCACTCCGCGGGTGGCGTTGAGATTGCTGCGACGGGTGCGCGACTTCGCTCTGGTGCGGGCTGACGGTCGGATCACTCGCCCGGTCGCACAGGACGCGCTGGAACTAATGGAAATCGACGGTCTGGGGCTGGACGACTCGGACCGTCGGGTGCTCTCAACCGTGATTGAGAAGTACGACGGCGGCCCGGTCGGCCTGCAGACCATTGCCGCCTCGCTGAGCGAGGAACCCGACACCATCATGGACGTGGTTGAGCCTTACCTGTTGCAGCTTGGCTTTATCGACCGGACCCCCCAAGGCCGCATTGCAACGCCGCGCGCATACGAGCACCTCGGCTTTCAACCGCCGGCCGAGCCACAGGCTCGACTGCCCGAGATGTAGCTTGGCAATCTACACTGATGGGCTGCCCGTCTGGGCGTCCGCCCGCTGCCCTCGTTAGCCCCCCACCCGGTTTTTCAGAATGCCAGAATTTTCCAGCTTGAGCCGCCTGTTGATCGCCATCGGCCTGGGCCTGGCCGCGATCGGGGTGCTCTTCGGACTGCTCAATCGCATCGGCTTGCCATTGGGACGGCTTCCCGGCGATCTGCGGTTCAAGCTCGGCAGCGCCACCTGCTTCATCCCGCTGGCATCGATGCTGGTGGTCAGCTTGCTGCTCACCCTGGTCATCAACCTCATCCTGCGGCTGTTGAACAAGTAGCGATTGAAAACCGCCGACTTCGACTACCAGCTGCCCGAGGGCCACATCGCCCAACACCCGGCGCAGCCGCGCGATTCTTCGCGCCTGATGGCGCTGAACCGGGCCAGTGGATCGATCGAACACCTGCGATTCCACCAGCTCCCCGACCTGCTGAGAGCCCATGACGTGCTGGTGGTCAACCAGACGCAGGTGATCCCCGCCCGCCTGAGGGCGGCCAAGCTGCCGGGTGGCGGGCGGATAGAGCTGCTGCTGCTGGCACGGCGGGGGCCGGCCGTCTGGGAGGCGATGGTCGGTGGAAAAGGCCTAAACCCCGGCCGGCGGTTGGAGATCGATGGCGGGCCAGAGGCCGAGATCGCAGAGCACCTCGGTGGCCCGCGACGGCTGGTTCGGTTTGCCGCGCCGATCTCGCAGCTGCTGCCGCAGATCGGCGAAACGCCACTGCCCCCCTATATCCACGGGCCGGTTCGGCACCCCGATGCGTATCAAACCGTGTACGCGCGCACCTCCGGCTCGGCGGCTGCGCCGACCGCCGGCTTGCACTTCACCCCTGCCCTGCTCGAGCAGATTGGCGAGCTCGGGGTGCCGGTGCTCAAGCTCACCCTGCACATCGGGCTGGACACATTCGCCCCGGTCACCGAGCAGCGGGCCGAAACGCATCCGATCCACTCCGAATGGTGCAGGGTTCCATCGACGGTAGTTGACGGCGTGACCCGCTGCCGCGCTTCCGGGGGCCGGGTGATCGCGGTTGGGACCACAAGCGTGCGCGCCCTGGAGACCGCCGCGAGAGCAGCGACGGAGGACCAACTGCTAACGACATTCGAAGGGCCCACTGATCTGTTCATCCTGCCGGGCCACCAATTCCGGGTCACCGACGCGCTGATTACCAACTTCCACCTGCCGCGCTCGACGCTGCTGATGCTGGTATCGGCCTTTGCCGGGCGCGACAGAATACTGAGCGCCTACCAGGTCGCCATCGAGCACGGCTATCGCTTCTATTCATTCGGCGACGCGATGCTGATTACCTGACCAGCGGCTGCGCATCCCGATCGGTC
>CAZJUE010000229.1:0-4482 GCA_964549025.1 uncultured Anaerolineaceae bacterium | reverse complement strand
CGCCGGCCCGCGAGACCACCAGATCGGCCGCCGACAACGCCGCACCCATCTCCTCATGCAGGTACTCCCGGGCGTGGTAGCCGTCGGCCAGCCGCTCGGGCAGCTCGGCCTGCACCTGGGATACTCGTCGCCAATCGCGGGCGCCGGTCAGATGCAGCACCTGCGTCATCCCCAGCAATCCCGGCAGCGCGCCCCACACCGCCCGGTTGATCGAATGGGCACCCTGGCTGCCGCCAAAGGCCAACACCACCGGCCGCTGGGGATCCAGCCCGAGCGCCAGCCGCGCCTCGGCCGGCTCCATCTGGCGCAGCTCCGGGCGCACCGGGTAGCCGGTCACCACCACCCGCTTGCTTCCATAATCCTGCCGCGCCGCCTCATTGGTCACCGCCACCGTGTCGGCGGTGCGGGTGATCAGCCTGAGCGCCAGGCCCGGCAGCAGGTCCGGCACGTAAGCCAGCTGAGGCCTGCTCCGACCGGCCAGGGCCACGGGCACGCCGACATAGCCTCCGGTGAACAACATCGCCTCCGGCGCAAATTCGTTCAGGACGCCTTGCGCGGCGCGGTAGCCGCGCGCCAGCTGCCACAGATTGCCCGGCAGCGCGCGCAGGCCGACCCCGTGGACCCCGGCCGCCGGTATGGCCTCGAAGCGCACTCCTGCGCGAGTCACCAATTCACTCTCCATGCCGCCTTCGCCACCGACCCACAGCACCTCAGCTGGCTCGCTGAGTGCGCGGACGGCGGCCAAGGCGGGATACACGCCGCCGCCGGTTCCCCCGGCCGAGACCAACAGTCGCAACCCGTTTCTCTTTCCGTTTCGCATGAGCGCCGCGGGAAACGTTGAGCAGCAATCCCACCCCGGCCAAAGTGGCCAATAGACTCGAGCCACCGAAGCTGAAGAACGGCAGCGCGTTGCCGGCGAACGGCAACATTCCCAGCAGCACCGACATGTTCACGAAGGCCTCCACCCCGATCCAGAAGGTGATGCCTCCGGCCAGTAGCGAGGCCAGTCGATCGTCGGCCCGCTGGGCGATGATGAAGCCGCGGCGCAGGAAGGCCAGGAACAGGAAAAGCACCAGCAGCGCTCCCGCCAGCCCGAGCTCCTCGCCCAGTACGGCGAAGATGCTGTCGGTGTGCGGCGCCGGCAGCAGCCCGAACTTCTCACGGCTGGCGCCCAGCCCGCGGCCGAGCAATCCGCCGGAGAAGAAGGCTTGCAGGGAGTGCTGCACGTGGTAGGAAGCCTGCTCGATGTCGACCAGCCCGGCCAGGTAGTCGTCCCAGCGAGCCCGTCCGGTGTTGGTCAACCGCACCAATACGTAGCCGACGATGCCGCTGCCGGCGGCGATCGCCAGCGTCTGCGAGGCCCGGCTGCCGGCCATGAAAAACATCACCAGCGCCACCACGGCGACGGTGAGCACCGCGCTCAGGTCCGGCTGGGCCAAAATCAATCCGCCGACGATGCCGATGATCATCATCAAAGGCACGAAGCCGTAGCTCCAGTCGGCGACCTTGTTGCCTTTAGACTCCATCCACACCGCCAGGTAAATGATCAGGCCAAGCTTGGCCATCTCGGAGGGCTGCACCGAGCCGCCCAAGATGGCGCGGCGCGGGCCCTCACCGGTGTTGACGATCAACACCGTCAGCAGCGCCAGCACGCTGACTCCGATCACCGGCAGCGCCAGCTTACGCAGCCAGCCCAATGGCAGCGTCGCCGCCAGCACCATCACCACCAGGCCATAGCTCAGGTTGGTGACCTGCCGGCGGAACAGCGCGTTCGCATCGCCAGCCAGCCGCCAGGACACGTCCCAGCTGGCCGAGTACACCATCACCAGCCCGAGGGCGATCATGATGCCGACCAGCAGCAGCAGCCACAGGTCCACCCCCAGCGGTGACTTGATGGTCAGCGAGCCGCGCGGCTTGCGCTCTACGACTTCGTCGGTGAGCGTCTCGGCCCTCACTCCGCACTCCGTGACTGCAAGCCGCCAACTGCCTCGGCCGCGCAATTCCGTCTTCGTCGATTCATAATGCCTGCACCAATTGCTTGAAACGTTCGCCGCGGGCGGCGAAATCGGCGAACTCATCGAAGCTGGTTCCGCCCGGTGAGAGCAGCACCACGTCGCCCGGCTCGGCCAGCTCGGCCGCGGCGGCCACCGCCGACTCCAGCCCCTCTACCAGCCGAATGGAGACCGGCCGCTCGCTGGGTCCTGCTTCGGCCAGCAGGCGCTCGATCATCGGGCCGAACTCGCCGAAGAGCACCAGGCGGTCGACCCGCTGGCGGACCAGCTCTATCAGGCCGCTCCAATCCAGCTCTTTGTCGCGTCCGCCGAGCATCAAAACCAGCGGTTCGCCGAACGAGCGGATGGCGGCGATGGTCCGCTCCGGCGCGGTGGCAATCGAGTCGTTGAACCACTGCACGCCTTCTCGTTCGCGAACCAGTTCCAGGCGATGCTCAACGCCAGTGAAGCCGTCCACGCCGGCGGCAATCGACTGGTCTTCCATTCCGGCCGCCCCGGCGACGGCCACCGCGGCCAGCACGTTCAGCAGGTTGTGCGGCCCGCGCAGCCGGATGGCTTCGACCGGCAGCACCTGCCGTTCCTGGCCGTCCAGCAGCAGTCGCAGATGCCCGGCTTCGATGTAGCTGCCTTCACCATCGAAGGGGCGCGGGCCGAAGCTCAGCAGCCGGCCGGCCACCCGCTCCCGCAACGCCCAGGCGCCAGGATCATCGCGGCCGAGCACCGCCGTGTCCGAGGGGCGCTGAAAGTCCAGGATGCGTGCCTTGGCCTCGGTGTAGGCCGCCATCGTGCCGTGGCGGTCGAGGTGGTTGGGGGTCAGGTTCAGCACTGCCGCGATTTGCGGGCTCGCGGTCATGAGCTCCAATTGGAAGGAAGACAGCTCCATCACTACCTGGTCGTGCGGTTCGATCCGGCCGAGGTCGGAGAGCAGCGGGCGGCCGATGTTGCCCCCTACCCAGGCCGTGACACCGCGCCGCCCGGCCTCGGCCCGCGCCATGCGGCCAACCAGCTCGGTGGTAGTAGTCTTGCCGGCTGAGCCGGTGATCCCGATCACCGGCGCCGGGCTGGCCTCCAGGAAGAGCTGCGAGTCATTGCTCACCGGGATACCCCGGGAGCGGGCCTGCTCTGCCAGCGGCAGATCGGCGGGAACCCCGCCGGAAAGGCATAACAGGTCCGCCCCCTCCAGCAGCTGCTCGGAATGCGCGCCAAAGTGGTACTCCAGCTTGAGATCGGTCATTTCGTCGATCGCTGGCGCCAGCTCTTCGCGCGTCTTCAAGTCACTCACGACCACCTCGGCTCCCTGTGCGGCGAAATAGCGGGCCAGCGCCTTTCCCTGCCGGGCAAGGCCGAGCACCACGACCCGGGCGCGGCTCCGCTGTGCCACATCAGTCTGCTTTCTTCTTGGTCCCCCGCTTCTTGCGGGTCTGTTGTTTGGCTTTGCGCTTGCCGCCGGCCGCCGACTTGCCCTTCGACTTGGCCTTCGACGCCGACTTACTGTTCGACTTGGCCTTGGCCTTCGGCTTTGCCTTGGAGGTCGATGTGCCGTTCGATCCGCTTTTCGACTTCGACTTCCCCTTCGACGCCGATTTGCCGTTGGTCTTGGCCCGCTCCTCGACGCCCAGCCAGAAGTGGTCCACCATCACTGCCGGCGCGGCGCGCAGCTGGACGCCCTTGAATTTGCCGGCGTCGCCGTTAAGCGTCTCGGGGTTCACCAGGCACAGGTTGGGCTTGCGGCCGTACTTGTCGGCGTAGTACTCAACCGCCCGCAGGACGCGTTCCTTGAGCTTGGCCGGCCCGTCGTCGTACCACAGCATCCCGATATCCATGTTGACCTCCTGAACTCACTCTCCCTGAATGCGCCGCGGCGCACGCACGGAGCCACTCTCCGACTTGCTCATATCAGTGCCAGTGCGACGCCGATCATCGCCGCCAGCAGCGCCACCAACCAGAAGCGCTGCACGATCTGGGTTTCGCTCCACCCGCTGAGCTCGAAATGGTTGTGCAGCGGGGCCATCTTGAACAGCCGCCGTCCCTTGGTGATCCGGAAATAGGCCACCTGCAGGATCACGCTGACCGTGACGCTGACCGGGATAATGGCGATCACCGGCAGCAGCGCCCATTGGCCGGTCATCAGCGCTACCACCCCCAGCGTGGCACCCAGCGACAGCGCGCCGGTGTCTCCCATGAACAGCTCCGCCGGGTGTGCGTTGAACCAGAGGAAGGCAAAGACCGCGCCGACCACCGTGAAGCAGAAGCGCACCAGGAAGGTCTGCCCCTGCAGCATGGCGATCGCCCCGTAGGCGGCGAAAGCGGTGGCGGCAATCAACCCCGCCAGGCCGTCCAGTCCATCGGTCAGGTTGACCGCGTTGCACGAGGCCACGATCACGAACATGGCAATTGGCACGTACCAGATTCCCAGCTCGATCTCCTCCGGCACGTTGGGCAGGAACATTTCCGGCGCGTTGAGCACGTA
>CAZJUE010000228.1:0-4486 GCA_964549025.1 uncultured Anaerolineaceae bacterium | reverse complement strand
GCGAATCGTCTCCACGCTGACTGATGGGGATTACCTGATCATCACTTCCAGCCGGCAGTACGGCTCGGTCGGCCGGCTGCCGCAACGCTATCCACTCAGCGTCGAGTACTACCGTTCGCTCTTCGATTGCCCGCGCGGCACTGAGGTTGAAGTGTGCGCGGCCGAGGCCGCACCGCAAGAACAGCCGGGGCCGCTCGGCTATCGGCTGATCGCCGCATTCCAACGCAATCCCACCATTGGCCCGCTCATATTCAACGACCAGCTCTCGGAAGAATCGTTCACCGTCTACGACCACCCGAAGGTGCTGATCTTCGAGAAGACTGAGTCGTTCGATGCGCAGCAGCTGGCCAACCGGCTATCGAGCGTTGATTTGAGCAACATCGTCGGTGGGCCGCCGCGGGAATGGGCCGGTAGCCCCGAACCGTCACCGACCTTGGTGTTGCCTGAAGGCCGACTCAAAGCCCAGCGGCAGGGAGGTACTTGGTCTGAGTTGTTCTCTCCCAACAGCCTGGTCAATCGCTCCCAGCCGCTGGCGGTGATCGTCTGGTGGGTGACGCTGGCGCTGCTGGGTGTGATCGCCTTTCCGCTGGTGCGGGCTGCTTTCCCCGGCATGCGCACCGGCGGCTGGGCGCTCTCGCGGCTGGTGGCGCTGCTGTTCATCGCCTGGGCCAGCTGGTTGGCTGCCAGCGTCGGTATGCGCTTCGGGCGCGAGACCATCATGCTGGCGACCTTGATCATGGCAGGCATCTCAGCGGTATTCGCCTGGCGTGACCGAGAGCGGTTGGTCGAGTTCGTGCGTCAGCGGCGGCGCGAGATCGCGTGGTTGGAGCTGCTGATCCTGGGGTTTTTCGTATTCGACCTGCTGATCCGCTTGGGGAATCCGGATCTGTGGCACCGATACCTGGGCGGCGAGAAGCCGATGGACTTCGCCTACCTCAATGCAGTTCTTAAAAGCAGCAGCTTCCCGCCCTACGATCCATGGTACGCGGGCGGCTACATCAACTACTACTACTTCGGCTTTGTGCTGGTGGGCACCCCCATTCGCCTGATCGGGCTGCAGCCGTCGGTGGCCTATAACCTGGTGCTTCCGACGTTGCTGGCCACCGCAGCCATGGCGGCCTACACCGTTGGATCGACGCTGGTGGCCCGGCTGGGGAAGAATTATCCGGCGCTGCGCCAGGTCAGCCCCAGGTTGGCCGGAGTGGCAGCCGCGCTGGCGCTGGTGGTGCTGGGCAATCTGGGCACGGTGCGGCTGATCTATGATTCAGTCCAGCAGGTCGGCGCCCGCGGCAGTGACGGCTCGCTCCCGGGGCTGGTGGAAGCCGGAATCGGACTCACCCGGGTGATGACCTTGCAGGAACCGCTGCCGATCGGGCTGCATCACTGGTATTGGGATCCGAGCCGAGCGATTGAAACCCCACCCAACGAGGTGGGGGTGATCACCGAGTTCCCGTTCTTCACCTTCCTGTACGCCGACCTGCATGCCCACATGATCGGTCTGCCGCTGACAGTGCTGGCGTTGGCCTGGGCGCTTTCTTGGGTGCTGGCCGCCGACGACCAACGCCCGCTGGATTGGACGAGGCGGGCGGCGGCGATCGGCATTGGGGCGCTGGCGCTCGGGGTGCTCGGTCCGACCAACGCCTGGGACTTCCCGGTTTATTGGACGCTGGGTGGAATTGCAGCGCTCACCGCGCCTATCGTGCGTAAGCGAGGCTTGACTTGGCGGGCGGCGCTGGAGGGGCTGGTCACCGCCGGCCTGCTGCTGGGATTTGCGTACTTGACGTTCCAGCCCTATCGCGACTGGTATGGAGCCGGCTACCGTCAAGCCGAGATCTGGGGCGGCGCACGTACCCCGCTGGCCGATTACCTCACCATGTACGGGCTGTTCCTGGTGGTGCTGATCCCCTGGATGGTTTGGGAATCCCGCCAGTGGATGGCTGCCACGCCGCTCTCGAGGCTCAATCGCTTGCGACCCCACTTTAATTGGCTGGTGGTGGTGGCCATGCTGGCGGTCTTTGGCATCACCTATTTGACGGTCGATGGCGTCAGCATCACGCCGTTAGTCGCGCTGGTCGGGATCTGGGCCGGGGCACTGATGCTGCGGCCGGATCAGCCGATCGAAAAACGCATCGCGTTGTTCTTGATCGGGACCGCGGCGGCGGTCAGCCTGATGGTGGAGATGGTTCGGCTGGCCGGCGACGTCGGCCGCATGAATACGGTGTTCAAGTTCTACTTGCAAGTGTGGACGCTGTTGAGCGTGACTTCGGCTGCGGCGTTGGTGTGGCTGTTGGCCGATCTGCCAGCCTGGGGGGCGAGGGCCCGCACGGTGTGGTCGTTGGTGTTCGGCGCGGCGCTGTTCGGCGCGGCGCTGTATCCGTTGACCGCCACGGTGGCCAAGGTCAACGATCGGATGTCGGATTCGACCCCACTCTCGCTGGACGGGATGGCCTACATGACCACCGCGCAGTATGACGACCTGGGTGAGACCATCCCCCTGGAAGGCGATTACCACGCCATCCGCTGGATGCAGGAGAACGTCGAGGGCTCGCCGGTGATCGTCGAGGCCCAGGCGCCCGAATACCGTTGGGGCGCGCGCTACGCCATATACACCGGTCTGCCGGCGGTGTTGGGTTGGAACTTTCATCAGCGCCAGCAGCGGGCGGCAGTGGAGGACCTGGATGTGTCCGACCGTGCCGATGAGATCACCGGGTTCTATGTAAGCTCATCAGCTTCGGAGGCGATTGATTTTCTGGAGCGCTATGATGTGCGCTACGTGGTCGTCGGGCAGCTCGAGCGGCTGTACTACGAGAGTTTCGACCAGTGCCAAGCAATTAACGGCGGCGCCCAGGTGATATGTGATCTTTCGGGCCGGCTGACCGGCGTGTGGGAGCTGGACGTGCCGGCCGCGCAATGCATAGACAATGGCGGATCGCTGCGCTGCCCGACCGGGGGGTTGGACAAGTTCCAGGCAATGGAGTCCCTGGGGATGTTGCGAGCTGTGTACCGCACGGGAGATACGGTCATCTACGAGGTCCTGATTTGACCGAGGGGCCGCTATGCTGGCGGCCGCTCGTACGGCGGGGACCAGGCTTGAAGCTATCGGACGGCTCCAGCGGCGACCGAATGAGCGCTGAGGTTTTGCCCTGATTTTGGCTTGGTGGCTGGTCAGCAGCCTGCTCGGCCTGCTGGCATTGCCGATCACCTTCCGGATCTTTCAACAGCTCCCGGACCGAGGGTTCGGCTTTGCGCGTCCAATCGGCCTTATGGGCTCCAGCTTCGTACTGTGGCTGGGTGCCAGCCTGGGCTTGATCCCGAACAATCTGGGCGGCGCGATCGGGGCGCTGTTGATCTTTGGCGCGATCTCGCTGACTTTGGGCAAACGGGGTGAGATCGGCCGGTGGTTGCGCGAGCAACGCCGCCTGGTATTCACTATGGAAGCGGTCTTCGCGGCCAGCTTCCTGCTGTGGGCATTTGTGCGCGCCAACAATCCTGAGATCCAGTTCACTGAGAAACCGATGGAGCTGGCCTTCATCAACGGCATCCTGCGGTCGGAGAATTTCCCGCCTATCGATCCCTGGTTGGCCGGCTACGGGATCTCCTACTACTACTTCGGCTACGTCATGGTCGGGCAGCTGAGCTTGCTGACCGGCGCCGCTAGCGGAGTGGCCTTCAACCTGACCTCGGCGCTTTGGTTTGCCATGGTTGCAGCTGCGAGCTATGCGGTGCTCTACGATATGTTGGGCTTGAATCGGGCCAATAGCGGCCGGCCGCAAGTGAACTTGGCGCTGCCGCTGCTGGGGCCGTTGTTTGTGCTGATCGTCGGCAACCTGGAGGGGTTTCTCGAAGTACTGCACTCGCGCCACCTGTTTTGGCCGGACGGCGCCTCGACTTCCGCTTTCTGGAGCTTGCTGGACATCCAGCAGTTGGCCGATCCACCGGCCGGCGAGCCGAGCTGGATCCCACAGCGGTTCTTATGGTGGTGGCGGGCCTCGCGGGTGGTGCACGACGTCAACCTGGCCGGCAACAGCGTGGAGGTGATCGATGAGTTTCCGTTCTTCTCCTTCTTGCTTGCGGACAACCACCCGCATTTGCTGGCGATCCCATTTGCCTTGACCGCAGTCGGCTTCGCGCTCAACGTCTTCGGCTCGCGGGCCACCGGGGACATCTACCTGCGCCAGAGCACATTGAGCCTCAATCGGGTGTTCGGCATCGCCAGAGCGGTGGCGGCCGGACTGCTGGTGCTGGTCATTGGCCGCATCGTGCTGGCCACCACTGGCGCCGAACCACTATCGTTTCTGGAGGCGATTCAGCGCGGTTTGGTGGAGCTGTTGGTGCTGGGGGCAGCCACCAGCTTGCTGGCCATCCTGGCATTGGTGCTGCTTGGCGTGCTGCCGGTGTTGCTGAGCCGCGAGCACTTCGTCTTTGCCGCCTGGCTGTTTGGCGGGCTAGCCTTTCTCAATACTTGGGACTCGCCGATCTATCTGGT
>CAZJUE010000227.1:0-4510 GCA_964549025.1 uncultured Anaerolineaceae bacterium | reverse complement strand
ACCAATGCCGAAGTCAGATTGGTGGATCTGGCCGGCACCGAGGCCAGCTTCCCGGATTCGCTTATTGCGCTGGAGCTCGATTGGGATTTCGATGGGGAGCTGTTCCGCAGCCGGTCGCAGGCGGTGCGCGGTTGGCAGCAAGAGCAGATGCAGACCGCGTTGCGTCACGACTACCGGGCGAGTGGAACCTATACTATCCGGGCGCGTGCGCTTGCCGCCGGCGGCGCCGTGGGCTACGCCAGTCACCAGCTTCAGATCGGATAGCTTTTTCCCCGAATCAAAAACGCACCGCCAACGGTGCGTTCCCTCGCCGGCCGCGCGAGTGCCCAGTCTACGGCAGGTCGAAGCGGTAACCCATTCCACGAATGGTGCGCAGGAAACTCGGATTGCGCGGATCGCGCTCGATCGCCTGACGCAGCCAGCTCATGTGCACGTCCAGCGTACGCGTGTCGCCTGTGTAGTCGGTCAGCCACACTTCGCGGATCAGCTGCTTACGGGTCAGCAGCTTTCCCGGATTCTGCATAAACACTTCCAACAGCTTGGCTTGCTTTGGGGTCAGGCGGGCTTCACGGCCGTGCACCCGCACCTTGCGCTGCGCCAGGTTGAGCTTGATCGGACCGGCTTCGATGGCGTAGCGCTCGTCACCCGGCAGCAGTCGATGCACCCGATTGACCAACTTGCGGGCGGTGAACGGATGCACCAGGTTGACGCTGGAGCCGTCTCCGGGATCCGGCTCGGTTCCTTCGGGGGACACCAGGATGATTGGCACCCCGTCCAGGCCGGCGCGCGCGGTCCGGCACATGCGCGTGCCGCTGGTCCGCATGGAGGCCGCGTCGAGAACTACGACATCTGGTTTGGTTTTGTCGGCTGCTTTTACTGCCGAGTTGATTTTGTGGTGGACGGTGACATCAAATCCCTTCCGCTCGAGAGCCGGTGCGAACGATGGCGCGCTCGGCCGATCGCTCTCGATCAGAAGAATGCTAGCAATCGTCATGCAGTGAGGCCCCCCAGCCGAAAGAATTCGGCAGCGATCCGTCACGCTGCCTAAGTTCAGACATTATACCCAAGCCGATTCTGCCGCTCAATGAGACTTTAGTTCCCGCGCTGAAACTCATCGAATTATTTAAGAGAGGCGATGCGCCGACTGGATTGAATCTGGTTGACGCCTCCACCCTGCTCGGTGCTGCGCCCGCCTCCGAAGCCTCGAAACGGACGCTCGTCCAATCTCTCGCTGATTGCATCCGCCAGGGCCACCGGTCCAACCCACAAACCGAGCGGCGAGAGCGGCTCGCGCAACCAGGTGTCCGGCAGCTGCTCAAGCTTCCAGCGGCTCACCAACCAGTGGCGGCCGATACGCTCGGCCGCTCGCGCCAGCTCTTGCTCACGATCGGCTGCTCGTCCGCCAGCACTCAGCAGCCACACTGGAAGTTGGGCCGGGTCGGCGAAGTACTCCAGATGAGCCCACTCCTCCGTGTCCTGCGCCCAGGCCGGCCAGCCGGCCGCTTCAATCAGCTTGGCTGCGGCGAACATTGCTGACCCGTAGGTCGGTCCGCTTCCCAGGAAGGTAATCGGAAGCCGGCCGCGTTGATCGTAGCGCTCGGCCTCAATCGGCTCGACCGCTCGCGTGACCCGCGCCGGAAGGTGGGCGGTCAGCAGATCCGCCAGCTCCGTCCCGGCCGACCACCGTTCTTGCATCACCTCGGCCAGCGCGTCTGCCGCAAATTCGATCCCCTGGTCCACCGCCCGCCTGGCTGACTGAGGCGCCAATTCACTGGCCAGCGCCAAACCGGCAAGCAGGCTGCCCAGGTAGCTCATCAATCCTGGACCGGTCGGGTATTCCGGCAGGCCGTAGCACAGCGCCTGCCCGCTGAGCTGCGCCAAAGCGCTCTCCGGTTGGGAAGTGATGGCCAGCGTATGCAGGCCGCGCTGGCGCCCCAGCTCGATCGCTTCCAAGGTTCGTGCAGTCGCACCGGAGACCGATACGCCGATCAATAGCATTTCGCTTGGATCGCGGCTGAGCTCCGGCACCAGGTACCGGGCGGTCTGCATGGCCGGCGAGCCGAGCGCCGACAACTTTCCCCAACTGCGGAATGCGTGGCTGAGGCTGTCGCTGGCGTGGTGGGAGTCGCCGCATCCACACAGCAATACGGTTCCGGGCCGTTGCGGCAACGCTTTCACCGTCGCCGCGGCCTGGGACCGCAGGTCGGGCCACGCCTCTCGCAGGAAGGCGGGCGCGTTGACTGCCTGGCGGGCCAGTGAACTGGTCAACTGCTGCTGCTCGGTATAATCCGGTGGATGTCCGACCGACTGATTGTTATTGGAGGCCTGCGGGAGGACTATTCTATCACTCACGACGATCAGGTCCGCCTGAGGGTGCTTGGCGGCAACGCGGTCTACGCCGCCGTCGGAGCTGCAGTATGGCAGGCAGAGGTCGAAATCGTCAGTCGGGTAGGATCGAATTATCCTCCCAAGTGGTTGCAGCGCATCGAGCGATCCGGCATCCGTGTTGAGCGCGTACAGGTCTTGCCCGAACCACAGGACACCCGCACGTTCTACGCCTATCTCTCGCCCGAGGAGCGGGTGGACACCAACCCAACCGCTCACTTCCAGCGGATTGGGCAGCCGCTGCCCGAAATGCTACGCGACTATGAGCATTCAACTGTCGGGCAGGAACAGCGGTCGCATTTCGCGCCGCTGGCGATTCGCCCTGCAGATCTTGAATTCGGCGGCGGCGTCCCTGCAGCCGCTCACCTGGCGCCCGCCGACTTCCTCACCCACAGCCTGGTCCCGGCACGGCTTCGAGAGCTCGGGGTGAAGACCGTCACCGTCGATCCATCCTTGCGCTACATGGAACCAGGGTTCCGGCGGGAGCTGCGGGTGCTGGTCAACGGGCTGGACGCTTTTCTTCCCAGCCAGGCCGAGGCCCGCTCCTTCTTTCAACCCCATCCGCCGGAAGAACGGGAAATGGCGCAGGCGCTGGCCGAATTCGGCTGCCCGATCGTGGTCATTAAGCGTGGCGCCGCCGGCCAGCAGATATGGGATCGATCGGCCCAGCGATTCTGGCACGTCCCCGCCTACCCGGTCCGGGTTGCAGATGTGACCGGCGCCGGAGACGCTTACTGCGGGGGATTTCTGGCGGGGTTGTATCAGACCGGCGACCCGCTGGAAGCCGGGCTGCGAGGCAGCGTTTCGGCCTCGCTGGCGATCGAGGGGACTGATGCACTATTTGCGCTTGGAGCCGCACCTGGTCTGGCGGAAGCTCGGCTGGAAGCGCTGAGGCCCGCGGCCCGGGCGCTCTAGATGGACTTACAGCGCTGGATCACCAGCACTCTGGACATTCAGGCGATCCCTTCCCCGACCTTCGACGAAGCCGAGCGGGCCGCGCATATGCAGCGTGCATTTGAGGCCGCCGGGCTGGAGCAGGTGCATCAAGACCAGCTTGGAAACGTGTACGCTTGCGTCCCCGGCGGTGCGGCCCCGGCGATCCTGGTTTCAGCACACCTCGACAGCGTATTCGACCGCGACACCGATCTGCACGCCAAACGTACCCAGGCCCGAATTACCGCGCCGGGCATTGGGGACAATGCAGTTGCGCTGGGAGCGTTGCTCGAATTGGCCGAAGACCTGCGGGCCGACCCGCCTGCGGGAGACCTATGGCTGGTTGCCAACGTCGGAGAGGAGGGCCTGGGCAATCTGAACGGGATGCGGGAGGTGGTGTCCCAGCTTGAAGGTCAGGTGTCCGCATACCTGGTGCTGGAAGGAATGGCTTTTGGCCATATTTGCCACCGGGCATTGCCAGCCCGGCGCTACCGCTTGAGCGCTACCACCAGGGGCGGCCACTCTTGGCTGCATCGCGGGCGCGCATCCGCGGTCCACGGGTTGCTGCGGCTCGGGCAGGCGCTGCTCGAGCTGGAACTTCCCGGAGCACCGAATACCTCACTGAACATCGGAACCATTCAAGGTGGCCGGTCGATCAACAGCATTGCCGACGCCGCGAGCTTCGAGCTGGATTTGCGCTCAGAGTCGGAGCGTGCTCTCGAGCAGCTCGACCGCTCGCTTCAGGGGCTGGTGCGCGGTGCGGCAAGCGATCAGCTCGGATTGGAGTTGGAACTCATCGGGGTGCGTCCCGGTGGCCAGCTGCCCACCGATCATCCACTGGTGCAAGCCGCGGTGGACTCGCTGCACGCGGTCGGCGAACACCACCAGCACCTGGAAGCCGGTTCCACCGACGCCAGCGTGCCCCTTCAGCGGAGTTTGCCGGCGGTGTGTGTGGGCCTGACCCGCGGCGGAGAAGCGCATACCCTGCGCGAGTACATCGAGCTGGGACCGATGGCGGACGGATATCGGGCGCTGCGTGAGCTGATCGACCGAGCCTTCTCCATCGACAGCTAACTAGCAATCCGGCCGCGGATTCGGTCTTCTGCGATTGGCAGGTGGTTAGGGGGTCGCCGAGGCAGGAGCGGTCGGGCTGACGGTCTGGCTGGGGGTGCTGGTAGGGGAGGCGTTGGGC